>JBKPMH010000033.1:0-3845 GCA_046732035.1 Verrucomicrobiota bacterium
AAACAGAATCTGTCCGCTATAGGTGCCCGCGCCGGAGAAATTGCATCCTGGCTGAGGGGCGCCTACGTCACCCTCAACCGTTACCTCATCGTACACACCGGCTAGAGCGCCGGTTCCCTGTCTGCCCACGGCGCGCAGAACTTCGTGGCCGGTCACAACGTTGCCTATGCCTTCAAAAGTGACCTGCAACGTGCCGGTGCCCGGCCTGCCGGTAACCGAACCCGTGAAGACAAAGCTGCCGTGCTTTGTTATGGAACCATCGCGATGAACTACATCCAGCTCGGTGCCTACGAAAGATCCGTTGAAAGTGCCAGTAAGCATTCCTGAAATGTTGAACATGATAATCACGTTTTCACCGACTTGACGAGGAGGAGCAGCGTAATTGAAGCAGACAGAAAACCCTCCCTGTGCGGGGACTGGAGGTCCGCTAGCTTTAGCGCTCGGAAACGCCAATGGCACTCCGATAATTGCGAGCGCACAAAACATTGTGCGCAGATGCGATACGAAACGATTTTGTTTCATCTGTTTATTCCTTTCATTATTTTTTGTTATGGCCTTCGGTGACCTCTTATGATTGCCGCCTTCGCCAAGACTCCGGCGTGCCAAGGAGAGCTCATTTCTGGCCTTTTACTTGAAGTAGTGCGTAAAATCCGGCGTGAGGTTACGCGGAAGTTGAGAGAGAACTGCGGATTACACGGATTCAACCGCTCGATGCTTGGCTAGGCGTCTGACACAGACGCCCTACAATTGGGCTTCCACTTCGGCGCGTCCGGGTTCGGCAATCAGTTCAAAGCGTTACCTTTTTCTCTCGGTGTTAATGATGCAATCCGAGGTGAAACTACTTCTGCTTTTTCTCGCAGAGCCTTTTGGAAAGCAGGATCAGAGCGTAAAACCTCTCAGCCAGATCGAGGCTTAAAATGTCAGCGTTTCAGAATCTCTTCTTTAGCTGGACGTACCAGAACCGGCCTTTGATCGTGGCAAGAGACTCATCGTAGCCGTTCTCAAAGCTACCGGCAGCGAACGGCGGATCTTCATCGAGCACATTCTGTATCCCAAGAGAAATGGTGGTGTTATTCAACCACGCGCGCCATCCACAGCGGTTATACTCAGCCGTAGAGACCAGCACGATGTTTTTCTCGTTGCTGTGCTTCACCTTTACGTTGTTACCGCCATCCTTGGCGAAACCAGGCACCGCGACCGAGGCTGGGGGCGGCAGATTGAACGTGTAGTTGAGGATCAAGTCGAGCGTGGTCCAAGCAGAGATTTTCCGGGCACGGAAAGGATATACCGAGGGATTATTAGGACCGCCTGTTACCGGCATATTAAACTTGGGAGTTTGTGTCAGACCGGCATTGTCGTCATTGTACTGGCTAATCCAGTGAACCACTGCGCCGGCGTCGAGACCTTGCATCCACGTGTCGGACGGCCCGTCGTAGTACAAACTGAAATTGGCGCGGTTCCACGGGAATCCGTTGTTAATGATAAACAAACCCGCTAGACCAAATGGTTTACTGTTAGCCAGAATCTGAAACTCGATCCGGGAAAGCCATGTGCCATTGACTGTGAATGTCAGCCGACCATAATCCCCGTGCCCAAGAATCGACGACTCCAGAATATAGGTCGCTTCGTAATCGAGACCTTCGAGAATGGCGCCAGCAAGATTGAGGTTAGGATTGATTACCAAGGTGACTGGACCAACCACGCCTGGAATGTCGCTGGGCGCACGAAACACCAACGGTCCGTTCTGCACAGCAGGTGGTGCAGGCGGGGGGTTACTCACAATGGCGAATTGCCCGCCAAGCACGGATAATATGACTGATCGCAGATCAATATGCCACCAGTCCGCGCTCACGGTAAGGCCCTTGAGCCATTTCGGACTGTAAACGATCCCGTAAGACCACTCGTAGGCGGTTTCCGGTTGCAATAATGGATTTCCGCTATCGCGTTCCTCGACCCGGTACACGGATGGCGTTGAAAACGGATCGGCTATCACTGGGAAGCTCTGCGTGCCGGCAGGCGTCATCTGGAATAGTGTCGGCGCATGGAACGCTTCAGTATAGCTGCCACGTAGAATAAGGGCGCCGATATACTTGGGGTCAAGCGGCTCCCAGCGAACAGAGACCTTCGGCTTCTGCGTGTTATACTCAGAGCTGGTTGCACGCTGCAAAGGAGCCAGAACAGCAGAAGTGTTCTGACTGTACCATTCCTCCCGCTCGGCGAAGTCAACCTCCAAGCTGTAAAACCCAGGGAAGTTCCACATAGGGCTGGTAAAAGGAACCCGCACTTCCTCGTAGATTGACCAGACGTCGCGGTTCGCTTGGAACCCTTGCCCATCCACCGAGCCAATCGATTCAAACGTTTGATTAAGCGGGTCGCGCTCGCGTGTCATTCTCTCCCCACGGTACTCACCGCCGATCGCAAATGAAGCCGGCCCAGCGGGAAGGTTAAACAAGTCACCATTAATGGTTGCGTAACCCAAGGGTAACTCAAACTCGCCGGTATTTTGCAGGGTAACATAGACTCCGCTTCTGGCCGCCTTGCTGTTTTGGCCTAGGAAACCAAGGAACGGATTAAACGCCGTTGCCGAGTCGGTATCTAAAAGAGCTTGTCGCAGCCCAGGCTGGCTCACGTCGCCGATCGACAAATTCTGCCCCTCATTCCGCGAGTAACGAAAACCGGTTTCCCAGTTCCAACTCTTGAAATAGTCACCGAACTCTCCCATTTCACCCTTAAGCCCAACGTCAAAGAGAGTGTCCCAGTAAGTGAACTTTTCACTTCTAGGCCCGGTGTCGTTAATAGCACGAAACCGAACCCCAGTAGTTACGGGAAGACCGCTTCCGTCAGGAAAGAAATTTGCAATAGTTGCATCCGCGACCGTGAACGGATTAAACGGATTCTGGATTGGCACGCTGATGCCGAATTGACTGAAGGGTATGTTGGTGCCTGGTTGCTTGAATGGATCAGGCGCAAATTCCACCGCCGCTCGGGATGAATCGAAATACGAGCGGACAACTTTGAAATCAGCAAATATCGTCAGGTATTTGTTACACAGATCGCGCGTGAAGGAACCGTAGAATACCTGGCGGTCAGCCGGGGGTAGTGCCGGGATTACAGCTGCGAAGTTATAGAAGAAGTAATCGCCACCGCCCTTGTAATCAGTGCCAGTCTGTGGACGGAATTGTTTCGCATGAGGGCCGATGATACCGGGTGCTCCTGGATATGCATTGGGGTTAATGGCAAAAGGGCTTTTATAAAATGGAGAAGTCGCCGCGTTCGGAGCTGAGTGCGCCGGCGGCGAGTTCGCACTGAAAAACAATCTCGGTATTAAGCGGAGACCTGGAAAATCTCCGATGTAGCCAGGTTCATCCCTGCTGCGAGCCTCGAATCCGCCAAACGGAGTAAAGAAGGCGTTGGCAGAAAGATCGCGGTCGCGGCTAAAGAGTCCACCGGTGCGCTCCCAGAAATCGGCAATCACCACGATGTCTGTTTTGTCATCTCCCGTGCCGGCTTTGATCCATGCTTCCCACTCGCCCATGTCATTAGATGCTCCCATGTTTGTGTTGCCGTAACTGCCTCCGATCTCCAAGCCACGGAATTTGTGGATCAAGAAGAAGTTGACCACGCCCGCGATCGCGTCGGAACCATAGACAGCCGAGGCGCCGTCCTTGAGGATATCGATGTGATCGATCATCGGGAAGGGAATGAGGTTAATGTCCTCGCCCTCGCTGGAGCCGGCGCCGCCTAACGAGCCAAAGGCGACACGTTTGCCATCTATGAGGACCAGGGTTTCCCTGGGCAACGCACCACGCAAGTTGATCTGCACGGTACCGTCGCCAGTGCTCATG
>JBKPMH010000034.1:0-16481 GCA_046732035.1 Verrucomicrobiota bacterium
CCATCCGTCACGCTGTCAGCGTACTCGCGGAAAATACTTTTGCGTTGGATTCCGTTTATATTGCGCGTCCCTTCGTAGTCGCCGGCCTGAATCCGAGCGAAAGCATCTTTGCTGTTCATCACGTAAGGCTCACAATAAACCACCGGACAACGATAAAGCCGCGTAGCTAAGAGATTGCGCGCATAGACGTAACCGGTCGTGCCCACTTTAGTAGTGCTGTTTGTCGTAGGATATTGATATGGGGGTAATTGAGTTTCCCGAGCCATCGCGCTGGCAATGGTGTCCGCGAGCGGCAATTCCTCGTCGTAAGCGCGGCTAAGAAGTCGCCGGATCATTTCGAAACGTTCATCATCAAATTCAAGCTCCTGCGCCAAATAGGAGCCATTTACCAAAAGATGAAGATGATTGATGTCAGGCAACATTGGATTGTTCGGATCGCCCCAACCTTCGGCATTGAAATGCAGGCATAGAACCAGATCGGGATGCAACTTGAAGTTCACCAGCGCCGCGCGACGACGGATCTCGCTGTAACGATAAAATAGGATTTCGCTCTGCCACTGGATCGTCTGCTCTTTCTCGGGGTCATTTGAATTGAGAACCTCGGCGCGCGGCTGTGGCACGCCGTTTTTAATCAGGATCTTCCGCGCGAGCTCCCGAAAATCATCGGGACGTTTGGCCGTGACGGGCTCGTTGCTATTCCGAACAAAAAAAACTTTTGCGCCCAGCTCACGCAATCGCGGGGCCAACAGCCGCGCGACTTTTAAAGTCATATCACCTTCCTGCACGGGTTCGGTGTTCCCCACTTGAAACCACCGCTCTTCCATTTTTGCCCATTCCCCACCCAGGTGACCTGGATCGAGCGCGATTCTCAGGCGTGCAAGTGGCTTGTCAGGTTTTGCGTCAGGCAACGATTTCGCCGGATGCCAAAGCCGCGGCACTGGATTGCGCCGCTTGCCGTCCTTTGCGAACCGCAAAGTGAAAAATTCTTGTGATTCACGGTTGGTCAGAATTCGCACTGCGTCATCGTTTATTTCAAATAAATCCGCAGCGAATCCGTGGGTGCAATAAACATCGTAAATTAAGTGCCCGAATTCATCGTGAGTAATTGTGTTCTGATAATGTTCGAGCACGTCCCATCGCGGATGAGCGCCCAGAACTCCAAGATTTTCGGCGGCGACGCCGGCAAATACTGGAATCAAAGAGCAGAGCGTCAGCAGAGCAGTGCGCTTCATAGTTGCGACGAATAAAGCATTGATGATCAGATTTTTCGCGCTGTCATCCGGACGGGAACGACGGAAAGCAATATGACTGATTCACCCACGTAATCGAAGCGCGCGAGTTTTTCGGTGTGGCAAAGATCGCTCCCCGGACAGCGGTCGGAGTAGGGATGACAATGTGCTTCGCTGTGACTAGTGTCGCACCATGTTAACGGTCCTGATGCTGGGCGACATCGTTGGTGAGCCGGGACGCTCAGCGGTGATTGCCAGGCTCCCTGAGCTGAAAGAGAAGCACGGCCTGGACTTTGTCATTGTTAACGGGGAGAACGCAGCCGGCGGTCGTGGCATAACAGGAAGGATCACCATCGATCTCTTGCGCGCGGGTGTGTCAGTCATCACAACGGGCGATCATGTATGGGACCAAAAAGAAATTCTCGCGTTCATCGACACCGAGCCTCGTTTGTTGCGTCCGCTGAATTATCCCGACGGCGCACCGGGGAACGGGTCCATTATTTTAGAGACGCCCAAGGGAAAAATTGGTGTCATCAACGTGCAGGCGCGCACATTCATGCAGCCGATTTTGGAAAACCCATTTCGCTCAGTCGCTGCGGCAGTGACGAAGATGCGCGAGGAGACGGCAAATATCATTGTCGACGTACACGGAGAAACTACGAGTGAGAAAATTGCGATGGGTCGATTCCTCGACGGAAAGGTTTCCGCTGTGGTTGGAACCCACACTCACGTCCAGACTGCCGACGAGCAGATCTTTCCCGGAGGCACAGCTTTTTTGTGCGACGCGGGAATGTGCGGTCCCATAAACTCTATTCTGGGTCGCGCCGTTGATCCAATCATGAACAGATTTGTTTCGAACCTGCCGGCATCGTTTCCGGTCGCAAGCGGCGAGGTGCGGCTGCGTGGAGCCCTGATCGAAATCGACGAGAGCACGGGGCGCGCCGTGCGTATTGCGCGCGTGGACGAAGCGGGCCTCAGTGTAACAGGTTCATCTGAGCCCGAACCAAAGAACGACGTTGAACAGGCGCCATCCCCGGAGCAGACTTAATGTACATCGAACTGATTGCTATTTGAGTTTCGAATTGTTCAGGAACATCAACGTCCAAAAGAAATTATGAAAAAAATCTTTGTCTTTATCTTCATGGCGACCCTGGCGCTTTCGAGCGCGCAGTTATCCGCGGCCGCAGCGTCCAAGGATACGAAAGAAGCAAACAAGGCGGCCGTCGATGGCGCAGAAGCAGCCAAGAATCAAGAGTGGGATAAAGCGATCGAATTGCTTCGCAAGGCGACAGATCTCGACCATAAATACGCGCCGAATCTCGCAGCGGTTTATCAACAACGTGCGTACGCTGCAGCGACAAACCAACAATTCCAGGATGCGATCAGTGACTACGGCGAAGCGATTAAGATCAGTCCAGAAGATGCACGAATTTACGAACAGCGCGCGGCTGTGGAGATGAAACTCAACGATATGGACAAGGCCCTGGCCGACTATTCCGAAGCTATCAAGCTCAAGCCGAATGAAGTTAAATATTACTCATATCGTAGTTACATTTATGAGGTTAAGGGCGATATCAAAAATTCGATGGCTGACGCGGATAAAGTATTAAAACTTGATCCAAAAAATCAGGAAGCAATGAGCCGCAAAAAACGCCTCGAAACGCTCCAATCCATGAGAGCAACGCCGATTCCTCCACGGCCGGCAGCGTCACCTAAAACTTCCCCGGCGCACGCGCGCAGCCCGCATAAGCCATAATCGTTAGTTGGTCGGAAAGCGGGCGAAACGTCGTGCTAACGCCTTGAGAACAAGGCGATCCACCTGAGATTTACAAAAGTGGATCGGCTTCTCTGAAGACGATGGCGAATAGCTCGCCGAAGGCGCAAAAATAATCTCGCGTTCAGGCGTCCGCAGGTGAAACAACTGCTTCCTCGTTTTCGGCTGGTTTTGTCGGCGCGGTGAACCGCCTCTTCCGTCGGCTAGCCGGCAATGGCGCCAGAGTCATGGTGATATTGCGCCCGGTAATTTTTGGATTCATTTCCACCTGCGACATCCCCATAAGGTCGTCGCGAACTTTCTCTACAAGCTGCATTCCAAATTCCTGGTGCGCCATTTCGCGGCCGCGAAATTGCAATTGCACGCGCACCTTGTTTCCCCGATCCAGGAACTCTTCGGCGTGCCGGATTTTCGTCAGATAATCGTGATCGTCGATGTTTACGCGAAATTTGATTTCCTTCAGTTTTGCGCCGGACGATCGTTTGTCCTTGGTGTGCTTGGAGATATCGTACCGGAATTTTCCAAAGTCGATAATCTTGCAGACCGGTGGCGCAGCTGTTGGAGCCACCTCGACCAGATCCAAGCCAAGACTTTGAGCTCTGCGCAAGGCATCATTCAATTTCATGACGCCAAGCTGTTCGCCGGTGGACCCCATAATGACTCGGACTTCGCGGGCGCGGATCCGACCGTTTACACGAATTTGTGGTTGCAGATTCGAACTAGCTCCTGGCCAGCGAAGCGGGAGTGCACCGCGCCGCCGTATTTCCATTTATCGCAATCCCCGGCGCCAGCCCTCGGCAAACGCCCGGACACTCTATCCTCGCCGCAGCTGCGATTCACCGCGGCGATTAGCTCACTTTCGTATCGCGAGCCGAATGGAAGTTGTAGGCAACAATCTTGCGCTGGCAAGGTGAATCTGGTGACAATATTGTTTCCAGCTGCCGACCCCTCATTTTGCCGGCGGGTCGCCAAAATGCGCCTTGTGCGAAGCGTAAGCCACCGCGTCGTCTAGCATCGAATCAAGCGTGGCTGCCAGCGGCTCAAACTTTACAACGCCGGAAAATACGGCGCGATCGCCAATCTCCGTGTCGATGACGAACGTTGGTCGTTGGGTAACCTGAAGCGCATGAAATTCTGCTGTGGAAGCTCGAACACGCTTTTCGATCTCCGCCGATTTCGCCCGCTCCAGCAGCTTATTTTTATCAATCTCACCAGCAGTTGCTGCAACCTGTGCGGCAACGTCCCAATCGCTCACCTTTTTCCCCTCGCGCAGCGCCGCGCCAGACAGCGCGAGACGAACCCGATCGTCGACAACGCCAAAATCACGGGCGGCTTCCGCCACACAATTCGGCGCGAGCCATTCCTGCAGATCGGCGTCGTACCAGTCGGTGTTGAGCATGAACGGCGAACGCATCATCATTCCACTGCGCCGATAAAACCATTGCTCCTGCTCGCGTGAAGTTGGCAAACCGCTTGGATCCATCAACGCAATCCTCCATCGAAATTCGATGCGATCCCCGTACCGCTTCTTCAACTCCGCCCACATCGGCTCAGACCAGAAACACCAGGATGAAATGACGTCGAGATAATCGGTAACCGTGATTTGCATATTCGAATGTTAAGAAGGTTGAAAAGTTACAACGCTGAAGAGTTACTACGTCGAAGCTTATGCTGTCATCTTGAACGAAGCGAAATATCTCTAATTGTGCGCTTGACGCTGTTCAATGAACTAACCAGAGATTCTTCACTTCGCTCAGAATGACAAATATCCCCGCTCGTTTGATGCTTCAACGGTTCGCCGTCTTAACGGACCCTTTTTACCCGCGCTAAACTTCATCCGTGGATCTGAATCATATTTTTCTTTTTCTCGCAGTGATTTCTCCGCTGTTAGTGCTGGCACGAACGTGGCGCCCCAACACGCAGCATCACGGTTGGCGTATCGCCGCTGTGGTTGTGCTGGCGATCACCGCTCTCGCATGGGTCTTCGCTCGGGGTGTAGCTGGTTACATCGGCGGTTTCGCCTGGACTCTTCTTCTCTTTCTTCCAGCGATTGGCTTACGCAAAATGACAGAGCTCGCCGCGCGGGCAGAGTACAAGTCGGCGGCAAACCTTGGCGAAGTTCTTCAAATCCTGCATCCGAGCGCCGAGCTGCGCGATCAGGTTCGCCTGTTTCGACATTTGGAATCTCAGCGGGCAAGCTTTGAGCCCGGGATGGCAGGGACGCCGCTTCGTGAAGCTCGCCCGGCCCAAACCGTGCGGCCAGCGCAACGGTCCGGCTCCGCCTCGGAAGTCGGCCGAATGATTCGAAACAGTCCATTGCGAGGCGCTCCGGCAGTTCTCGCGTTGATTCTGGTTAACACCGTCGCGTTTCTGTTCGAAATTTCCGTTGGTGATCTGAATGACCCGGATGTCCTGCATCGAGTCGGAGCACTTGAGCCTTATGCCGTCGTCGTTCAGGGAGAATATTGGCGGCTCTTCACCGCGCTGTTCTTGCACGGCGGGGTCACGCATCTGCTTTTTAACCTTTTCGCTCTTTATATTCTTGGTCCGCCATTGGAACGATCCATAGGGACAGTTCGATTCACGGTGTGCTATCTGGTTTCGGGACTTGCTTCCAGCGCGGGCGTGGTGGGTTTGGCGATACTCGGTTTCGTACGAGTCTCGCAGCTGGTTGGCGCCTCGGGTTGTATCATGGGAATCGTTGGTACCTGGGCGGGTTTCCTGGTACGACATCGTCACGCGCCGCAGGCAAGACAACGGCTTGGAAACATCGTCATGATCATCGTCGTCCAGGTGGCGTTCGATCTTTCTACGCCACAAGTGAGCATGGCCGCACATCTTTGCGGACTAATCGCCGGTTTCTTTCTCGGCCTTATCCTGGCGCCGCGAATCGTAACTGGGATCCGTTACACCAATAGAAACTAAGGTCCGAATGTCTCTGATAAGGCGTGACTGCTTGAGATGACGGGTTCCCAATAGAATCTTTATTTTTCTTCGCTACCTTCAAATTTGTCAGTGACCAGGACGACCAACCCTGGCACCCGGAGTTCCCATGCCTACTTTTCAAACCTATAACGTCACTCCTATCCTCCCGCCGGCGCTTGAGCCATTGCGCCAGATGAGCTTCAACCTGTGGTGGACTTGGGAACCGGCTGCGCGCCGGCTGTTTCGTCATCTGGACCCGGAGCTTTGGAACCGCACAAACCATAACCCCGTCCGGATGCTCCAGCTTTCGCGGCAATCCAGACTGGAAGAACTCGCACAGGACAAGACTTTTCTCCGCGAGCTCAAGCAGGTTTTTGAGGAATTCGAAAAATATCTCGGCCGGCAGGATACCTACGGCAAGACGGGCCCTGGAAGCGCGATTAAAAATCCGATTGCCTATTTTTCGGCGGAATTTGGATTTCACGAATCGATTCCAAATTATTCCGGCGGTCTTGGAATACTCGCCGGCGATCATTGCAAATCAGCGAGTGATCTCGATCTCAGTTTCGTGGCGGTCGGTCTTCTTTATCGGCATGGTTATTTCCGGCAACAGATCGACAAGGACGGCGTGCAGGCAGCGATCAATCTGAACCAAAATTTTTATCACCTCCCAATCCGGGAAGTGCTGCGAAGCAATGGGAAACCGCTGTTAGCCGTACCCATTCTGGATCGGCAGGTTTTTGCCAGAGTTTGGGAACTGCGCGTCGGACGGGTAAGCCTTTACCTTCTGGATACCGATATTCCGGAAAATAACGCCGAAGACCGCTTGATCACGGCCGAACTTTACGGGGGCGACCTCGAGATGCGCATGCGTCAGGAGATCATGCTCGGAATTGGAGGCGTCAAAGCGCTTACAGCGCTGGGCATTCGGCCGTCCGTCTTTCATATGAATGAGGGACATTCCGCGTTTCTGGCGCTCGAACGCATTCGTCTCAATGTCGTGGAAAAGAAGCTCGATTTTTATTCAGCTCTTCAATTGGTGGCGGCGGCCAACATTTTCACCACGCATACTCCGGTTCCTGCCGGCAACGATTCGTTCCCACGCGAGATGATGCGAAAATATTTCGGTAATTTCGCAAAAGAATTAACCATCCCGTTTGACGAGCTGTTTACGTTTGGCCAGACCCGTCTCGATCCGAACGATCCCTTTAGCATGACCATCCTGGCGCTGCGTCTCAGCCGGCATGCTAATGGGGTAAGCAAATTACACGGCCAAGTTAGCCGATCGCTTTGGAAAGATGTGTGGGCCGCCGTGCCGATCCAGGAAGTGCCAATCACCAACATCACAAATGGAGTCCACACCAAAACATGGATGGCGCCGGAGTTCGCGGCGCTTTACCGCAAGCACCTCGGTGCATGGGAGGACCACCTTACCGAACCGGAGTTTTGGCGTGGTGTCTTCGATATTCCTGATGCCCAGCTCTGGGACACGCATCAAAAACTCCGGCTTCGTCTGATCGAATTTGTCCGCGACCGAGAACGGCAGCGTCGCGAACGAATGGGGGAATCGCCTGAGTCAATTCGCAGGGTCAACCGCATTCTTGACCCGGAAATTTTGACGATCGGGTTTGCACGCCGGTTCGCGACTTACAAACGGGCCACGCTGCTATTCAGCGACAAGGAACGCCTAAAGCGTTTGCTAAATGACGCCACGCGTCCCGTGCAGTTCATTTTTGCAGGCAAGGCGCATCCGCGCGACGAAGCTGGCAAGGCGCTCATTCAAGAAGTTTACAAATTTACCCGCGAAGCCGGCTTGGAAAATCGCGTCGTTTTTTTGGAAGATTACGATAGCTACATCGCTCGCCGCCTCGTCCAAGGTGTTGATCTTTGGCTAAACCATCCACTGCGTCCCCTCGAGGCGAGCGGAACCAGCGGAATGAAGGCTGCTCCCAATGGCGGAATCAACTTAAGCGTCCTGGACGGCTGGTGGTGCGAAGGCTATAACGGCAGCAACGGCTGGGCGATTGGCGCGGAGATCCATAGTGGCACGACGGAATTTCAGAATGAAGTAGACGCGAGCAGTCTTTACCAATTACTGGAAAACCAAATTGTTCCGCTCTATTACGCGAAACCGGATGGCAAGCTTCCTCTCGCCTGGCTGCAACTGATGCGCGAATCAATCCGCAGCGTCACGCCGGTCTTCAACACGCAGCGAATGGTGAAGGAGTACACCGAGCAGCTCTACATTCCAGCCGCGAAATCGTACGAGAATCTTTCCAGCGACGGCTGCGGAGCTGCCACGCATTTAAGCCAATGGAAGACCCAAATACGCAAGGACTGGGCCGCGGTAAAAATTTCGGACGTCCAAATAGGCAACAAAGATCGACAAAGCATCTCGGTCGGTGAATCGCTCGAAGTCACGGCAAGAGTCCATCTCGGCGCCGTCGATCCGCAACATGTGCGAGTGGAAGCCTACCATGGTGAAGTTGATAATGGCGACATTCGGAATCCTTCGGCAACACTCCTTAATCAAGCCGGTGGCGCCGATGGTGACGGCAATTACATTTACCAGGGAGCAGTCCCTGCCTCCGAAAGCGGCACATATGGCTTCAGCGTGCGGGTCGTGCCCACGCACCCTTGTTTGATGCAAGGCCACGAGCTTCGCCTGATCACCTGGTCCTAGAGCAACTGCTGTAGCCGCTTCGCTCTGCGAAGCGCGGTGTCCGCGGCTTTTGCGTGTCAACCGGCGCGCGTCTCAGAGAGACGCGGCTACAATCAACCTAAAACTGGACTGAAATTCCGGCGTGAAGCCGATAATCCGGGACGGCTTGCAATGATGTGTTGTGGATGAAGATCGGGAGGTCCGCCGCGAGTTCCGCGCTCCAACGACCACGAGATGCCACCAACCGAGGACCAAGAAAGACTGAAGTGATGCCCGTGTCCTCCGCTGGTTTGCCACGGAATCGATCGAGATCCTTGTGCTCGCCCGAAGCCACACATTGGATTCCGAAAATCGTGTCGCGACTGCGAACGATGTAATACCCCGGGCCACCGTCCCAGATAAAATCGTTGGCAAAGTGATATTCATGTGTGCCGTCGCCACGCAACGTGAATTGCACGTTCGTCTCGAGGAAGAAATTCTTGTAACGCAACGTGTTTTGCTCGCCAAAGATGCCGTCATACGAGCCGGTGCCCAGTGTTAAATCGTGCCCGTGGATCCCACTTTCCGGCGCGCCCTCGATCTCGATTTCGTGAAATTCCTCTTTCAACCGGCTGCTGTCACCAGTCGGAAACTTCATCCCGGTGAGTAAAACCGCAGAAACAGTGAAGTCCGATTCATGTACCACTGCGACTGGGTTTTTGTCGCCATGAAACTCAAAGCTTCTTTGAGCGGGCGACGCATAATGAAACACAACGGTTTTGAGAAGAAGCGATATATCACCAAGACCGGAAACCGTGCTTTGCTGAATCTCGAATCCCTCCGGCCTTTTAAACTCGCGATAGATCAGCGGGATATTGATCTGCAAAGCGAACCGGCTGTTAATCTCATAACCGGCAACTATCTGGGTGATTGAGCTATTGAGGTACTGACCAGTTGGATTTGCCACTTCCTCTCCGTCCAGTTGCAATGTTCCGAACCGAGTGAATTGCTCGCCAACCGCTCCATACCATCCCTTTGTCCATGGCAAGAGCGAGTAATTCATCCCCGGTATGGCGTTCAACTGTGGCGTATAGCAGCCGCAGAGATCGCAGGCCCGAACACTCGTTAGGCCAACCGCGATCCACAAAGCTACAATTCCAAATAAAATTTTCATTTTGCCTCCAAAAAAGAGACCGCGCGCGCAATCGATCTGTGCGCGAACAGTCTCGGGTTAGTATGGGTGTGATGCTGGCAACCCGTGCACCCGCACGGAAGCAGCCTCGGATTCACCGCGAACTAACTCTGGAGCGAGCGCGGAGGTGGAACGGGTGGAGACTGCTCAATTTCAGAAACCGAAAAATCCGGAGAGATATATTGGAACAAAGCGAAAGGCGCCACCAACCGGATCACGTGCGCTACGCAGATGATGTCGATCCTTGGCGCAGGTGACTGCACGTCTCTCTTTTTTTCAGAAGCCTTCCCACTAACAACCACGTGACACAGCGAACAGGGATGAGCGCCATCGAATGTCTGGGCGATTGCCTGACACAAAGGGCCGCGCTTTGAATATTCGATAAGCATGCCGGTCCAGGCGAGCGATTGAAGCGCAACCCATTGCAAACCGATCGCCAGGCAGAGCGCACCGATCGTTGCAATGCGACCGATCCGCCGAAACATAACTTGAGGCTAGGTTTTGTTGATTTTACTGTCAATTGCCCGTCTTTACAGGTTCCGACCCAAAGGCGCCGTTTCCTTCGTCGAGGTAGATGGTTGAACCCACACGACTAATCTTCAGCGATTGTCGCCAGTTTCCTGCTGGGAAACTTCTCTTAGCTTCAATTGTCTTTGATTCCGCTTGTTTTGCCCGGGAGGCCTCATCTGTGCCGGCCATCGCTTCGAACAAAACTCTGCCATCCATTTGTTGAGGCGGCTTTATTCCAAGAATGTGCAGAATTGTTGGCGCAAGATCGACATTGCCCGTCGGCATTTCATCGGTTTGACCGCGCTGAACATCGGGGCCCGCGGCGATCAGAGTATTATGCATATCAAAACGACTCAACGTAGCGTGAGTTCCTTCTCCTGCTTTGCGTTGCCAATCCGCGTTGATCATTCCCGAAGCGCCGAACTGATTTTTTGAATCGTACCAACGGAACGCCATCATGACGTCAGGGGCGTGTGAGTTGTCAATTTTGACGTCGTCCAAACTGAAGGTCCCCTGCAAATCCTGTTTGGTCAGAATCACCCCCGCAAAATCCGATTGCTGCAGAAACTCGACGAGACGCCGCGTCACCGTTGCGTCCTGTCCGATCACATAAAACAGAACACTGCCACCATTTCCAACGAGCATGATGTCTCCGCGTTTTGGTTCGTCATCAAATTCAGTTTGCACCGCGAAACCGGCATTCCTAAGGAGCGTTCGTAAATCGATTGAGCGCTTGATGGTCGAGAATCCGTGATCGGACACGACAAATAGATCTGTGGTGTCACGGGCTCGCTGTCTTTGCAATGCGGAAAGAATGGCCGCGAGATTGTCATCCGATGATTTGATTGCTTCGAGCGCCCGACCCGCACCGGGCGCTGTTTCGTGCTGCGTCAGGTCGGGCTGGCCTAACCAGATTATCGACAATGCCGGGACGCCATCTTTCCAAAGGCAATCGGTCACTGCTTTAGTCGTCCAGGAGTCGCGCTGCAGGGGCGCGGACGGAAAAGGGCCGAGCGCGGCAACCAGTGAAGTAAGAACGTCAGGCGGAAGCGTCTGACCGGCCACCAGCGTCACACGATTCTTTGCAGATCCACTATTTGCATGTCGATCCAGCAAAAGACCGACAGTCTTTGCACTGGTCGTCACTGTTCTCCCGCTCGCGTGTTGAATCACATCGGCAATTGTCGGAACGGCAATGTATTTACCGCCGGAAAGTTCATCTCCCCTGCTCACAACTGCCGGACTCTCGACGCTAATGGATCGCGCCAGATCAATCTCCGGCCGATACGCATAATTTGCGATCACCCCGCTTCGGCCGGGATAAACACCGGTAACGATCGCGGTACCATTTACCATCGTCGCGCTGGGATACACCGCGTGATGATTCCGGAAAGTGACTCCTTCACGGGCGAGCTTCGAAAGCGTGGGAGTTGTCTTATCGCCGACAAAATCCGGGCGCATCCCATCCCACACCACTACCACTACGTGGCGATCGGATCCTGGCGCACCGGCGGCGAGCCTGATGACACCGCAGGAAAAAACGAGGACGAGGATCGAGATCGATATGCAATATTTCTGGAACATGACCGTTCGCAGATTACACAGGCTGCGTCAGATTGATAGCGCGCGACCGTTAGGCAGGTTGGCGTGGACCTTCCTTTTTTCGCTGCTTTTCTTGTCGGCCTCGGCGTTCGCCGTTCCGCTCGTTCCCACCAATCCCGGGACGACATGGCGTTACAATCTGACGGAAGAACTTGGGAAAAGCCTTAGTATTTCGAATTTGAAGGCGGACGTTGATGGGAAAGTTCGCTTGCCAGTGATCTACCGCCTGGAGGGAACAGAGGACATCGACGGGAAAGGACTTCTAAAATTCGAAATGCACCGGGCTGGTTCGATTACGAATACCGATCTTGTTACCATCGATGAGCACGGAATCACTTGTTGGGCTCGGATTAATCTGGATGGCGAACGGATCAAGTTTAATCCGCCGCAAACAATGATCGCTGCGCCGCTCAAAACAGGAGCGACATGGAATTTTGACGGTCAGGCCGGCGATTTAAAAGTGCATCAGCAGTACAATGTCACCGGCGAAGAGGATATCGAAGTGCCAGCGGGCGAATTTCATGCGTTCCATATTCGTGGAGAACAAAGCTCACCCAGTCGAATGACCATCGATCGCTGGTTCGTGCCCGGGATCGGAATTGTCAAAGATGTTACGACAATGCGCGCTTCGGACGGAGATTTACTCGAGCGCATTTCGCTGGAACTGGCTGCGCGACCGCAAATCGAGAATAGACCGGAGGTGAAATCGGAGGCGGCATCGAAGCGGCTCTCCGTCACGTTTTCAACCGATCAATTCGGGAAACCAACCACGACGTTTTCATCAGACGCGCTTCAGATTTATATGCGTTGGCAGGGACGACGCTTGCGAAAAGGTGCAAAGGTTAAAGCAGTCTGGGTCGCGGAAAATATCGGCGAGGATTTTCCGCAAGACTACAAAGTGGACGAAGCCTCGGCGACGGCCGAGAGCCAAAATGCTCGTGGAGCATTCACCCTGGCGCGGCCCGAAAACGGCTGGGCTGTCGGTGATTATCGCGTCGAGTTCTACGTCGATGACGTTTTCGTGGACTCGGAAAAGCTAAAGATTGTGAAGTGAAGGGGATTTTCTTGAATCCAAAGCAGAACCCCGTTGCATCCTAACTAGTGAATTCACATTTACGATGAAGCAGATTGTTTTTGCATCTTTCGCTTTGTGCATTGTGTTGATGACTGGATGCCGATGGGTGGGAATCCGAGGCAACGGGCATATTGAAACCGAGGATCGAACGGTTGGGGCCTTTACTGAGATCGACGCGGGCGGAGCATTTGAAATTGAATGGCAAGCCGGATCGCCTGCTCTTCGCGTCACGACAGACGAAAACCTTCTTTCTCATGTCGAGAGTGACGTCTCAGGTGACACGCTTCGTTTGCGCACTAGCGACCAGATTTGGCCCACACATGGAATCAAAGTCGTCATATCCACCCCAACGAGAGCAGCTGCAAGGATTCGCGGCGCGGTAAAGCTTGCAGTTAGACAAATTACGGGAACCACGTTTGCTCTTGAGGCCAGCGGGGCGGCACGTGTTTCGCTCGAAGGAAGCGTCGATCACCTCCTTGCTGATATGACCGGCGCCAGTGAGTTGGAGGCTGGTCAACTTCAAACCAAGACAACCGAAATCTCTACGACGGGCGCAGCCGACGCGGAAGTCGCTGTTTCCGAAAGCTTGAAAGTCGCTATTACCGGCGCAGGAAAAGTTAGTTATTCCGGAAATCCGAGAGTTGAAAAACATATCACTGGCGCCGGCTCGATTCGTCGCAGGAATTAGCTTTCGAATTGTTGTAGCGGCATTCGTGTCAAACGCCGGCGCAAGATCGGTCAGGTGCTCGCCGCGGCGAGCACCTCTACACGGGTGGTGTTGGACGATCGCACCAGCACGCTAAGTTCAGTTCTTCAATGGAGAATTTTATCTGTGTGCAATGCGGAACCCAGTTTCCCGACAGGGCCAGTCCGCCATTACACTGTCCGATTTGCGAAGATGAACGACAATTTGTCCGCCATAGCGGTCAGGAATGGACCACGCTCAAGCGTCTCGCAGCAGTTCATCGAAACCATTTCGAAGAAGAAGCTCCACGACTTCTAGGCATTGGCACGGAACCTGAATTTGCTATCGGTCAGCGCGCTTTGCTTGTGCAATCGCCAGCTGGAAATTTGCTGTGGGATTGCATCGCGTTGCTGGACAATAAAACAACCGCGAAGATCAACGAACATGGCGGAATCCGTGGGATCGCGATATCGCACCCGCATTACTACACAACAATGGTCGAATGGGCCGATCGTTTCGATGCGCAAATTTTTCTGCACGCGGCCGATCGCGAATGGGTGATGCGCAGAAGTCCGCGGATTCAGTTTTGGGAAGGAACGACCTTGCCGCTTTGGGATGACCTGACATTAATCAATTGCGGCGGGCATTTCGAAGGCGGCACGGTGTTGCATTTCCCTGCGGGCGCAAACGGCAAAGGCGCGTTGCTTACAGGCGACATCATTCAAGTAGTGCAAGATCGGCGCTATGTCAGTTTCATGCGCAGTTATCCGAACCTGATTCCGCTCGGTGCGACCGTCATTAATGGTATCTTGGAAGCAATCGAACCGTTTTCGTTCGATCAGGTTTATGGTGCGTGGTGGAAAGCAAATGTTCTTTCAAACGCTCAAAACGCCGTGCGAAGCTCGGCGGAACGTTATCTGCGCGCCATCACTTCATCATCGTAGTAAGGCTATCCTCCTCATTGAATTGTAGAGGCAGCGGTGTCGGCTGCTCTGCCGAAAATGCAAGCGCCACGCCTGCCATACAGCACAATTCTCAGTCAATTATTTGATCAATAATCTGTGGCAGCGTCACTGCAGCTGGCCCTCGCACTAATCGCGTCGCAAATCGAGACAGCGAAGTTTCCTCCGGATTTACTTCGATGAGCTCGCCGCCGCGGCGGCTTGCGCGCAGCGCCCAATCGATGATGTATCCAAACGTTGCCGTTGTTCCGGCGACGATCACAAGGTTGCAGGGGTCGCGCTGCAAATATTTCTCAACGCGTTGGGTTTCACGTAAAGGTAGCGGTTCCCCGAACCAAACAACCCCGGGTCGCATCAGCGCGCCACAGTTCACACATGTGGGAACGCCATTTTGTTCTTCCTTATATTCCTGCTCGAAATCGCAGCGCGAACATTTTGTAACGAAAATGTCTCCGTGAATTTGCACCACCTCTGCCTTCTCAAGTCCGCCGCGCTGGTGCAGATCGTCCACGTTCTGGGTTATGAGCAGAAATTCATCCGCGTAGTGCGCAAGATTCGCAATCGCCTTATGCGCAGCGTTGGGTTGTGCAGCGGAAATACGGTGCCGCCGATCGAGATACCATTCCCAGACCAGATCCGGATCGCGCGCGAAAGCTTCCGGTGTTGCTAACTTTATCGGATCGAGATTGCGCCAGTAGCCATCTTTACCACGAAACGTCGGTATCCCACTTTCAGCCGAAACGCCGGCCCCCGTAATAACAAGAACACGCACAACTGAAGATCGACGAGGACTGCTGATTTCCAAGTCCGCTGCGACAGAATGTTCCGGCCACTCCGCACACTTAGTGTTGCTAGTGCCACGTCGGCTTGCCAGACTCCCGCCATGAATGACCCTGAAAACGAATCCGGCGCTATCCGTGAAATTGAACCAGAAGTAAGAACGCTATTTACAAAGCTGGTCGAGCACGATCCACAGGAGGCGGCCAAGATGCTGGAGGCCTATCCGGATGAGTTTGTTGTCCAAATGCTGGAGCTGTTAAACCCGGCATCCGCACTGAAAATTCTACAACGCTTCAATCCTTCTCGAAGGCAAACCATCCTGGCCACCGCTTCTCCTGAAACCAATCAGCAATGGATGCGGAATCAAACGTACCCGGAGCGTAGCATCGGACGGCTCATGCAGCCGCCACTCGCAGTCTTCCGTCCGGACACCACAATCGCGGAGGCAACCGAACACATTCGGCGACTGGCAAAGAAGGCGATCATCACCTACGGCTTCGTCACGGACGAACATGAGAAACTTCTCGGAGTCGTGGTGATGCGCGACATGCTACTGGCGCACAGCAATCAGCGTCTCGAGGAAATCATGCTCAAGAATCCATTTTATCTTACCCCGGAGATGTCTCTTCCTGACGCCATGAGAGCGGTTCTTGTTCGGCATTACCCAGTATATCCAGTCTGCGAAAAAACTGGACGACTTCTCGGCCTTTTACGCGGACAGATGCTTTTCGAAGCTGAAGCGATCGAATTGAGCGCGCAACCTGGTGAAATGGTCGGCGTGGAACGCGAGGAGCGACTCACTACTCCGTGGGCGCGAAGCTTGAAATTTCGACACCCCTGGCTCCAGGTGAATCTATTCTGTGGTCTGCTCGCTGCGATCGTGGTCGGTTTTTTCCAGGAGACAATCGACCGGATCATTGCACTGGCAGTATTTCTGCCAGTGCTGATCGGTCAGGCCGCAAACACCGGAGTGCAGGCACTGGCAGTATGCTTGCGCGGAATGACCCTGGGCGATCTAAGGTCGGGCAGGCAACGAACGCTCCTGGTTAAGGAGATGATGCTTGGAACATTAAACGGAGCCTTGACCGGTATCACAGGCGGTGTTG
>JBKPMH010000035.1:0-4109 GCA_046732035.1 Verrucomicrobiota bacterium
TCAGGCGAGGTTGTGGGCATCGAACGAGATCCGAAGTCCATTGCCAAGGCCCGTGCTCGTGTAACGCAAGCCGGCGTTCACAACGTAACTTTCAATCAATCAGATGTAGGTGAAATCTCAGACGCCAAGCCCTTTGATGCGGCGGTGGGCCGTTTTATCCTGATGTACCTTCCCGATCCCGTTGCGGCATTGCGTTCCATTTCACAATTGGTACGCCCCGGAGGGGTGTTTGCTTTCCAGGAGCCTTACTGGCTTCCAGTCCTTGCGCATTTGTCGAAGTTACCGCTTTGGTTCGCAACGGCGTCTCTCATTGACGAGGCAATGCGCGCCGCTGCGGCCAATCATGAAATGGGAACAGACCTTTACAGGACGTTCGTAGAAGCTGGATTGCCAGAGCCTGCCATGCGCATGGAATTGCGTTTCGGCAAGGAACCCGACCTCGCACAATGGTATTACGATACATTACGCAGTTTGCTACCGCAGATCGACCAGTTGGGTCTTTCCATCGAGCCGGTGGGTAGCCTTGCCACTCTGGTGGAGCGGCTCCAAGCCGAGGTCGCAGAATCGAAGACTGTTGCGTGCTGGTTTGCATCTGTCGGGGCGTGGTGCCGCAAGTCTTAGCCTGACTTTGGCCACAAAAAGCAGGATGCGCTGATAAGCCAATGAGGCAGCAACCAAAGCAGCTATGGCAAAAGCGAAGATCCCGTATTAACGGCGTCGGATTGTTTGCAGCTGCAGCCATTGGCCCAGGTACGCCAATCATCGAGTTCAAAGGCCGCATTATATCGTGGGAAGAAGGCGCACTCATGTTACTTCGCGGCGCGAATCATGTTATCAAATTTGATGCTAAGCATGACATGGATGCACGACCGCAATGGAGTCCGGCAGGTCACGTTAATCATAGTTGTTATCCCAATTGTGCTATCAAAAAGAAACGTCGAGGCCTCTGGTTAACCAGTATCCGGTCAATCAAAGAGGGCGAAGAACTCCTGATCGACTATGGCTTTGATTTGGGCGAAGAATTTGGACAGTGCCGGTGTGGGCACCCTCGCTGTCGCGGACTCATGCTCAGAAGAAAAGACTGGCCGAAGCTCCGCCGGTTAATCTCTAAGATAACTAAATAACAGCGCGACAACTGCAAAAGCACCTAATGAGAGGATGAAGCGCTGTCCCTCGCACTCGCTCTACAGCGACCTGAAGCTTTTGCTTCAAATGGTGTCTGTTTATTCTCTATCGTGTTAGTTCCGCACTAATGCTAGTAACAAACAAAGACTATGATTACCTCAATTCATATGTTGATTTACTCTGACGACGCTAACGCAACCCGGGCGTTTTTGCGTGATGTTCTTGGATGGCGATATGTCGCCGAGGATTTCGATCACGATTGGCTCATCTTCCAATCTGGGCCGAGCGAGATGGGCGTGCACCCGACACACAGCGAATGGGAAGGCAAAACGTACGATCATTCACGGCATCACGCGATTGCGTTGATGTGCGACGACATCGACATCACAGTCCGCGAGTTAGAAACGAAGGGAGCGAAGTTTCGAGGCCCCATTGAGCAACGCGAATATGGTCGCATTGTCATGTTGATGGTGCCTGGTGCGGATGACATCCAGCTTTATCAACCCGCTCACAAGGTGGCCTATAATCTTTAGGATACAGACAAGTCCCCAGCAAGATGAAGCGATCCTTGTCATTGAACGAGCTCCGCGATGGCATATCTCTTTCTGGTTAAAATTAATTCGAACCACGCGTGTTCAGGTTCGCGGCGACCAAGAGTTAGTATGAAGGAAAGATCTGAAAGCCTTAGCTCCAAAACAATTCCGGACAGCGCGCGCGACGAAGTGGAACGGATTTATCACAAATGGGACGAAGCATGATCGAATGACGATCTCGATGCCATAATCGCTCTTTATGCGCCAGACGCCGTCCTGGAGAGTCCGCTAGTTCCTTATTTGCTCAAGACAAAGAGTGGCGTATGCCACGGTCGTGAGGAAATTCGGCGCTTGCTACACAAGGCAACGCCAAGGAAACCGCGTAAGAGGACATTTTTCCGTCCCGGTTATTTTACCGACGGACGTTTGCTCATCTGGGAGTATCCCCGCTCGACCCCGGAAGGCGAGCAAATGGATTTTGTAGAAGTGATGGAAGTCGAAAAAGACCTTATCAAAAAGCACCGGGTTTATTGGGGCTGGGCAGGGGTCGAAGTCATTAAGTCCGACTCTTATTACAAGTGATTAAAGGGCGGGCATCTGACAACACGCGGCCGGCCATTCGAAACGATGGCTTATCAAGGCGACAGCCCGATTGACCTCATCGCAGTCGCTTAGGGCTATTAGGATGTCGCGGGCGCGGCGACTGGCGTCCTTAAGCGTCAAGAAGGCGTCGAAATCCTTTGGCGGTGGCCGTATGGAAGATCGACGAGGAAAGGTGAAATTTGTCAGCCTTCAGGCAGAAGGAGTTCATTCCTCTCCCGCTGAAATCATCATTGAACCGTCGACCTATATGGCGTTCGCAATTGCTGCAGACAACGCGCTTTGGAGTTGCAGGTCGATTTCGATCCTGATTAATTATTCGCAACTATAGCGCCGCGCGCACACAGCAGCGGAAGAACGTGACAATGAAACGAGAACCTGGAGTTGGCGAACGGTCACCGAAACTAGAATTGCCGACTGAAACAGGTGAGATAGTCTCGCTCGAAAGTTTGCACGGCCGGGCGGTGCTTGTCTCATTTCTGAGTCACGCCGCTTGACCGTTCTGCCGCGTTCACCTGGTCGAGGTGATCAATCGAAGTAAAGAGATCGCAAGACTGGGCGCTGAAGTTCTTGTCGTGGCATACGATGAACCGACCTTGCTCAGCGCCAAAATGCTGCATGATGTGGATCTGCCGTTCCCCCTTTTAATCGACCGAACAAGGGAGACTTATGCTCGATGGGGTATGAGACGCACCGGTCTGACTGGCGCGATGCTGTCCCCTTCGCTGAACTGGCGATATCTGAAGCTCCTTGCCAAAGGAGAGCGGTTTCTGGGCTTCGCGCCGGACATGTTCCAACTGGGAGGCGATTTTCTCGTGGACAAACAGGGCACACTCGTTTTTGCCTATCGAATGAGGAACAACGGCGACCGCGTTGACACGAGAACGCTCTTCCATGAACTCGCCCGTGTAGCGGACGCCCCATAATATAACCATGCACCGACCGATGCTTTCTTAATGCTGCCGGCCGGAATCGGAACGTGTGGAATTAGTTGTGCGAGATCAGCAATGTGATGTTCGCGATCAAAACTGGGGTTAGCGATTTACAAGCAAAGACGTTCGCGTTCCGAGCCCAAAAGACGATGTACGGAGGGAAGCACATCGCGAAAGGGGATACAATCTTCGTTTTCGCGAGTGAAAACGAAGGTGGCCCAGGTCTCATCGCAAGCGGCGTCGTCACCTCCGCGAGACCGATCGCAAAGAAATGCAGAATCGCCCGGCAAACGCCGCGCGTGAGCATCACGGTCAGACGCACTGCGCGCGTGAAGCGGCGCCTTGGACGCAGCGAGCTCAAATGTTTCTGCGACTGGAACGACGGCCGACCCGAGACCGAGCTCAATTTTAAATTTTATCGCCAGGCAACAAACAAAATCGTGGGCATATCGGATGAAGCGGCGGCATTCCTTCGCAGATTTTTTTGAGACGGAACGAGTCGAAATGGGAACAAAAACAATCGCTGTAATTATTACTATTACCTTTAGCGTTATCGGCGTGCTGGGAGATTACTTTCTCAAGCTCGCCAGCGCACGAGAGCAACCGCTCCGGACAGGTTGGTTTTACGTTGGGTTCGCGCTTTACGCGTCGACAGCGTTCGGCTGGGTGTTCGTAATGAAAAATCTCAAGCTGGCCACCATCAGCGTCCTGTACTCTGTTTCCCTGGTGTTGCTCCTCACCGCAATCGGCGTGGTGTTGTTCAGGGAGTCACTGAACTACTTTGAGGTGATCGGCATCGTTTTAGCCGTGGTCTCGCTCGTGCTGTTAATGCGCTTCGCCTAGCGATCCTCGACAACGCTTTCGCAAGGATCTAATCAAACGAGGAAGCCAACCAAGCACTTTGCTTTTGATCGAAGAC
>JBKPMH010000036.1:0-15563 GCA_046732035.1 Verrucomicrobiota bacterium
ATTCACCGATCCATCGTGTCCAAAACAGTTGAAAGGGTCTCGGTCGATCGACTTTCGGGAAGAGAACGCCCCAGCCGATAGCATCGAAAAAAATTGGGACCAGATGGTACAGAATGATGCCGAGAATTACCCATTTGGCCGTGGCAAACGCATCCCAAACCTGACTAATCCCCTGCCGAATGAGGAGTCCGGTAAAGAGCGCAGCACCAGCGAGGCCGAGTAGCCACGCGGTAATGTGTAGTTTGCCAAGTCCTTTCATCGTCTCTTTGAGAGCAATTCGGCTCGACCGAGAAAGATGGGCCTATCTTCAAAAGAGATAGTTTTCTCGCCGAGCAATCTAAACGCCTGCGACCAGCCGGATTACCCCGGGAGAGTCTGCACCGGTTTTTCGACCGATTCCACGCGGACCGCAACAGGTTCGCTGATGAAAGGCAAGCCGCTGTTTGAAACCATACGCGATCGCATCGGCTTCGTGGCAAACAGACAAAATGTCAGCCAGACAATTCCAAAAAAGATGGCCGCGAGTACGTCGGTCAGAAAATGCGCTCCCAACGCAATACGGCTGAACCCTACGAGCACGACTAACGATACCGCGCTGCAAGTCGAGAGGAGCCGCCAATGGCGCGCTTTGAGACACGGCAGAACAAAAAGCAGGAGCTGGCCGTAAAGAAGAGTAGCCCCGATGGTGTGGCCGCTGGCGAAACTGTAGCCAGACCAATCCACAAATGGACCGTCAAGAAAAGGGCGTTGCCTGTGAACAAGAACTTTCACCCATTCGTTCAATAGCATTCCGCCGGGGACAGCGATAATTAACGTTACCAACGATGGCCACCATCGTTTCCATGCAAAAAACGACACCAGTGCAAAGACGGCAATACCGATCCACTCTCCGGAACCGAAATTGGTAAACGCATGCAGCACCGCAACGAACGCAGGACTGAGGCGCTCATGAAACCAAGTGGCCAGCCCTTCATCAGCGCTTCCAAGTGGATTGGCGAAGGCGAGTGGTGTCAAATTCTGGAGGAAAGGGAGTGCGTGTGTCACAACAAAGCGATGGGAGTTTATGCCCGATGAGCTGAGAGTCAACTAATTGCGTAAAAAAGACAGCGGATCGCGACGTGATGCTCCGAGAACAAATCCGAAAACAATTTGCGCGCAGATTTCGGAATTTCTCCTTGCCAAAATATCACCTCTCCGATACATCGCTTTCAGACTCCACATCCGATATGTCGATGACCAGGTCACCTTAGCCATATGAGTATCACGCCAAAGCTCTGCCTCTTTTTTGTACTTGCCGGAGTCGCATCAGCCTTAGCCGGGACGGCGACATTCGAAGCTCAACCTTCGCCTACTCCATCGGACGAAAACTCGCGCGATCTTTTTTCCTGGGAGACGACTTACACGTTCGGTAGCGATTTTAAGGAATCAAAGTTAGGTGATGGAGATTCACTCTACGACGATTTCAGTTATGACCATCGTTTTCATCTGACTGGCAAATGGTACTTCCGCGCCGGTGTTGAGTACGAACGGTATGATTTCGGCGGCACAGACAACGGATTACCCGATCATCTGCAAGGTCTGTACGGGCATCTGGCTCTGGAGTATGTGGTAAAAGACCATGCCGGAATAAGCGTTGAGATCGATCCAGGTGTTTATTTCCAGGACAACATCACCTGGGATGCAGTCGACGTTCCGGGAAAGGCCTATGTTTCGTTCCCGTTGAAGAAAGACAAGGTTTTCGCCACGGTGGGTATCGGCTGGGGAGCCTTCCAAGATCCAGTGGTCGCTCCTGGCGGCGGTATCACATGGCTCATTAGCGACAAACTACGCCTTCAAGCCGTTTTCCCGAAACCGGCGTTAGTTTATGAGCCTAATGATGATTGGGAGTTTCGGATCCTCGGGGAGCTTAACTATCTCAGTGCCCGCACGGACGACGTCATAACGACCGAGCGGAAACTCCAAGTGCGTAACGCGGTTGTGCAATACAGCGAATATCGCGCCGGTGCGCAGATAGCTTACTCCGGTCTTAAGTACTTTAAACTGATTGCGGGCGCGGGCGCGACCATAGAACGGGACTTCGATTTTTACCGCATTCATCAGTCAAAGCGAACCGATCCGGCTCCGTATATCAGAGTCGGGGCCGAAGCGAAGTTCTAAGGGAACATTTCCCCTAGCTTTCTTGCGAGTCCCTGGTCGCCGCGAATTTTCAAGCGTCCGGTAAGATAGGCCCAGGTGCCGCCCATTTGGCCATTCGAAACCGCGACCCAAACCTTGTCTTTTGCAACAAAAGTCACGTTGGGATTATCGATTTTTCCTTTGCCCATTTCGTATTTTCCGTCTTCGACATCGATCCACCATTGGCCGCCTTCTGGCCCGCTCAAGTCCCACTGATAACGCGCGTGAACTCCTTTCGCCTTCGCTGGTTGGAAACTGCCGCGCATTGAATCGAACACCTCCTGCGGCGTCGACTCCATGTGCTGGGCGGCGACGGCACCATCAGGCTCCAGCCAAATAGCGGCGCTGACAAGCGGGATGGCAAGCCACGAAACGGTTTTCATCAATAAGACAGATCGTTGCGGACAGATAAAACGGTTGTCCGAAGCAAAACACCGATCAACCGCTTGAGTCGATCACCGCTTCAACGTCGGTGACGCTCATTGCTCAATGCGTCGCAGAAGGAATGCGGCGCCCAGAAATGTGATTAACGCTCCAGCTAGTAAGATCACGAGGTCGCCACCGTAAAATTGAGCCCCGGCGTGATACATGTTCACCATCCGAAAGGCGCGGCAAAAGTGAGTAAGTGGAAAAAGTTCTGAAATGTACTGGATCGCTTTGGGCAACTGTTCCAGTGGTGCGAATGCGCCCGAGAGGACAAACACAGGCAGCAGAAAGAACACAGAAAACTGTATGGCTTGCGTTTGTGTGCGCGAGAATGCCGAGATCAACAATCCAAGCCCAAGTGAACAGAGCAGGAAGAGCAGGCAGACCAGCGCAAGAGCTGGCAGCTGATAAAAGACCACACCGAAGTGCCAGTTGCTGACCAGCATGATTACCGCAACCAACAATATGGAAACCACAAGGTAAGGCAGCATTTTGCCGATCACGATTTCACGACGCCGCAGCGACGTGACCATTAGCTGGTAAAGCGTGCCGGACTCTCGTTCCCGCGCGATGGTGCAAGCCATCAGAGTGACCGTCAGCAGCTGCAAAATCAGGCCGATAATGCCGGGCACAACGAAGTCGATCACCCGCGACTTGGGGTTGTACAGTAATTTGCTGTCGACTGACCACATTTCCATCATGGACACAAATCGCTTCCGAATTTGCAGCGGGAGCTGCTTGCCCAGATCAACGACCTCATCCGGCAAGGTCTCAATCATCTGGTCACGTTGCTTTAGCTGAAAATCACCCAGGCTTTCGCGCACACTGCCTTGCACGGCTTCGGCGGTATTGATGTCGCCGTTGTCGAGATAAAGGAGCAACGGTTTTGGATCACCATTGTCCAGACTCTCGTTCCAGCCCGCGGGAACAACCAGTGAAGCCAGGACATGGTGCCCGATCAAATCGGACGGGTTCCTTGTTTCAGGCGATCCGCGCTTCCAAATGAATGTCTTGTTTTTCAAAATAATATCGACGAATTCCTGTGAGCGCGGCGTGTTGTCTTTGTCAATTAGCAGGCTCCTGATCCCAGTTATCTCACTGGTTTCAAAGGCATGCCCAAAAAGAAGCGTGAAAAGAGGAGGCAACGTCAATACCAGCAGCAGCACCCTCCGATCTCGCAGGATGTGCAAAAATTCCTTGTAAGCGACACTGCCAGTCGCCTCGAATGATAGCCATTTCATCACGTCAACCTTTTCAAAACGCCGTCGTAGCCCTGTGAATAGGCCGTGAAAACGTCCTCCATATCAGGTTCCACCCAGCGTTCGCCTAACAACTGAAGGTCAGGAAACGGCCAATGTTTACGCCATTTGGTTATCAACTGCTCAGGTTCGGCCGCGTAAAGGCGCAAGCTGCCGCTGCGCAGCGAAACACCGAGCAGCTCAGGAAAATCCCGAAGTCGAACAAGTGCGGGCATCAGCGGATCGACATCGATCTCGAGTAATCGGGTACGAAAGCTCGACTTTAACGCGCGCGGTGACGCCTTTGCCAGCAGCCGTCCATCTTCGATAAAACCGACTTCGGTGCAGCGCTCTGCCTCGTCCATGTAGTGCGTGGTAACGAAAATCGTTTTGCCTTCGTTGCTAAGATCGTAAAGCAAGTTCCAGATTTGCTGCCGATGGACTGGGTCGAGGCCGACGGTCGGCTCGTCAAAGAACAGCAGCGATGGGTTATGTACGAGCGCGCAGCCAATCGCCAGCAACTGTCGCATTCCTCCGGATAAGCTTTGCGCAGGAACGTCACGTTTTTCCTGCAAATCGATTACTTTCAGCAAACGCTCAATTCGTGGCTCTAATTCCGCTCCGGACACACCATAGGCGCCGCCGAAAAAACGGAAATTCTCCAGGACGGTCAGATCCCGGTACAAGCTGAAGCGCTGCGGAACATATCCGAACTTGGTCCGCACAAAATGCCGATCTTTCCAGACATCCGCGCCTTCAATGGTGGCGTGACCACCAGTAGGATGAGTCAGGCCGCACAACATCCGCATGGTCGTCGTTTTGCCAGCTCCATTAGGGCCGAGAAAACCAAAAATGCTTCCCATCTCGATAACAAGAGATAGATCTTGTACGGCATGGACCTTACCGAAGCTCTTGCTCAGATGGTCGAGCACGATGACCGGTTCGCTCATGATGAAACCCTATTGCGATAATGCAAAAAATTTGCAACCATCTGGCATTGATCGTCAGATACGTATGTCATGAAACCTAAGATGCTGAATCTCCAGCGGTACCTCTTTGTAAGGGCGGGCAGCCTCTTACTGTTAGCGTTGACGTTGCGCCTTGGACTAAGCACCGCGCACGCTGACGCCCTTTCTGATCTCGCCTCGTTTTCCATATTTGACAAGGTTGATCTCGCTCAGTTGGCAAAAAGCGATGTCAAGACAGCGCACGGGCCGCCTATGAGTAACCCGCGATTTCTCGCGGTTCAGAGCTGCTATGTTGCACCCGGATCGTCGCCTGCCCAGCAAATCGAGGCGTTGCGCCGATGGGACGCAACGAGGCATCGCGAGTTAAAAGTTTTTCTACACTCCGATCTGTCTTCAAATCCTGCGCCTTCGAGTTTCGAAAAACTGAAAAGCGCCCCCGGCAACGCTGCCGTGCGTTCGTTTGTCGCAGCAACTCAAAAGCTTGCTCCGACTCTTCAGATCAGCAAGGAAGAGGCGAAAAAGTTCACTCCAGGAGCCGCAGGTGGTGGCGGAACCATACCTGCTGCAGTGGCGACATTCTGGGCAGACATATTGAGCGCACGGACGAAAGCCTTCGTGTCCGGCGGAATGTCCGCACAGCCTCCATACGATCATGCTGGGCCTTCTATCCGCGCAAGTGAGGAGGTAAACGGACTTTTGCGCGAGCAGGGAAAGATCCGAAATCAGTTTTCCGGCTTACTCGGAGCTACGGGTATTGGACGCAGCTCTGGGTCCCTCAAACCCGAATTGTACTGGGAGCTCCTCGAAGCGGATGATCAAGGCGTGATAACACTAGGCGCATCTTATAATCGCAGCGGCCCGGGCGGCACATACCAGGCTGCGGATGTCCTCTATTACGCGAGCGGTGGCTATTATGTCGCTCTGACATTATACCAACTGTGGCCTGTTACCGTGGACGGAAAAGCTTCCACGCTTGTCTGGCGCGGGGACATGATTTCCGCCGCATCGCTGGGCACGCTACATGGTGTTGAGCGACTTGGATCGGAGTCGGTGATGATGAAAAATATCACTAAAGCCGTGACACTCTTTCGCCGCGACACGAGTGGAGGCCGTTAACCAGTGAAACATTCCTGCTCTCGAGTCTTTACGGTTATTTGCGCTGCGTGTTCTTTGTTGACTGCGACGCGAATTGTCGCTGAGGAAAACACAAGTACCTGGTTTGAGTCGCTGGGCCATATCCCCACTGAATATATCTTAGAAGACACCTACGTCGGTGATGGTGACGTGCAACGTGGGCCTAATAAACATGTGAACGATTTTTACGAAAACGATTCGATCGTTCATTTGGTTTTCACTCCCCGGATTAAGCCAGGTGTTTTGCGGCTCGGTGCCGAGTGGGAGCGGTTCTCGTTCGGACTTCCCGAGGGTGCCGCACTGCCAGATACACTGCAGTCGGTGGGTCTGGTGATGGGATTGGACATGCAGTTTTCCGATTCGATCATTGTGAGAGCCGAAGGCCAGCCCGGCGTGTATGATACCGAGTTCGATAACTTGTCGTGGGACAGTTTCAATTTTCCATTCCTGGTCGGGGGCACTTACATATATAGCCCGAATCTGCAGCTCATCTTGGGGGTGAGCGTTGATATCGAACGAAAATATCCGGTGCTTCCTGCGGCGGGAGTTCGCTGGAAAATCGCATCGCAATGGCTGCTTGATGCTGTGCTGCCAACGCCACGTCTGGAGTACGAGCTGAACAAGGATGTTTCCGTTTATGTTGGGGCAAATGTGAAGCAGGCCAGTTATCGCGTGCCAAACGATTTCGGGGACTCGCATGGAATCCCCAGGCTCAATCACACAATCCTAACCTATAGCGAGGTGCGAACGGGCGCGGGATTGGATTGGAAAATCTCACCAACCATAACCGCCACCGGAGAGGTCGGATACCAACCATATAGAAACTTCGATTTTTATCGCGCCGACGTGCGCTATCACCAGGACGGCGGCGCTCCTTACGGAACGATTTCATTGCACGGCGCGTTTTAGCTCGCTTGGCTAATTGTTTTCCTTCGCTTCTTGGGACACGCTGCATCAATCTGCGCAACTTAACGTAGATCCTCGTCGAGTGCGCCGATTTTGCGGGTTTCTGGCCAGCGAAACGCAACGCCCAACACTACCAGGATTGTCCCAATGCCTCCGGCAACGACCGAAATTACGGGCCCGAATAGCGCGGCCGTTAATCCTGATTCCAACGCACCGAATTCATTCGAAGTGCCGATAAAAATGTTGTTTACCGCCGACACGCGTCCACGCATCTCATCCGGAGTGACCAGTTGGACGATGGAGCCACGAATGATCACGCTCACGCTATCAAACGCACCAAGAAAAAGTAACAGCACGAGTGATAGCCAGAAAATTTTAGACAAGCCAAACAGGAGGGTCGCGATCCCAAATCCCGAAACACACCAGAGCAAAGTTTGACCAGCCCGCTTAATTGGGGGCAGGTGCGCTACCATCAAGGCCATCGCAAATGCACCGACGGCCGGCATGGCTCGCAGCCAGCCAAGTCCGACCGGACCGCAGTGCAGAATCTGATCTGCAAAAACGGGCATTAATGCCGTCGCACCTCCGAGCAGAACCGCGAAAAGGTCCAGTGTGATCGTCGCCAGGATCACTTTTCTTCGAAACACGAACCGGAGCCCCGCCATCAGACTTTTCCACGTGCTTGCCTGGCTCTTGTCTCGTCTTTGTTTGCTGCGACGGATCGCGAGCACCAGAAAGAAGAAACAAAACGCGCACACCGCATCCAACAGGTATACAAACGAAAACCCAATGTAGGCGATCAGCAATCCGCTCAGCGCAGGTCCCACCACCGATCCGATTTGAAAAATGCTGTTATTCCACGTCACCGCATTCGCAAAGGCGTCACGAGAAATCAGCGTAGGAAAAAATGAACTGCGCGCGGCCCAACTAAAAGTTCGCGCCACTGCTCCCAGAAAAAGAAGAAGATAAATTAAGGGAATCGATGCGTCGTCGAAATGGAAGATCGCCTGATGACGTTCGAAGATGCCGGCAATGCCGGCTAAAACTCGATTACTCTCACGCAAAGGTGCAATCGGAGGAATGGCGAGGTGTTTCCAAGACACCAAAGCCAGACCCAGCGATGTCAACAGGCTGAAAACTTGTGAGACGAGAATGATGCGCTTTCGACTGTATCGATCAGCCAAATGCCCGGCCGGCAAAGAGAGTGTCACCACCGGCACGGCAATAACCAAACCCACGAGCCCCAGCGCGGTTGCCGAATGAGTGCGGGCATAAACCTCCCATTCGACAGCGACGGCCAGCATCAAACGCCCGGTGATTGAAAGAAGATTGCCTGCCGTGAACAGGGTGAAGTCCGCAAAACGGAAGGCTGCGTAAGGATCGTGCGCTCGTCGCTCAAATTCGACTGGACGCGGAACCGCCGGCCGTTCGCCCTCAGGGGGCTGATAGGAACTTGGATCGACTCGGTAAGGCATGGTCGAGCCTAGCTACCTTTAAGAGCAACTGATTAAGTCTCGACTCGTCCGATTCAAGCAGCTAGGCGCACCAGATTGTAGATTGAGCAGCCAGCACCGCAACTTAATGGGCTCGTAGTGCCGAGTTCAACTCGAAACCGCCGGCTCGGTGTCGCCAGCACAGACGAGCCGGGTGTGAGAGGCCGCAAAGAATTTACTCAAATTTTGCCGATTTTTCTTCCATTTCCCAAAATGGATGCGGTAGAGTCGGCGCCTTCAGAGGAAAATGGATAACATCATCGAGGCGAGAGAACTGCAGATAGAACGCAAGCATTTCTACGTGGAGCTCAGAGAAAACGAGCGAGGAAGGTTCTTGCGCATCACCGAAGAAGCTCACGGCCGCCGCAACAGCATCATCGTACCGAGTACCGGAGTCGATGACTTTACGGCGACGATTGCTGAAGTTCTGACGAACAACGAAGGGGCACCAGCCTAATCCGCTAAGTCGCTGGTTCGGGTTTCTGGGCAGCCACATCGGCTGTGACGGGTCCAACCTTTAGAGAATACGGTTCCGCCACTTTTCGGGATCGTTGACAGGGCGATACCCGAAATTACTTTGGCCAATTCGTCCTTGGTGATTTTCGCATCCAAAATATGGCCACAAGACACAAATCCAGCGTTCGAAAATCAGCTTGGAACAGATCGAAACGATCGAAGCGACAGGCAAGCAGCCGCGCTCCGGCCAGAAAAACGAAAAAGCCGCGCTACGTCTATTACTTCGGAGACGGGCACGCAGATGGGTCGGGCAGTATGAAGCCGCTGCTAGGTGGCAAAGGCGCGAACCTTCACGAAATGACGCGCATCGGCCTGCCGGTGCCACCGGGATTCACCATCACGACCGAAGTATGCACTCATTTTTACGCTCATGACCGGACCTATCCGCGAGAGTTGAAGGCAGAGGTCGCTTCGGCGCTGGAGAAAGTTGAGAACTCGGTCGGAAAGAAATTTGGCGACAAGGAGCGACCTTTACTGGTTTCCGTCAGATCGGGCGCGCGTGATTCCATGCCCGGGATGATGGACACCATTTTGAACCTGGGGATGAATGACGAAGTAGTCGAGATTGTGGCTAAAAAAACAAATAACGCGCGTTTTGCTTGGGATTCCTATCGCCGTTTCCTGCAAATGTACGGCGACGTCGTGATGGGAGTTCAGAAACGGCCCGGCGAAGACCATGAACCGTTTGAGACAGTCATCGAACATCTAAAGGATGAACGTTACGGCAAACACGACTTTCCGGATGTCAGGCTTACCGTTGCCGATCTCAAAGAGCTTGTGCAGCGATTCAAAATATTAATTCAAGAGCGCACCGGAAAATCTTTCCCGCAGGAGCCGCAAGCACAGCTTTGGGGCGCGATCGGAGCGGTCTTTGGTTCGTGGATGAACGATCGGGCGATGGTCTACCGACGGAAATACGGCATCCCGCACGACTGGGGAACGGCCGTGAACGTGCAGACAATGGTGTTTGGGAACATGGGCGAAACGAGCGCAACGGGCGTGGCATTTACGCGCGACCCCGCAACGGGTCAAAAAGTTTTCTATGGCGAGTATTTAATCAACGCCCAGGGTGAAGACGTGGTGGCGGGCGTACGCACCCCTCATCCCATTGCCGATCTAGCGAACGAAATGCCGAAAGCACACAAAGAGTTAATGAAGGTCCGCTCGATTCTTGAACGTCACTTCAAGGACATGCAGGACCTCGAGTTCACAGTGGAAGAAACTCGCCTTTATATTCTGCAGACCCGAAACGGCAAACGCACCGGCCACGCGGCAGTCCGTATTGCAGTAGATATGGTCGGCGAAAAGCTGATCACAAAGAAGGACGCGGTACGCCGCATTCCTGCCGATTCCCTGGCTCATCTTTTGGCGCCTGTATTCGACCGCCAATCAGCGAAGCAAGCGAAGAAAATCGGGATTGGTCTGGCTGCCGGGCCCGGCGCGGCTTGTGGTCGCGTAGTTTTCAATGCGGAAGAGGCCGTGTTGCGTTCCGAGAAGGGCGAAAAGGTGGTGCTTGCCCGCATTGAAACGTCTCCTGAAGACCTGCGCGGTATGATTGCCGCAGAAGGCATCCTCACGTCACGCGGGGGAGTTTCCTCCCACGCGGCGCTTGTGGCGCGACAAATGGGAAAAGTGTGCGTATGCGGCGCGACGAGCATTCAAATCGACTACCAAAAGCGTACGCTCAGTGCGAACGGCACGACCTTGAATCGCGGCGATTACATCTCCATCGATGGCACCGCTGGAGAGGTGTTCGCGGGCGAAGTCGCTACTGCTCCATCAGAAATCGTGCAGGTGTTGATCGATCGCTCCCTCGAACCAAAAAACAGCCTCACCTACCAGGAATATGCCAAACTGATGAATTGGACGGACGAATTTCGCCGATTGGGCGTGCGAACAAACGCCGACACGCCCGAGCAGGTCGCAAACGCCGTGGCATTCGGCGCTGAAGGCATCGGGCTCTGCCGCACAGAACACATGTTTTTCGAAGGCGATCGCATTGACGCCATGCGAGAGATGATTCTTGCTGGCACCAAGGAAGAACGGGCACGTGCCCTCGCCAAACTGCTTCCTTTTCAGCGTAACGATTTCATCGGGATCTTCACTGCTCTGAAAGGCTTGCCCGCCACGATTCGTTTTCTTGATCCACCACTTCACGAATTTTTGCCGAACGATCACGCGCAACAAAACGAACTTGCAAACAAACTAGGTGTCGCGGTCGAACAGATCAGCCGTCGTGTGCATGAGCTGCATGAGTTTAACCCGATGCTGGGTCACCGAGGCTGCCGACTCGGTATCGTCTACCCGGAAATTTCTGAAATGCAGGCAAGAGCCATCTTTGAAGCTGCCGCCGAAGTCCAAGCCAAAGGAACCAAGGTACGACCAGAAATCATGATTCCGCTCGTTGGATTTCCTCGCGAGCTCAAGCTTCAAATCGATATTGTCCGGCGTGTGGCTGATGACGTGGCAAAGGAGACGGGAATAAAATTCAATTATCTGGTTGGAACGATGATCGAAATCCCCCGCGCCGCCCTCGTTGCGGACCAGATCGCACGCGATGCCGAGTTTTTCAGTTTCGGTACAAACGACCTTACGCAAACGACACTCGGAATGAGCCGGGACGATTCCGGCAGTTTTCTGCCCGCGTACGCCGAGCTGGACATTATTGACACAAATCCGTTCGCTTCGATCGATCAAAACGGCGTCGGACGTTTGATGGAAATAACGCGAGATCAAGGACGCAAGACCCGGCCAAACATCAAACTGGGGATTTGCGGCGAACACGGTGGCGAGCCCGCCAGCGTAAAATTTTGTCACCGATTGGGGCTGAATTACGTAAGCTGCAGCCCGTTCCGGATTCCGATTGCACGACTGGCAGCAGCGCAGGCAGCGCTCGAGAGTTAAACGCTTGCTCACTTTTCAGGATATCGAAGCGGCGCAGAAGCGTATTGCGGACGCGGTTTATTATTCGCCTTGTCCGCCATCAATTGCGTTGAGCGAAATCACCGGAAAAAAGATTTTCTGCAAGCTCGACAACTTGCAGCGAACAGGAAGTTTCAAAGAACGGGGTGCGCGCAATGCGCTGGCACAATTATCGCCTGAACAGCAGAGACGCGGAGTGATTGCAGCCTCGGCCGGCAACCATGCTCAAGCGCTCGCTTACCAGGGTAGCCTGCTCGGAATCCCCGCGACAGTGGTGATGCCAAAGTTCGCGCCGCTGATAAAGGTCAGCACGTGCCAGCAACTTGGCGCAACTGTTGTTCTGCACGGGGAAGGTTTCGGCGAAGCAAAGGCTCGCGCACATCAAATCGCGACAGAGAAAGGCCTTGCCTACATCGACGGTTATGACGACCCACGGATTATCGCGGGACAGGGAACCATGGCTCTCGAAATTGTCGAACAGGTTCCCGACCTCGAAGCGGTAGTTGTCCCTGTAGGCGGAGCCGGATTGCTCGCCGGCGTTTCTTTAGCGCTCAAAACGTTGCGACCGACCGTTAAAATTGTCGCGGTAGAAGCCGAAAACGTCGCGAGTTTTTCGGCTGCGCTTCAAGCAGGGAAAGCGACGAAAATCACAGTCCGTCCCACCCTCGCCGACGGACTAGCCATTCCGGAGGTCGGAACAAATGCGTTTCAGATTGCCCGGCCGCTCGTCGACACGACGGTGACCGTGACGGAGGAAGAGATCGCCCTGGCGATTCTTCGTCTGGTCGAACTCGAAAAAAGCGTGGTTGAAGGAGCCGCAGCCACACCATTGGCTGCGTGCATGTCCGAAAAATTACAACAGCTCGCCCGTAAGTCAGTTGTCTTGTTGCTTTGCGGTGGAAACATCGATCCGAATGTTCTCAGTCGTGTAATTGAACGCGGCTTGGTGGCGGATGGGAGACTCGGACGATTCACCGCTGTGATAAGCGATCGTCCCGGTGGGTTGGCCGATTTGGCAAGCCAAATCGCCTCTACCGGAGCAAGCGTGAAGCAAATCGTGCATGATCGCGCTTTCGCCAGCCCGGATGTCTCAGCAGTGAACGTTCTTTGCACGGTCGAAACGCGTAATCATCAACACCTGACCGACCTGCGCGCCCTGTTGCAAAGCCGCGGCGTCGAAATTCACGATGCATGAGTTTTAGCCTGTTCGCTCTTGCTTGGTGACACGGCGAAAACAGTGTCGTGCTCCAACCCCCGGGATCGTCTTGTTGCCGCCTCGCTGTGTCGAGGCTCTCCGAAGTTGTCGCCACTTCCGAACACGGCGACATAGCGCCCCTGCTAGAACTTGAAGCGAGTCTCGCGTTCCGTAGTCTCCTTCGATGCACATTCGCGAAGAAAAGCTCGATCCAAATTCTTTCGAACGGCGCCATATCGGCCTCAACGAGGAAGAAGTGCGGATCATGCTGCGCGAGGTCGGTTTCGAGGACCTCGATTCGCTAGTCGAAGCCGCTGTTCCGCGTAATATCCGGCTGGATGGTGAACTGAATTTGCCCGAGGCCAAATCAGAGATGGAAGCTCTGGCCGAGCTCCGAGGCATTTCCAGAAAAAACAAGATCGCGCGTTCGTTTATCGGGTGTGGCTATTCCGATTGTATCACGCCGCCAGTTATTCAGCGGAATATTCTTGAAAATCCCGGCTGGTACACGGCTTACACGCCTTATCAGGCAGAGCTCGCACAGGGTCGGCTCGAAGCGCTTCTGAACTTTCAGACCATGATTACCGATCTGACGGCCCTTGAGATCGCCAATGCATCGCTACTCGATGAAGCTACGGCCGCCGCCGAAGCAATGGCGCTCTGCCACGCAGTTGTTCCGAATCGCAAAACATTTTTTGTCGCCGACAATTGCAACCCCCAGACGATTGCTGTTGTCCAGACTCGGGCAAAACCGCTGGGCATCGAGGTTCAAATCGGCAACTTCACAGACTTCAAATTCGACGAGAGGGTGTTTGGTACACTGGTCCAATATCCTGCAACTGATGGCGCTATCTACGATTATGCTGACTTCATTAAGCAAGCACATGATGCCGGCGCTCTCGTCGTTGTGGCGGCCGACATTCTCGCGCTAACGCTCCTGCAACCGCCCGGAGAATTTGGCGCGGATGTCGCGGTTGGTAACACGCAGCGCTTCGGCGTTCCGCTCGGCTTTGGCGGCCCACACGCGGCATACTTCGCCACGCGCGACGATTACAAACGCCATATGCCTGGTCGGCTCGTGGGCGTTTCGCACGACACCGAAGGGCGCCCTGCTTATCGACTTTCACTGCAAACGCGCGAGCAACATATCCGTCGCGACAAAGCGACTAGCAACATTTGTACGGCACAGGTTCTGCTCGCTGTTATTGCGTCGATGTACGCCGTGTATCATGGCCCTCGTGGGTTGCGCGCAATCGCCGAACGCGTGCATCGGCTGACAAGTCAATTGGCAGATGGTCTGGGCGCGCTCGGCCTGAACATCGCGCACGAAAATTTCTTCGACACAATTCGCGTCGAAGTCGAGTCGAGTGCGGTCATCTTGGAGCACGCCAAAAAAGCAGAGTGCAATCTGCGCGCGCTCGGGCCGCGCGCCATCGGCATATCTTTCGACGAAACGACAACAGCCCGTGACATCGAGCTCTTGATGTCGATTTTTCGTGGAACACTTGTTCGGGATTTCGCCGATAAAGAGCTGGGTGACCCGCCAATCCGGATTCCGCAGTTCGCGATCCGAAGCTCTGACTTTCTCGCCCACCCGGTCTTCAACACGCACGACACAGAGACGGAAATGCTGCGGTACTTGAAAAAACTCGAATCGCGAGATCTTTCACTGACCACCTCCATGATCCCGCTCGGATCATGCACCATGAAATTGAATGCCACGGCGGAAATGTTTCCCATTTCCTGGCCTGAAATTTCCAAGGTACATCCGTTCGCTCCTCTCGAACAGACCGTCGGTTATGCGGAGATTTGCAAACAGCTCGAAGACTGGCTTGCCGAAATTACTGGGTTTGATGCCATTTCGTTGCAGCCGAACGCCGGATCACAGGGCGAATACGCAGGCCTGCTGGCGATTCGCGAGTATCACGCATCACGCGGTGAATCCTATCGCAACATCTGCCTCATTCCTACATCCGCTCACGGAACGAATCCAGCCAGCGCTCATATGGCTGGGTTCAGGGTTGTGTCCATCGCCTGCTTAAAGGACGGAGACATCGATCTTGCCGATTTGCGCGCCAAAGCCGAAGCGCATGCGCACGACCTTGCCGCGCTCATGGTCACTTACCCCTCCACGCACGGCGTCTTTGAACCTACGATTCGCGAAATCTGCGACATCGTGCACGCACATGGTGGCCAGGTTTACATGGACGGAGCGAATATGAACGCACAAGTTGGTCTTTGCAGACCCGGCGATTATGGCGCGGACGTTTGTCATTTGAATTTGCACAAAACGTTTTGCATTCCGCACGGTGGCGGCGGTCCAGGAATTGGTCCAATCGGTGTGGCAAGGCATCTCGCGCCATATCTTCCGCGGGAATTCATTCTCGATCCCGACAGCCGCCGCGTGGTTTTTGGCGAAGGACAACACGGCAGGCGACTGCGAAACGGAAGCGGCTCTGCTCACCATCACGGAGGCGGCAAAGTCGGCAACATTTCCGCCGCGCCTTATGGTAGCGCCAGCATCTTAACGATCACATGGATGTACATTCGTATGATGGGTGCTATGGGATTGAAACGCGCAAGCGAAGTT
>JBKPMH010000037.1:0-4678 GCA_046732035.1 Verrucomicrobiota bacterium
TCGCTGTGGACCGCTGGTCTGTTCGCTCGTAACGCGGGAAAAATCGAAAACGAAATCCAACAATGTATCCATCAGTAGGAATCCGCTCTGTTCCAACGCGTGAATTGCGGCCAACTCGCCCGACTGGACCCTACAGGCTACGCACTGTGTCTCGCGCTTGCCGAGAGTTCGCGTGAGCTCGTCGATTAACGTCTGCAGCATGTCGGTTGCTGCACGATCGTCGGTAGTGACAGCAAGGTGTTTTATGTTGCCGATGCGCGTGCCCGTGATTTCGCTGTCCCATGGCGAATCATTATAAATAAGAAGTGCATTGACGTTTCCCGAGACCCTGTTCGCAAAGGCGATGGAAGATCCGTCCGCCAAACTCTTGCTGATTTCCTTGAGCCAATGAGCGCGCTGTTGATCAGCATTTAGACGATGCAAATAACCCAAAGGAGTGTGCGTAAACCGCGGCAATGCATCGCGCAGTTGATTGATTGCCGATGAATCCACTCGCCCAATCATTTCAGATTTTGGTCTTCGGGTCTTCGGTTTTAACAACGTCGCGAACGGCATAGGGTGGCCGGTTCATTGTCCGAAAATGCATGCGAGCGAGATATTCGCCGATTACTCCCAAAGCAAAAAGCTGTGCTCCGGAAAAAATCGCGATCATTGAGGCTAGAAATGGGAATCCCGGTATGCTGCCTTCCAGAAAATATCGGCCCACAACGTAAACGAGAACACCCATGCCAAGCAACGTGCAGCCAAAACCCGTCAAGCTGGCAACCTGCAACGGCGCGGTGCTAAAACCGGTCATCATATCGAGTGCATGCCGGACGAGCTTGGTGAACGTGTAGTTGGAGGAACCCGAGTGCCGCGGGTTGAAAGAAACGCTGACGGCGGAAAAGCGATTCGTTGCCCAAGTAAGCAGCACGTCGATGGAAACAAAGGGAGATTGATAAGTAGCGAACGCATCTCGCAGTTGTGTGCGAAATGCGCGAAACGCGCTCACGTTCTTCGCCACCTCCCTGCCGATGGCTGCGCTCAGGGCAAGGCGCGTGATACGGGATGCAAGAGCGCGCATCAACCCGTTCTGTTCCGCTTTTGGTGCGCCATAAACCACATCGAATCCTTCGTCCAATCGGGCCAGCAGCAGCGGAATTTCCTCGGGCGGATGTTGCAGGTCGTCGTCCATTGTTACGACCAGATCGTATTTCGCCGCGCGGATGCCGCAAAGCAGCGCGTTATGCTGGCCGTAGTTACGCATCAGGTTCAGGCCTCGCACCGCAAGCGATCGCGAGGATAGATCCGAAATCATTTCCCAACTTCGATCCGGGCTGCCGTCGTTAACGAGAATAATCTCGTGCTGCGTCGAAATACGCGGCAACACTTCGGCCAGGCGCCGGCACAACTCAGCCACAGAGGCCTCGCCGTTGTAAACGGGCGTGACGACGGAAATGGAACGTCGTTCGTGAGGTTGCACCATGTTCAACGAAGCCTCCGATACTATGGGAGGACGCGGATTTCGTCAAAGCGGTGATCGCGTGCCGCCCCTGACATTGCGAAGGAGCGGTGAACGTTCGACCTTGCATCGCTCTATGGCTGGAATTGTTGTCAAACCGCGTGCGCGAATTTTGCATGGCCACGATTGGGTCTTTTCGAGTGAAGTCCTGAAAGTGTTTGGGAAACCGGCCGACGGCGACGTCATTTCATTAAAGGATGGCCGCGATCATCTGATCGGTAGCGCGATTTACAATTCCAAATCGCAAATTGTGGCGCGCCGTTTCTCGCGCCGGAAACAGGACCTGGACCTGGATTTCTTTAAACGCCGAATTCAACAAGCGGCAGAATACCGCACGCGTCGCAAGATCGATCCGAACCTTTGCCGATTGGTTTGGAGCGAAAGTGACGGACTGCCCGGGTTAATCATCGACAAATACTGCGACTGTTTTGTCATTCAAACGCTGACTCTGGCCATGGACATGCGAAAAGATTTGGTCGCTGACGCAATTGAAGGCGTTTTTTGCAGGCCAAGCGCTTCGCCTGTCGGATTCGGTCCACCGGCAGCCCCGAAAGCTTTCGGGGCTGCCCTACAATCACTCTGCATCATCGAACGAAATGACGCCCCGATTCGCAAGGCGGAAGGAATGGAGTTGCGAACTGAACTTTTGCGCGGGGAGGCGCCCGTGCGCCTCGAGATCGGAATCGAAGGCGTAAAGTTCGAACTCGATCTCCTGCACGGGCAAAAGACCGGTTTTTATCTCGATCAGAAGCATAACTATGGGCTCGTTGCCGGATTCGCGCGCGAGCGGCGCGTGCTGGACTGTTTCACAAATCAGGGGGCCTTTGCATTGATTTGTGCGCACGCTGGCGCGTCGGACGTGACCGGCGTCGAAGAAAATGCTGAAAATATCGCAGCCGCGCAACGAAATGCAGCGCGAAACAATTTGAAAGTGGACTGGATCGAGCGGGACGTCTTTCAGTTCCTCCGCGCAGCCGAAAAATCCGGGACGCAATATGATTTGATCGTTCTCGATCCGCCGTCTTTTACCAAACACCGGAGTGGATTACGCGATGCAATGCGTGGATATCGGGAGTTGCACATGCGTGCGTTCAAGCTTCTCTCGAAAGAAGGTCTGCTGGCCACTTTTTCTTGTTCGCATCACGTCACCGAGCCTGCATTTGCCCAAACCATCTCAGATGCGCTTGTCGATGCCCGGCGTTCGGCGCGACGGTTGCTGCGATTCGGCCAAGCCGCCGATCACCCGGTGCTGCCGACCATTCCCGAGACGGAATATTTAAGAGGTTTTCTTCTGGAAATGATGCCGGGGCGATGAATGCTCGGCCAGAAGTGAAGCGGCTAGCTTCACCCGAATGACGAACGTCTTGCTGTCGTCATTCGCGTGGGCTGGAAGCCCGACAGCCGAGTCAGCCAACATGCCTGACTTCCGATCTCTATCGACGCCGGGATTTCTTTCGGTTTGTCGACTGAAAATTTTCGCGTGTCCTTAACGAAATATCTGGAATTCTGAAGTGACGCATTTAATATGGCGCTCAGCGGGCCGGACGCCGGGTCCTGATTGTCATGGCAGAAAAAATTCGACCGGTTGAACAAATGCTGGAACTGAGCGAGGACGAAGCCGTGTCCCCAGAGCATTTGGATTCGCAAGTGCAGAAAGCGCAGGAGCAACTGCTGCAGCTCAAACGCCAGCAAGAGCAAATCGAAAAACAAAAACGCGAACTGGAGGAACTTAGCCGCCGCCAGGACGAATTGGAGCATGGTCGCGCGGAAATGGCGGATAAACTGACCCGCTCACTGGTCGTGCTCGAGCGGGAGGCATACAACGCGCAGAGCCGATTAGAGCAGATCCGCGCAGCTCGTGAGACTTTCGGTCAGCATTTGGAATTAATTGAAGCGATCGATCCGAAAAGTTGGAACCCCTCCGATTTGCACAAAGAGCTGAGCCGGGCTTTGAGCACAGTGGACGAGGCGCGCTCGGTGTATAACGAGCAACGCAGCCGTTTGCAGGCGGCTGGTGGTAATGAAGGCGATGCATCATTGCCAGAAATCGCGACCGACGCTTACGAAAGCACCGAGGGTCGTTCTTTTTCTCAATGGTTGCAGATCGGCGTCGCGCTCACTTTGCCGCTGATCATCTTTGGCGCCATCGCGCTTGCTCTTTTCATTTGGCTGGCGAGCAAGTGATGGGACTGTTTCGTCGTTCACCCAGATCCAGTCTGCCGCTTCGCCGCAGACAGGAAGAGATAGCGCGACAGGAAGCGGAACTTCGTGAGAGACTCGAAAAACTTGAGCGCCTTGTTGCCAAAGTCCCTGTGATCGAGAAAAACAGGCCGGAGCGAGGCGCAAAATATAATCGAGCCGATAGACGATTTCGCGTCTCGATCGCAGCCGACGCTGGGGGCTCGATCGCTGAAGGCAGGAATTCATCCCGGCGTCCTCGTTCTTTGCGCAAAGAACGGCGAGAAGGTCAGATCATTTTTCTCCTGCTTGTGGTGGCGCTAGCCGTCGCGGTCATCTGGCTGATTAGCAATCTGCATTCCTAGCCAAGATTATGGCCCGGACTTCGGAGCTCGACGTTGGGTACGTCGCCAGACTGGCGCGCACCAATCTCACTGAAGAGGAAGCAAGCGCATTTCAGAAGCAGCTGGATGATGTCCTAAAGTATGTCGAGAAACTTCGACAGGCGGATGTAAGCCGTGTCGAAGTGGCCGCCCACGCGCTTCCGATTTTCAACGTTTTTCGCGAGGACGCGGCAAGCGAATGGTTCACAGCAGATCAGGCGTTGAGCAACGCGCCCCGAAAGGCGAACGGCCTCTTTATCGTCCCTAAAGTTCTGGAATGACCGAGAAGGACCTGCCGGCGCTTAGCATTGCCGATTTGCAATCGTCGTTGCGTCGCCGGGAAGTTACTGCGCGCGAAGTCATCGATGCTTTGCGAAGGCGGATCGAAACTGTGGATGAAGAAATTGGCGCATATCTTTCGCTCGATATCGAGGCTGCCACCAAAGAGGCTGAGAAGGCGAATGTCGATCTCCCACTGGGCGGCGTTCCGGTGGCTATCAAAGACATTATCAATGTAATAGGACAGCCGTGTACCTGCGGCTCAAAGATTTTGCATGGTTATCGAGCGCCCTACGATGCCACCGTGATTCGAAGGTTACGCGCCGCGGGTGCGATC
>JBKPMH010000038.1:0-8137 GCA_046732035.1 Verrucomicrobiota bacterium
ACCGGGATTACCTTGAAACGGCGCGCGTCGTCGGCTCGGATTTGATTGATGATTTGTGGCGGAATCACCATGGACGAAATGTCGATCCAATCCATGTGCGCTTGCGCTGCGAGCGTGCGCGACACATCTATGTCGGAGATAACGCCGTCGTTGATCAGAACCTCCACGACGCCGGACTCGCCATTTAGGTGTGATCGCACGCTGTCGATCTGCGGACGCGTGATGAGTCCGCCCTCCTCGAGGGCTTTAAGCACGTACTCTTCGTTGTGTTGCACCGGAGGAAGGGATGCCTGGGCGCGCAGTTTACCGTAAAACGGCTAAATTGCCAGTACCACGTATCCGTGCACGCCCGTGGATCTGGCGGCACAGTATTATTCCACAGTCACGCTCTTAGCCAGATTCCGCGGTTTATCGACGTCCCGGCCAAGTTCGACGGCGAGGTGATAGGCCAGAAGTTGAAGAGGTACCACAGCCAGAATGGGCATTACGTAATCCGGCGCTTCCGGTAGCACGATGATATCGTTGGCAATCTCTTTAAGATGTTTCGGACCTTTGCCGCTAGTCAGGGCGATCACGGGTCCCTTGCGGGCTTTTACCTGTTCGATGTTGTTCAGGTTTTTTGAAAAAACTGGATCGTCCGGGGCGATGAATACGGACGGTAGATCGGGACGAATCAGCGCGATGATGCCATGCTTGAGCTCGGCGCTGGGATGCCCTTCGGCAAAAAGATAGGTGATCTCTTTCATCTTGAGAGCGCCTTCGAGCGCTACAGGGAAATTGAATTGTCGGCCGAAGAAAAGCATCCCGTTCGCATCGACATATTTTCTCGCGATTTCCTTGATTTGATCGCTCAGTCCCAGAACCGTCTCGATCTGCCGGGGCAACGCTTCCAGCGCTGCAATGACCCGGCTTCCATCCGTTGCTGAAAGATTTCGCATCCGTCCAAACAACAGTCCCAAGAGCGTCAGAATCGCGAGTTGCGAGGTGAACGATTTTGTAGCGGCCACCCCGATTTCCGGCCCGGCGTGCATATAAACTCCTCCATCGCTTTCCCGCGCGATTGTGCTTGCGACGTTATTACAAATTCCCAGTGTGCGAAAACCTTTACGCCGGCTTTCACGCAATGCACCGAGCGTATCCGCGGTTTCGCCGCTCTGACTGATAGCGAAGACCAGTGTTTCGGGGGTCATCGGCGTATTGCGATGACGAAACTCGCTCGCGTATTCGACTTCGGTCGGGATGCTGGCAAGTCGCTCGATCAAATATTCGCCGACCCCTCCGGCATGAAGAGCTGTTCCACATCCTGTAAGGACAATACGCCCGACGTCGCGAAGCTCTGCAGGCGTCATATTCAGGCCGCCCAGCTTTGCCGTCGCTTCGTCCGGATTGAGCCGACCGCGCATCGCGTCGCGCACCGTATCTGGTTGCTCAAAGATTTCTTTGAGCATGTAATGCGGATAATCACCTTTGCCTATGTCCTCGGCGGTAAATTCGACTTTGCTGACTGGATGCTCGGTGCTGTCGCCGGCGAGCGACGTGATCTCAAACTTGTCTCGCCCCGCGGCGACCACATCGAAGTCGTTTAGATAAACGGCATCACGCGTGTAAGCGACGATGGCGCTTACATCACTGGCCAGGAAGTTTTCGCCATTGCCTACTCCGAGTACGAGCGGGCTTCCGCGGCGCGCGCCCATCATGAAATCAGGAATATCAGCGTGAACCAGAGTGATACCATAGGTGCCTATCACCTGCCCAAGCGCGGCGCGCACAGCTGCAACGAGCCGCACTTTTTTTTCCGGGACGTCCACGGTGCTGGCGCACGATTCCTCGTACAGTTTCCCGATCAGATGTGCGAGTACTTCGGTATCAGTTTCAGAACGAAAGTTCGTGTCGCCGCCACGGGTTAGTTCGTCTTTAAGCGTTTGGTAATTCTCAATTACGCCATTGTGGACGAGCGCCAGTTTGCCGCTGGCGTCAAAATGCGGATGCGCGTTTTGGTCTGTAACTTTGCCGTGGGTAGCCCAGCGTGTGTGACTGACCCCGAGTGACCCGGAAATAGGTTCCTTCCTCATAAGTTGTGCGAGCTCGGCAATGCGACCCGCACATTTACGAGTTTCCACGCGGCCCCCGTCTATAATGGCCATACCCGCTGAGTCGTAGCCTCGATACTCGAGCCGACGCAATCCATCCAATAAAATAGGGGCCGCTTCAGCGCGCCCGACGTATCCGACGATGCCACACATGTTGCGATTGTAATGGCGGCTATTCGCAGCCGCAACAATCGCCACACATGACGGGATTGGGAATCAAGCCTGGGCAGCCGTGATGGATGTGCCGGGTATCCATTCGTGGTTAACGATTCTGAGAAATGTCTTGGCTGTTTCGCCGCTTTTTACTAAAAACAGCGTGCGGCACTTCAACCCCAGAAAAACTCCTCCTTCACGAACTCAAGATGAAAAAACAAGTTCATCCCAACACCAAAACCGACCTTATTCCTGGCACATTTTACGTCCTGATGCTCTTGACCCTTTGCGCAATCCCATTTGCGCCGGCCCAGCAAGACACGACTCGACAAAGCTCGGATGCTGCCATGCACGTTAGCGACCAATCCCTCCCGTTGGAGCACAGTCGGGAAAATAAGCAGGCCCCGCGGTTGCCGAAAATTTCGAGTGACCCCGGCGTTCGTCCGATTCTTGTCAAACCGATACCGAGATTTCCGGAGGTGATCCTCTACGATCAGTTAGACAACGCGGGGGCTATCAGCTGGGTGTCGCAAGAGTTTCCGGATATGCCCGATTTTACCGCCTTTGTGGCTGATGACTTCTTCCTGCCCGGCGGCGAAACCTGGGAGGTCACCGAAGTGCACGTGCAGGGCGTATATTTCAACGGATCTGGCCCGGCCAACAACTTCAATGTCTTCTTCTATCAGGATAGTGGTGGTCTGCCGGGGACGATCGTGTCCACGAGAACGGCCCAACCATATGTGGATAGCGGCGGCGTCTTTGAAGTATTCCTGACTGTACCGGTTACACTCGCTCCGGGCACATACTGGGTCTCGGTTCAGGCACACATGATTTTCGATCCAAATGGCCAGTGGGGTTGGACGGAGCGGACAGTGCAGGCCAATTCGCCAGCAGCCTGGCAGAACCCTGCCGGTGGATTTGGTGTCTGCCCAACTTGGGACGTTAGAACGACTTGCCTTGGGCCAGGTGATCCCGACCAAATGTTCCGGCTCATTGGTACGGTCGGGCCTCCACCTACGCCCACAGCGACGCCGAGATCTCGTCCGACGCCACGGCCTCATTCCACACCGTTGCCACGCCCGTAGCGGAATCGGCAATTCATCGTGGCGGGAACTGGCGCGAAAACGTTGCCGATATCGCGCCTCCGAGCCGATATAACAGCAAAAAAATTGCCGCAAACAAGCGGTCGCTGAGTTATTGATTGGGCAGGGATGCAATACGAGGCAGAGAGCGATTCGGCCAAAAAAAATCTTCGGATCTTCGGGGCATTGCCGCCGGACGCGACCCAGCGAACGCTCGCCATCATCATGGGCGGTGGCGCGGGCACGCGGCTATTCCCGTTAACGAAGGATCGCGCCAAACCGGCCGTGCCGCTCGGCGGAAAGTATCGCATCGTCGACATCCCGATCAGCAATTGTCTGAATTCTGCGCTGCGCTCCATCTATGTGCTGACTCAGTTCAACAGCATGTCGTTGCACCGGCACATCCAGGCCAGTTACAAGTTCGACAATTTCTCGCGCAGCTTTGTGGATATTCTTGCCGCGCAACAAACGCCTGCAGGGTCGCAATGGTACCAAGGAACTGCAGACGCTGTACGACAAAACATGCGCTATTTCCTCGAGCATCCCTACGAGTATTATCTGATTCTAAGTGGCGATCAGCTTTACCGAATGGATTTTCGCGAAATTCTTCAGCAACACATTGAAATCGGCGCCGAAATTACTCTGGCCACCAAGCCTGTCGCGCGCCGGTACGTTTCCGAGTTCGGTATCATGCAGAGTGGCGTTGACCGTCGGATTACCCGCTTCGTGGAGAAGCCGACCGATCAAACAATCCTGCAGGAAATGAAAATGAGCCGGGAGCTGCTCGACGCCATCGGTTCCAATAAAGATGAGGAATTGTTCCAAGCCTCGATGGGAATTTACCTCTTCAATCGCGACGTGCTGATTCAATCTTTACAGAACGATCTGTTCGATTTCGGGAAACACATTATCCCGTCATCGATCAAGGACCGGCACGTTAGCGCGTTTATTTTTGAAGGCTATTGGGAAGACATCGGAACCATTCGAGCGTTCTACGAGGCGAATTTGGATCTTACGGACGTCGTACCTGATTACAGCTTCTTTGAGCCGGAGTCTCCGATTTACACGCATCCGCGCTTTTTGCCGGGAAGTAAGATCAACGGGGCCACTCTTCGCCAGGCAATTATCTCGGACGGATGCATCATCTCAGACGCGCACCTGGAACGGTGCGTTGTCGGAATACGTAGCGTGATTCAAAGCGGTGCGACCATTCGGAACAGCATTGTCATGGGCGCCGATTACTTTGAACTCGAGGAAATCGATTCGTCAGTGCCGCCCATTGGGATCGGACGCAATTGCGTCATTGATCGTGCGATCATAGACAAGAATGCGCGGATCGGTGATGGGGTCGTGATTACGCCGGAAGGAAAGCCGTCAAATTTCGATGCAGACAATTACTTCATCCGGGACGGCCTGGTCGTAATACCCAAAAACGCAGTTATCCCAGCCGGTTTCTGGATTTGATAAGGGCGTGCTGCCGCAGTCCGCGCCGGCGCTCCCGGCTCAACTACCGTCTATCGGTCATCCCCGCAAACTGACCCTGGGTTTCCCATGATTCCTGCTTGTTCCACGGGATGAGCGAGTCGTGACGGTCGTTCGGATCGTTCACGAGGGCGGTTTCCTTCTGCGTCGCACATGAGGTCATGCCTACTACGAACGCACACAGCAGAACAGGGACGACGATTTGTCGAAGGTTATGGACTTGTGCCAGCATAGATGACGTTGTCTCCAGGTTGCATTTGAGCGCCGCGCGCCAAACTGTTGGTGATGATATCGCCGATGGCGGTCGCCGGTTCAACCGAAGAAATACGAATTTTTCCAATCAAAGCCCCATCTCGCAAAACAAGCAGCTCGGCATTCGTTTCAACTCCGTGGCGAGTACCGAGATTCAACACCACGAAGTTATATGCCTGATTGACGGCGAGGACTGTGCCCCGCAAACCTGTTCGGCGTGGGGCAGCCTCGCGAACGGCTTCTCGCCGTTTTCTTTCCTGCTTCGGCTGATCTGCGCGTGCTTGCATGTCCTGAAGTTTTTCGGAAAGGAAAACTTTTTCTTTTTCCGCGCTATCCAATTGACTGCGGAGATCAGCAACTTGCGATTGCAAATCCGCGTCTGACGCCGTCGTGTCGGGAGGGTCAGCCGTCGAATCATCGGGATTTTTCCCGGCCTCCGCTTCGCGGATCTGGAAGGAAGCGATCTCTTTCTGATTTTCGTCCAATTTGGTCTGCAGATCCGCCTTCTCTTTTTGTGCTTGAGCAAGTTCTGCCTCGGCTTTTGCCGCTCTGTTTTCAGCCTCTGCGATTTGGCCCTGTCCTTCGGCGGTACCGCTAGCAGGGGTATTCGGTTTGTCGTGTATGCGACGTTCGGCTGCATCGCGTGCTGCCTGGGCTGTCGCCACAGTGACCCGAAGCGCTTTCATCTTTTGAGTATTTAGAAACGCGAAAAAAGCTGCCAATATGAGCAGTAAAATGGCAAGCCCAGCCACGCTTTTCGGCGTGGAGGAGGATGCCGCCGATTCCCGATGCGTCATTGAAAGTGTATGGAGTCGTGCCTTTTTAAACGAATCGCGCAGAAACGCAATCGCGATTTCTGCTCAAATAATAGCGGGTGGAAAACAATTAGGTTCAATCAGATTGCGTTTCTCATCATTTCAACCGATAACACATGGCCGTGGGACAACAGCACCGTGTACAAATCAAACGCAAACGGCGTAGAGCGTATCTCGAGCGCAAGAAGGCGGCGCGAAAAGCCAGCACCGCACAATCAGCGCCGGGTAAGCAGAGGGCGAAGAAGGAACCTGCTGCGGAAGAGTGAATTTGATGGGATTACTGCCTAAGCACGAAGACTCCGCGACCTCGTTGCCCAAACAGTGTCATGTCGCAGACCGTCCGCTATCTGATCGTCGATGGACACAGCATTATCTTTGCATGGCCTGAGTTGCGCAAACTGCACGCCCGACGGTCTTCGCGCGCCCGTGAAACACTGGTCAAACAATTGCGGGACTATCAAGATTGGACCGGGATCCGGGTGGTAGTCGTCTTTGACGGCAAAGGAAGAAACATCGAGACGGCATCCGGTCCCGCTGACGTGCAAATCTTCTATTCGCGTTCAGGCCAGACAGCCGACGCCATCATCGAGCGATTGGCTAGCAAATACGCGCAACGCTTCGAGTTAATGGTAGCTACTTCTGATTCGATGGAGGCACAAACGGTTGCGGCGTGCGGCGCCGAATGGATCTCGCCTGAGGGCTTGCGCGGACTCCTTTCTAGTGTGCGAAGAAATTAGGATGCTGATTTCTTCTCAAGCTCTTTCACGCGCGCGAAGAGTTTTCCCAGGCTGCGGATCCAGGCAATTTGTTGCTTTACTTCCTCAATCGGCCCCGCGGGATAGCCGAACCATACACCGCCGGGAATGTTTTTGGACACGCCGCTTTGCGCGGCGATGATGCTGCCATCAGCGATTTCGACATGGCCTACAATCCCTACTTGCCCGGCCATGGTAACACGTTCTCCCACTCGTGTACTGCCTGAAATACCACACTGCGCCACGATCACGGAATTCTTCCCAATAATCACGTTGTGCGCGATTTGCACGAGGTTGTCGATCTTGACTCCCTGCTGAATCCAGGTGCGGCCAAATCGGGCGCGATCGATCGTGGTGTTGGCGCCGATCTCGACATCATCGTCGATTTGCACGATCCCCAGTTGCTGGATTTTTTGCTGCCGGCCATCGACCACTTCAAAGCCAAACCCGTCCGCGCCAATCACCGCGCCGCTATGAATAATCACCCGGGAGCCGATCCGACTTCGCTCGCGAATGGTTACGAGCGGATAAATCAAGCATTTAGATCCGATGGTTGTTTCGTGGCCAATATAACTGCCAGCGCCGATCACTGTATCATCCCCGATTTCGGAGCCATCTTCGATAACAGCGTGAGGCTGGATCGATACATGTTCTCCGAGGCGAACGTTCGAGCCGATAACCGCGCTTGGATGAATTTGCGGCGCAAACGCGATTGGTTTGGGTGCAAATTTGAGCACCAGTTGTTCGAATGCTTTGGTAGGATCTGCGACGCGAATCTGCGCGGCGGCGAGTGGTTCTTCGAAATCTCGCGGAACAAAAACAGCTGAAGCTCGCGTCTTCCGCAGAAGGCCGATGTATTTTCGATTGCCGAAGAAACTAATCTCTCCGCTCGTTGCTTCGGCCAGGGACGCTGCGCCAGTAATTTCCAGCTTTGAATCCCCAACCAGCTCACCGCCAGAGATGCTGGCTAATTCTTGAAGAGTAAAAGACTTCACGAATTTAATTACGTCGTTAAAAGCATCAGCCGCCGTAAAGCGGCTCGAGGTTTTTCCGATTCATTGCCGTTTCCAGGCTGGAGGGCGTTTTTCAATGAACGCTTGCACGCCCTCGAGCGCAGCGTCATCCATCATATTGCATGCCATCGCATCTGCGGCGGCTTGATAGGCTGATTGGATTCCCAGTTCGATTTGGCGGTAAAAAAATTCCTTTCCCATAGCCACAGCGACGCGAGGTTTTGCAACGATTGCCGCAACGAGTTTCTCAACTTCGGCGTCCAGGTGTTCCGGATCGACTACGCGATTAATCAATCCATGCAGCTTCGCTTCTTCGGCGCTGATAAATTCACCCGTTACAAGCATTTCGAATGCGGTTTTACGCAAGACGTTTCGCGAAAGTGCGACACCTGGCGCCGAACAAAAAAGACCCAGATTGACGCCGCTAACGGCAAATCTTGCGCTGCTCGCAGCGACCGCGAGATCGCACATCGCCACGAGTTGGCAACCGGCTGC
>JBKPMH010000039.1:0-6059 GCA_046732035.1 Verrucomicrobiota bacterium
ATGTTGAACGTTAATGTATTACAATCATAGCCCAGCGAACGCACTTCCTGGTACGATACTTGCGGCACCTTGCATGGTTACACTCTTTTATTACGCCGGGCTATGCAGTTGAAAGGACTTTTCAGACACAAATACTTGCTGCTGAGTACGGCTTTTTGCGCTGCGACGCTTGTGCCCAATCACGAGCTGAAGGCATTTGCTCTGGGTATCGGCGATTCTAATGAATTGGGCTCGCTCTGGCCTGGCATACAAAAGAAAACGGCTAACCGAGACAAGGCGGCTTACGTCAATCACCTGCTCGGGATGACTCTGGGAGCAGTGGAGGTCGGCCATGGCGAGGTCTACTTTCGTTCGGGTAACAGTTTCAAATACTTGCCCTCTGCCGGATCGGCTCTCAGCGGCAGCGGTAGGACGATAAATGTTCGCAGCGCTGGTCCGTACACTTACCTGTTCGCGACTTACGACGGCTACGGCTCGGAAATCTGGTACGTTGGTAATTTGAGGGGAATATTCATGATTCCGTTCCTGGCCGCCGGGCACCAGCTAACGGGGTGGACCCTCTTTGCTGCACATGGAGCGGGAGTACCAGACGGTGGCGTTACTGTGATGCTGCTTGGTGTGGCCATCGGTGTGCTCGCCTTGGCACGCCGCTTCCTGTTCCGGTGAACGATGCATGTAAGACAGAAGTGCGACCGCTGGCGCGATTGTGGTAAGAGCCGGACGCGAGAGTTGCAAAGTTGCCACAATGCAGAGATGAAAAGAGCCGTTGCCACCGCGCCGACCAACTTATTCGAATTGCCGCCGGAATAATCCTGATCGCATTTACTGGCCACACAGTTTATTCGGGAATCAGAATCATTAAAACCCCGGACCCTATCGTATGAAAACGCCGGGTCGACCACGCGCTCTTGCAAGCAGCCCACGTAGCCCGCAAAAACGTCGTGTGGCTCCGTAAACAAAAGCAAGTCACTGAACATAAACAAGCCCCGCCCGCCGGATACACGTGATCATCGGCAACAGGTTCGTTGCTACTGATCTTCGGCGACCTCGTATTCGGGAAGCGTTCCTCGTGAGTCCGTCACGCAGCGTGTGATCATAGGATTTTGTCTGAGTATACGATAATCCGTCAGCCCGATTGTTTGTTTGCCTCAGTGGAAGCAGGTTTCTCTGCACACTCCATAGGAATTCCAAGGCGCTTTATGGTTGCAGCCTTGGATCAGTGAGCGGCGGGTTGGGAGCTCCCGCCGCTCCTCCTTTTTGTTTCAGCTTTGCCCGTCCTCACTGAGGTGCTCGACAGGATGATGGCAATGTCCACTTGCTGGAAAACACCTCAGCGATCAAACTAGCCACCTGACCCCTCCGCAGAAAACAGCTCATTGAATATATGAACAGAATTCAGTTCGAATTATGGACGAAGATTGCCGTGTGCGTTTTTTTGTTGTGCGCGACGAATCCAATGGCCGAAGCGAAACAAGATTGCATCGCGAGCCTTTCACCGGAAACGGAACCCAAAGTTGTAGCCAGCGTCGGAAAGAGTCTCGACCAATTTAAGGGGAAGGTAATCTTGTTAGACCTTTGGGCTACGTGGTGTCCGCCTTGCAGAATTGAGATACCTGGTTTGGTCAAGTTACAAAACAAATACTGCGACCAAGGTCTTGTGGTAGTTGGCGTCGCGCTAGATCCGGTCGATCCACGAGGAGCTGGTGGCGCTGCAGCGGTGGGGCCGTTCGCGAAAAAAGCGAAGATTAATTATCCGGTGTGGATGGTTGAAAATCGCCAGGCCTTGGAAAATTACCTGGTGGATGCATATCCGACGACATACCTCATCGGCCGAGATGGCAAGATTGTGAAACGATACGTCGGAGCGCAGCCTGACGAGGTATTCGAAGCTGACATCACCGCAGCGCTCGAGCACAGTTGAGAGGCAAATGAGCAGGGCTTTAACTTCGGGTTTTGGCAGGATCATCCGATGCTTTTACGTTTGCTGATTTTCCGCGGAGATCTCATGATCTAACCGTGTCTACTTACCGCAAGAACTCCGCGGAGTGACTGCGATCCAGCGCCTGGACGCCAGAGCCTCGTCTATGCAGAGATGCTCAAAAAAGCTGATGACATTGCAGCAGATCGCAAATCGCGGGTGGTTGCGGCCACAAAACTCGAGTTACCGGGATCTTTTGAGAAACAATCGTGGCCTTACTGTTAACCCTGCTCCTACTGGCAGCATTTTCTGAGGCCACGTCTGGCCGCGCTGTGGCGCCCGGCGCGCAGGGGTTCGGTATCGCATTGCTAGGGGCGCTTGTTTCATCTACGATGAACCGTTCAAAGGCCAGAGCTCCGTTTCATCGGAACCCATTGTCACAGTCATCGCGGATATGCAAAACCGTACAGAGTGACTCCCGAAGTGCTTTAGCGTTGGACAGCGCCAGCGAATCCATCCTATCGCTCAGTCGGTTACTACTGCGGGGTTACAAAACGTGAGCGCGCAGCTTGAAGTGAGCAAGCCGTTACAGCAAACAGTGATGAACAATCAGTAAGCCGCGTGCGGGTCCAAGTAAAAACTGTTTGTCCATCGTCGTCTCGTAGATTGCGAGACACTAGCTATCCGCATTGCGAGCATCAGTGAACATTTATCTTCGCGTTAAGCGCCGCGGGAAAAAATTTGCAGCCAGTGTGGTTTGAACAAAGCCATGCGCAAGACGTCCCCGGGTTTGTTGTCGATGATGATGTCGTCAAGGAAAATTCCTTCCAACTCGAACCCAAACCGGCTGTTCAGATTGATATTGCGCATGTTGATGTCGCGCGAGTGGATATAAATCTTGTTTAGGTTTCGGATCATAAAAACATAATAAAGAAAGCCGAACGTCGCTCGTTTCCCGATGCCTTTGCCCCGCAACCCGGACTCGCCCACTAGCTTTTTCATCTCAACTTTGCCCGCTCTCAAGTCAAAGTTCTCGCCGCCGACGATTCCCACCGGCTGGTCGTTGTAGTAGATGCCGAAATATTCCCGTGTCGGATGGGTAAAATACTTTTGCAGCTCGCCTTCATCTTCCGGGAACGCCGGCACGAAGTTTTCGCGGATGACCGGGACCTTCAGCCACGCGATGACTTTGCTGACGACCGGCGCCTCTAGCGGACGAAGCGTCACTTGTTGGATGTCGATTTGCTTGCGATCCGCCCATTCGTCCTTTACCGACGCCAGCGTAAAGATTGTGTTGTAATACTCTACGCCTTCGGCGGGTTTCTTTTCCTGCCGTAGGAGATTGTCCAGCAAGTGCGAAGCGACCCAGACGATCTCGTCCTTACGAACGCCGTAATTGGTGAGTTCGTTGTAAAAGCCTTTCGCGACCAGTTTCAGCATCTGCTCGCGCTGCTTCTTGGCGGCAATTTTTTTGTCGCTCTGCTCGTCCATCGCTTCTGTCAGCCCCACTATTTCAGCTTCCCCGCTAAAGTCCACGCGCCTTTTGCGCAATCGAGCGCCTTTTGTTTCGCGCGGGTCACGAGCAATTAATTTCCATACTTGAAGCCACGCATCCTGACTTTTTCAGTTTCCAAAGGTCACTAGAAATCGGCGTTTCATCACAACCAATATACCGGGCTAAATGAGGATCGAGGAGGTGATCACGCCACGAGCGTTTCTTGCGCGCGCCAAAAATCCAAGCGCTACCAGTCTTTGAACCCGTCCTTATGCTCGTGCGCTTCAATCACGTTGCCTGCCGCATCGTAAACGTTAATAACAGCATCATTTGAGCGGCTGTTATGCCCCACTTCGTAATGTATTCCGGCTATCCGATGGAAAATCGTTCGGCAAAAGTAAAGACAATTGTCCTAATGTTAAGGGCAACTGGTGCACGCACTTCCCTTCAATGCGTGGATGCCCCGCACCGGTATGTTACGAGGCCGGGTTACGTTAGACTATCGGGTTATCTCTGATGATACAACAAGCCCTGAGCCCGATTGTGTGTTTGATCAATCAAGGCACATTTCTGCGCCCATTAAGAGTTCTGCATCGATAACAATCAAAGGAGATGAAATGCGTTAACGAATGGAACCGTTAATCCAATTCGAAATAAGATGAAAATTATGACTGAAACTAAGACACGAGGCTCGATGAAGAGAAAACGCTTACGTTTTGATACTTTGGTCTCTCGTTATTATCCGGCGGTCTACAGCTTCGCTTCTCGCCTGACGGATGATCCTAGAGAAGCGGTTTTGTTAACGCACGAGGCATTCACTACCACGCGAAACCAATTACGGAATGGCCGCAATGATGTCCAACTTATGACAACCCTTCTCGACGCTGTAATTCGACGGGGTCTCGTTGGTGCCCGACCGATTTGAGGCTCGCATTACCGCTGCGTCACAGTGGGTATCAGAGATACAGGCACATCGACTAAACCAAAGGCAGATCGCCCAGTACATTCATCCAGAGTCTGGCGGCTGCACGAGGAAGAGCGTCGGCAGATCGCGGACGCACGACCTTCTAAAAAGCCACGAAAGAAGGCGGTCCAGCCCAAGCGAGTACGACGACCAAACACGAAAGTCTCGTTAGCGTATCTGAGCAGTCTCTGCCGCTTAGCGCAAAACATCGACACGTCTCCCGTGCCGCCTTCAGGCAAAGTATGAGACCTGGGTGCCGGGCATACCCGGTCATGTTTTTCCGAAGGAGTGTTTCGTCAGGATCAGATTTTCTCGAATAGCATGATCCGAGCGACTGAGACAACCCGGCCGCTTATCCACAGCCGTTTTGGCTCATAAGGGGTAATTATGAAAATCATCCCTCGATTCTTTCACGGTGTGCTGGATTACCTCGTCGGTCTCTTCTTGATCGTTTCACCCAACCTCCTGGGTTTTGCCGATACGGGCGGGGCCACAGTTTGGGTGCCAAGGATTATCGGTTTGATGATGCTTTTACAGGCGTTCATGACCGATTACGAACTTGGCGCAGTGAAAGTGATCCCTTTCGGCACCCATCTCATGGCTGATTATGTGGTCGGCGCTTTGCTGATCGCATCACCATGGCTGTTCGGGTTCAGCGATTCTTCTCGCACTGCGACGCTAACTGCCGTACTCGTCGGCGGACTCGTACTCGGCTCAAACCTGATGACTCAACCACGTGGACGTCCCCGCGAGGTGTTAGCATAGCACTAACGTTTGAAGAGCTGCTAATCCCCACGATCTCGCTGACCTTTTGGCGCTTTGCTTTTGGCCTTGCGCCGTCTGTCTGCGGCTAATGAACGTCCGACGTTTACTTCGGTTTTGAACTGTCCCTTTGTGTTTCGGCGTACGTAGCGTTTATCGCCTGTGTGCGGTTCAATCACTGTGCGTCTGCTTGTGCTCTTCTTTGCCATACTTATGAATCGGGTTTCGATTCCTGATCAGTTGCCGGGCGGGAATCCCGACCGGCAGTTTTGGACAAGCGCGTATAGTGCAGAAATTTCGCTTTTGAACTCTCTCCTGTGTTCATGCGTCTCGATCACCGTGCCCGGTTCTATCGTAAATACGAATCACAGCATCATGTGAGCGGCTGCAATGCTGTGCGCAGTCGATTGCATTTGCGGCGGCATTCTCGCCAGCGTACCGCAGTCTGCCGTATCGTTAAGTACCGGCCTCAGGGACGAGGCGCCGGTGTGGGCCGCGGTCTCGGCGTCGGCGTTGGTCTCGGCGCCGCGGTTGCAGTAGGCGTAGCCGTTGCTGTGGGAGTCGCCGTTGCACTCGGAGTCGGGGTGGGCGTCGGACTCTGGCCTCCACCTTGGAAGTTAAACTTACCAATGCGTGTGACCCAGCCTCCGGAGTAATACTCATTGGCATGCCAGAAGGTTACGCCATCGGACGGGTCGACAGTCGTCATGCTGTAATCGCCCCAACGATTAGCGGGTTGGGAGCCGACGCCGTCTTTCATGATGGCCTCACCCTGGCCGAGATTATTTGGCGGATCGGTCTCAAGACGCCCGGCATAACGAATGCTGGGGAAAATGGACGAACTGGATGTAGCATAGCCGATGGCCATGTTCCCATTTTGATCAACGGCTAAGCTAGGCATAAACCGCCACAAACCGTCA
>JBKPMH010000040.1:0-17828 GCA_046732035.1 Verrucomicrobiota bacterium
TTTTGAAGAGTGAGCGCACTCGAAGCTTGAGCCATCGCTTCGAGCTCATGGTCCGATTTCGGCAGGATCAGATGCTGAAAGCGCTGAACCAGCTCGGATTTCTTTAGGGCCAAATTATCGAGGACTTCTGCGAACGACATCACTGTAATCTCGTACGCGTATCAACGTTCGCAATGTCAATCTGGTCGTTCAATCGAAGGTTGAGCGCCAAACAAAAGCGGCGTCCGGAAATCCGAACGCCGCTTTGAAAATAACGATTCTGGCCTGTTAGAAAGCGAAGTTAACCCCGGTGCGAACCATCCCGAAATTGTTCTTCGGTCCGTCAACGAAATTCCAGCTGAAATCGCTGACCCAGCCAATGTGCGGCGTCATGCGAATTTCCATACCGCCGCCGACCTGGCCGATCGCCCGCGACTCAGAACCCTTTTGTTCAGTACGGATGATCCCGTCGTTCACGACCACATTGGTGCTTTCACCGCCGCCGAAGATTCCCCCGGCTCCGCCAAAAATGTAGGGCGAGAAGCGTGTACAAGGGATTGGGTACCGCAATGTCAATGTGCCTAACACTGAACCCACTGCGCGGCTCTCATGTGCAGTATGAGAGTCAAACACGCCGTTGTTGAGATCGATAAACACATCCTCAAAAGCCCGTCTGGCGTCCACTGCCCATCCTTCGATACCGACACCGAAATAGCGATGGAAAAAATATTTGAGATCGAGACCGCCGCCAAAAGCATGATCCGACTCAAGGTAGCGATCATTCTGCCAATTGTTTCCGGTGAAAATGTAAGTGCCCCACAGACCGACGTTAAACTCATTGTCTGCGTACCATTGCGGACAGGGTGGCGGCGCCACCTGTTTCATCTCCTTGCCGGAATAGGTTTCCGTTCCAGCAAACGCTGCCGAAGTGATTGCAGCGCTGCATAACAGCCCCAACACCATTCTTTTCATTCTATTTCTCCTTTGGTTAAGTCTCTCCTCAGTTTTTTTTCGCTCCAAACACTCCTTTGGAGCACGCGGGGTAATAACGAAACTCGCTGTCACCCCGGATGCCCGACTCTTGGGCCGGCAATATGAAATTGCAAGAGGTTTTTGGTGTAGGACACCGCCTTACGCGTGCAGTTCGGCGCCGGTATTAGCGTCTGTAATGACAAACTTTTCGTGATGAAATGTGGGATCGCCACGAAAAGTAAGCCGGCCCGCGTAGCGGCGCTCCAATTCCACCAGCAACTCTTCATCTTCTTCCTTTAAACGCTTTAACACACCGGGATTCAGAATTACCCGGATATCGTGAATGCTTTCCTGGTATTTGCGCATGACCGTATTTAGAGTGCGATGCAATTCCACGCTGGTTGTCATGGAGGTTTTGACTACCCCGCGTCCGCCGCAGTAGGGGCAATTTTCATAAATGGTATCGCTCAGACTTTCCTGAGCTCTTTGTCGCGTCATCTCCATCAAACCGAGCTGTGAAATAGGCAGAACATGGGTCTTCGCTCTGTCGCGACTCAGTCGCTCCTTCATCAAACCGTAGACTGCCTGCTGGTCTTTACGACTCTTCATATCGATGAAGTCCGCGATGATTAGTCCACCGATATTGCGTAAGCGAAGCTGACGCGCGATTTCGTCTGCGGCCTCCAGGTTGGTTTGCAAAATTGTTTTCTCAACGTCGCGTCCTCCTTTGTTTCGTCCGGTGTTTACGTCAATCGCCACGAGGGCTTCAGTCTCATCGATCACAATATAACCGCCACACTTCAGCCAGACTTGCCGATGGAAAGCGTCATCGATTTGCTTTTGCACCCCGTACGTCTCGAAAATTGGCATCGCGCTGTCGTAATGGTGCACGCGATTCCGGGCGCGTCGGGAAATCTGTCCGACCATTTCGATCATTCGTTCCATTGCGGCGCGATCATCGCACACCACTTCGTCAATTTCTTCGGTGAGAAAATCACGCACCGTCCGACCGACTAGATCCGGTTCCTCGAACAGGCGGCACGGAGCTGGTTGGTCGCGAATCAGCTGCTCAACCTGCGCCCACTGATCGAGAAGAAAACGCAGATCCCGCACGAAATATCGGGCCCGCTGGCCTTCGCCTACGGTGCGGATGATAACACCGACGCCGTCGGGAATTTCTAATTCGCGGACAATCTTGCGCAATCGTTCGCGCTCTTTCTGATTTTCAATTTTTCGCGAAACGCCGCTGCGATCACTGAAGGGCATGAGCACCAGATAACGTCCGGCAAAACTGAGGTTGGTAGTTACTCTCGGTCCTTTGTTGCCGATTGGACCCTTCGTAACCTGCACAATCACATCGGAACCAACAGGATAGATACTCGGTATATCCTTGACCGTGATCCGTTTTCGCGGTCGCTTGCTTCCACGGCGATCGATTTCCTCTATCCCGCTGTCGAGTGCAGCGGGAATGGCATCCCAAAAATGAAGGAACGCGTTTTTCTCGAAGCCGATGTCGACAAACATCGCCTTTAACCCCATCTCGATGTTTTTGACTTTACCCTTGTAAACGCTGCCGACGATGTTGCGTGAGCTTTTACGCTCTACACTATACTCCTCGAGCCGGCCGTTCTCGAGGACCGCAACGCGCGACTCGAGTTTTTCCACGCTGACTACAAGCTTTTTGCCGGTCTTTCGTGAGGAAAGGCCCAAAAGTTTTCTTACTTTGTCTATCATAAGGAGAAAGGGGTTGTCCGATCAGAAGCGGAACTGACCGGATGCATTGGAGCGACAGTTCTGATCGGATATTCATCGGGGTGGTGTTCCACGCCGGCGATTTGGCGGAGGAGGCGGCGGCGGGGCCTGGCGGGGACGCATTCCAAAAAGTTTTTGGAAAAAATTACGCTGAGGTGGTGTGGCGGCGGGAACCGCGCGCGCTACCGCAGGGCCTCGCCGGCGCACTTTGCCTTGGGAATCCGCTTCCGGTTCGACATCAGGCGATGCGTCCGAGCTTGCCATTTGAGCGGTGGCAGTTTGCGAGTCGGGAGCGGTTTCTTCGTCGTCGCTCCCGAGATTCCCGCCTTTGTCGTTGTAAGACACAGATTTGATCAATTGGAGCGGATTGGGGTGATGTGCGGGCGCGAGCCAAGCCACCGGCATCTCGAATTTGCCTGCCTCTAACGCGAGCGAGCGCTCCAGAATTCTATCCGCGATTGGTCCCGCGACTTCGCCGCCGTGCCCGGAAGCGCCTTGGACCATCACTGCGACGACGTACCGCGGATGGTCATATGGCGCGAAACACGCAAACCAAGCCACGTTTTCCTCTTGGCCACGATCAGTGGCTTGCGCAGTGCCGGTCTTTCCAGCCACCACCCAGTCTTTCAGACGCGCTCTGCCACCTGTGCCGCCGTCTTCGTTGACGACCTTCCAAAGGCCCTTGCGAACCAACTCGATATTTTCAGGGGAGATTTCCTGTCGTAAATCGGATCGCACGCGCGGCGGCGGCGCTGCCGGATTACCTTGCGCATCCAAGACTGGAGAGCCGTCCTGGTTTAAAACTTTATCGACGAGACGTGCGTAATAGCAGACACCGCCGTTCGCGATAGCCACGTATGCCATCGCCAGCTGCAACGGCGAAACAAGCGTATACCCCTGACCAATTGTAACGTTGGCGGTCTGCGCCTGTGACCACCTCTCCTGGGGATGATGAATTTGCATCCACTCTGGCCCGGGCATATTCCCGGTTTGTTCGCCTGACAGCTGAAGGCCTGACTCTTCGCCCATACCCAACATCTTGCCGACGTGGTCAATCGCTTGAATGCCGGCAGCGTTCCCGTACTGATAGAAAAAGGAGTCGCACGAAACTTTAAGCGCATCGGCGACTCCGATGCTGCCGTGCGTGTAACCTTTTCCGGCTACCCAGCATCGGAAAAAATGATCTCCGTAACTCACACCGCCACCGCAACTGTATTTGGCGGCGGTTAGATTTTTGCCGCCGTGCAGCATCCCCGCCAGTGCTGTAATCAGCTTGAACGTTGATCCGGGCGGCAAACAGCTGATCGCGCGATTGACCAGTGGATCGCCCTCGTCCTTTTGCAATGCTTTCCAATCTTTTGCCTTAATGCTCGGAATGAAAGTGTTTGGATCGAACGAAGGCACAGAAGCCAGCGCCAAAATGTTACCGTTGTTTGGATCAACGACGACTGCGCCCGCCCGGCTTACAGCGCGGAGGGCTTCTTCGGCAATAGCTTGGATGCGCGCGTCGATCGTCAGGAAAACGTTGGCTCCCTGTTGCGGTGGGTCTTCGCGCAAAACACCGTCGATTGTGCCTTTCGCATTACGTCGCAAGTAACGAACACCTGGTTTTCCACGCAGGTACTCGTCCATATTTTTTTCGACATTTGATTTCCCCTCCACGTCTCCCTGATAAAACGTAAATTTACTGGCGTCCTCTTTATCCACGTCGTTCGGCATGCCGACGTAGCCCAAAAGATGCGCCGCAAGCGCGCCGTAAACATAAGAACGCACCGGCTTAATCGCGAGTTCAACTCCTGGCAAACCGACATCGTGCTCGGAAAATTTGGCTAATGTTGGGAAATCGATGTCCTTGACGTAGGAAAACGGCACTTCCGTATCGTTGCGATAGTGTTTCTGCAATCGGCCTGCATTATAGTCGCTGGCCAGATCGAGGTCGTTAAGCCGTGGAACGATACCATTGTTCACAATCTTGATGATGTCGGCTTCCTTGAGGTCTTTCGGCATTCCGTTAATGGTCGTTCGGTACTCGGTCACGGGGGGCTGCCCAAACCGTTCGCGATAACCTTTGACCATCTCCGGAAGATAAAAATCGACTTCATAACTTGCCCGGTTTTGGACAAGGGTCACCCCATTGCGATCCTTGATCTCGCCGCGCACCGAAGGAATGCGCACCGTCGCTTGAGAACTACCACGAAGCTGGGAGGTCCATTCCTGACCATGCGCCACCTGGATCCACCAAAGCTTGAGACCAAGAGCGCCCAGCCCCATCAACATCAACAGGCCGACAAACTGAATCCGAACACGCGAGTTGAGACGTCGCCTGTTCACTCGAGCCGCCCCCTCTCAGGTTGATAAGAGTACGCAGTAACGCGACCCATCCATTGTAACAACCAAAATACGATCGGTGCGATCGCCATTGCAATGAGACCCGGCCCGCCGATCTGCCACCAGACTTCGCGGGTAAATACAAAAGAGCCGCGACGAAACGTTATCATTAGATATTGCGCCAGAACTATCAACGAGGTGAAAACACCGCTCAAGATACAGTGCACTTCCCAACGACCGCGTGCAAAGAGCGGCCTCAGGCCGTGCATTAATCCTGCCAGCACACCGTAAATAAGTATGGATGATCCAGTTGAGATTTCAACTTTGCCTGCGATCACCTGCACAGTAAGAGCGTCCAGTAGTACTCCCGCGAAGAGGGCAAGCGACAGCATCAGAGGAAACGGCAGAGCCATCGCTCCATAGAAGACAATTACCGGCACAATGTACACGTGCGCATTGTACAGCCAGGGTAGCGCTGGAATGAACAACTCCGCAATCTGAGCAATCAGCACAAGCAGGAGTAAAACGAAAAAGAAAATCATTTTCGACCGGTCACCACGAACACATCCTCCAAATGCGACAGATCGACCGCCGGCGTAAGCTGCGCTTGTCCATCAAGTTCGCGCACGTGAAAACTTTTCACTGTGCCGATCAGCAAACCCGATGGAAACACGCCGCCGACTCCCGAGGTATAAACCTTTTGGCCCGGTTTAAGGTCAGCTTGTTTTGACAAAAAATTCAGGTTCAAGAGCGGAGTTAGTCCCGTCGTCACGCGCTCTCCGGACACGATCCCTTGCTCCCGGCTTCCTTCGACCTTTGCGGCCACGCGGCAGTTTTCATCGGAAATCAGCAATACGACTGAGATGCTGTCGCTGACTGTGGTGATTTTTCCTATTAATCCCTCGTCGGTGGCGACCGGCATATCTATTTCGATTCCGTCTCTGCGGCCACGATTAATCGTAACCGTTCGCCACCAGGTTGAGGAATCGCGCGCGACAATCTCCGCAGCAATTAACTTAAAGACTGACCGCTCGCGATAGTTGAGGGCATGACGCAAGCGATTCACCTCAGTCTCGGCATCGCGGAGACCCTGGTTAGTCGCTCTCAGCTCTCTATTTTCCACCTGTAATGTGGCGTTTTCGTGCTCCAACTGATCGAGCGATTTCAAACCTGTACGCACCGAGGTGAGCTGTTTTTTCAATCCGGAGCCGCCGGTAAAGAATGGCGCCAGCAACTGATAAACGCCGCTTTTGAACTTTTGCGTCGTCGCAGGGCCAAAACTGAGAAAGTATCCCAGAATTGCGCCGAAAATCAGCAGCGCAATGATGTTTGTGCGGCTCATCGCGATTGCAGATTTCGGATTGAAGCGTGCGGACTAAGGACGATCGACATTTGCGGAAGCACAGGCATCACTCCGCAATCCGAAATCGCCCATCGGCAATTTTTCCTACCGCCACTGGCGGTCTGCAGAGGCCACTTGACGCAAAAATTTAAGTTCATTTAGGCATTTGCCGGTCCCTTCCGCCACAGCGCTGAGCGGATCTTCAGCAACATGGACAGGCAAACCCGTTTCCTCGCTCAAAAGCTTGTCAAACCCCCGCAGCAATGCGCCGCCACCTGCCAGGACAAGGCCGCGATCCACCAGGTCCGCCGAAAGCTCGGGCGGACAGCGTTCCAGCGTGATTCGCACCGAATCCACAATTGTCGAGATCGGTTCCAGCAGCGCTTCACGTACTTCCTGCGAAGTGATCATCAGCGTCTTAGGCAAACCGGCCACAAGGTCGCGTCCTTTGACTTCTACGCTGGTCTCCTTTTCACTGGGATATGCTGATCCAATCTTAATTTTTATCTCCTCCGCGGTGCGCTCGCCGACCATCAGATTGTAGGCACGCTTCATGTACTGGACGATGGCTTCGTCGAGCTCATCACCGGCAACGCGGACGCTCCGGCTGAAAACAATTCCCGAAAGCGAAATGAGAGCGACCTCTGTGGTACCTCCGCCAATATCGATGATCATGTTGCCGGCTGGATCTTGTACCGGGAGCCCAACTCCAATGGCCGCTGCCATTGGTTCTTCGATCAAATAAACTTCGCGCGCTCCAGCATGTGTCGCAGATTCGCGCACCGCCCGCTTCTCCACTTCCGTGATTCCAGACGGCACCGCGATTACAACGCGCGGTCTCGCTTTTACCCGGCGATTATGCACCTTGGTAATGAAGTGGCGTAGCATCGCTTCAGTCACTTCGAAGTCCGCGATCACACCATCTTTCAGTGGGCGCACCGCCACGATGTTCGCCGGCGTGCGGCCGAGCATGCGCTTCGCTTCGTCACCGACGGCCAACACCCTGTTAGTGCCGGCTTGCACCGCTACTACGGATGGCTCGCGCAAAACGATCCCTTGATCCTTTACGTAAACAAGTGTGTTTGCCGTACCCAGATCGATCCCGATGTCGCTGGATAACCAGCCGAAAAGTCCATTGAACATGAATTATTTAATTAGCAGAAAACTTCCAGCCTGAGAAGAAACGCGTTCATCCGCCTGAGGCGGCCTATCTTTACAGGAACCTACCCACGAGCGCGATTCGGCCGGCTGAACCGCGGTAACATGAAACAGAGCGGCACGCCGTCAAGCGCATTCTATCGCAGTGCAACGGCTGGATGCTGGAGTATTGTCCAGAGGCTTGCTATCGCTCCGTTACTCCTTTACTGCATGAATCCATGGGAAGCGTAATCATCGCCCCGTCCATTCTGGCTGCCGATTTTTCACAACTCGGTGATGAAATCCGTCGTGTGGAGGCTGCAGGCGCCAATTGGATTCACTGCGACATCATGGATGGACATTTTGTCGATAATATATCCTTCGGCCCGGGAATTGTTGAGCGGGTGCGCGGCCTAACAAGTCTTCCACTCGATGTTCATCTAATGATCGAGCACGCCGATCATTATGTTCCGCGATTTATCAAAGCCGGCGCGAACTCGATCACCGTTCACGTGGAACCAGAGGCGAAACACGCGGTGGCGAAAACGTTGGACCAAATTCGAGACGCCGGTTGCCGTGCCGGTCTCACTTTAAATCCCGAAACATCATTTGATTCAGTTGAGCCGTTCCTGGACAAGATCGACATCCTCCTGGTGATGACGGTGCATCCCGGCTTCGGCGGCCAGTCGTTTCGGGCGGATCAAATGCAAAAAGTTCGACATGCCCGGTCATCCAGTAGCACGATCTACGTCGAAGTAGACGGCGGCATCAACGCCGAAACTGCAAAAATATCAGTCGAAAACGGCGCAAACGTGCTTGTCGCCGGGACTTCAATCTTTCACGCTACAGATTACGCAAAGGCCATCCGCGAATTGCGTGGCGAATAGAAAGCCGGGCAATGAAACGCCATTAAGATTTGTGCCCTAGCTGGCTACTACCGGCTCGGCTTCTTCAGTGGTTTCAGCCATCACCTCGTCGGTTTGCGTAACGCGCACCACCTCTTCGATGGTTGTTTTGCCTTGAGCGACTCGTCGCCAGCCGTCTTGCCGCAAAGTCTCCATGCCCTCAGCAATGGCGCATTGCTTGAGCTCGCCACCGTCGCGCTTTTGCATGATCAATTTCCTTAACGGCTCTGTGATCACGCAAATTTCGTAAATCGCCGTACGACCTTGATAGCCGGTCTGACGACACTGGTCGCAACCGGCGCCCCGCTGAAAACGCGTGCCGAGTTCTTTAACCGGAAGACCAATCCCCACGAGGTAATCGCGCGGGTAATCCACCCACTCCGCGCAGTCCGGACAAATCGTGCGAACCAATCGCTGTGCGATGAAGGACTTCACTACCGAGGAGAGCAGAAACGGTTCGACCTCCATGTCGAGCAAACGAGTAATGCCACCCACAGCATCATTGGTGTGCAGCGTACTAAAAACCAGGTGACCAGTCATGGCCGCTCGGATCGCAATATCGGCGGTCTCTACGTCACGAATTTCCCCCACCATCACAACGTTTGGGTCTTGCCGCAAAATGTGGCGCAAACCCTTTGCAAATGTGAGATCGATCTCCGGTTTCACGTCGATTTGCGAAACACCGGGAATTCGATATTCGACTGGTTCTTCCACCGTGATGATACGGCGTTGCACCGAATTGATGCTGCTCAGGAAGCAGTAAAGCGAGGTCGATTTTCCGCAGCCGGTCGGTCCCGTGAGAAGAATGATTCCGTTGGGCTGTGCCAGCAGATGTCGCACAATTTTCTCCTGCTTTTCGCTCAAATCGAGACGATCAAATCCGAACTGCTGTTCGCTGCGGATGAGCAATCGCAAACTGATCGATTCGCCGTTTACCGTTGGTATGGTCGAAACGCGCACGTCTATATTTTGATTATTCGACTGCAAATTAATTCGGCCATCCTGAGGCAGGCGGCGCTCCGCAATGTCCATGTGCGACATGACTTTCAAACGCGAGATGATAGCCGATTGCAGCACCCGCAATTGCGGAGGCACAGCTACTTCGTGTAAAATTCCATCGATGCGATAGCGAATCCGCAGATCGTTTTCCAGGGGCTCAACGTGAATATCCGTCGCCCGTTCATAGATCGCTTCGCGAATGATCTGATTCACGAATTTCACCACCGAAGCTTCAGGATCCTCATCATTCAACTCAATCGCGGTGTCGGTGTCCTGTAACACCTCAAAAGAACGGTTTGTCTTTAGAATCTCATCGAACGTTTCTGCGCCGACGCCGTAGAGAGTTTTCATCGCGCGCAGGACCTGGGCGCGCGGAACCAGCACCCATTCGGGCGGCTTTTTCAAAAGCTGCGACGCAAGCTGGCGGCCGATTGAATTGAACGGATCGTATGTGGCCAGTACTACCGCATTCTCCTTCACCTCGATGGGCAGAATGTGATGTTGAAAAACAAAACGGCTTGGTAAGACAGACAAAGTCGCGCGGTCGACCTTTTTCGCGTCGATGGACGTGACCGGCAGGCGAAAAAATTTACCGATCTCAGCCATGAAGCGTTGCTCATCGATCTTGCCGGAATCGAGCACTTGATTCATCCAGGAACCGCCGTTGAGATTCACAGCCAATTCGGCTGCTTCTTCAGGCGAAGAGACACCGCTTTCCAGAAGTAGATTAATCAGCGATTGATTGGCGGGTGAACTCATTCAACGCGGCGTTCAGTAGAATCGACAATGCAGAATCGGAAGCGTTCGAATGAAGCCTATTTAGGCCTTTTCGCAAGGTCTTTCACGCACAACGCGTAATCAAGTGACCTCTTCTTCCGTCCGCTGTTCAAACTTACAGACTGCAGACCCAATCTTGGGTTCTCAAGGCATGTGCAAGGCGCGCCGGACCGGAACAGTAAGTGTGCCCGTAACGCGCATTGAATAATTCTTTTGAAGTCGCGCTATGGCTTCGGACACTTGCGGAGTAAAGACGCCGTCGACAGGGCCGCAGTAATAGCCCAGCCGACGCAACGCCGTTTGCATGGAGCCCACGTAAGCCGGTTGCGAAATGAGTTCGTCGGCCCCCTTGAAGTAGTAAGACCATCGCCACGTGTAGCGCGGTGCAAAATCGGTGGCATTCAGGTTTTTTCCCTGATGGATGAGTCCATATTCGTCGCGTTGCGCCAATGGATCGACTGAACGGAAAACGTCGTAATCGACAATGTCATATTCATCGGCGTATGCGATCGTCGCGCTGACGCAAAGAGCCATTGCAAGAGCTAGTCGTTTCATAGCAGTGAGCTTACCTCATGTCTTTGGGTTCGGGAATATCGGGTGGTGGTAAAGCTAACTGTTTACCCTCTCTCGACTTCGGGCAATCGGGACACTCGTTTTGATCCAGGTCCGCGCCAAAATGCGTGGTGTTCTCCCAGCGCTGGCGCAGCCGAAACTGATCCAGCTTGGTCAGCGTTACCTGCGGACACATCAGAATCACTAATTCCTGCCGCTGTTTGCCGCTTGATGTGCTACGGAACGCGGCGCCGATTAGCGGAATACGTGAGAGATAAGGAAAGCCCTCCGTCTGCTTTTGCTTCTGGTCCTGGATTAATCCGCCCAGAATAATGGTCGATCCGTTTTTCGCAGAGACGTTCGTGCGAATATACTTGGTATCGATTGTCGGCACCGAGTTACCGCTGATGAGCACGTTTCCATTCGGCACGAGACTGTCGATCTTTTGCAGAATGTCGAGCGAGACTTCCTTTTCGGAATTAATGAGTGGAACCACCTCAAGCTGAAGCACCACCTTCTTGTACTCAATGCTCGACTGAATAGAGCCAACGTTGAGGGTGGTCGTCGCGTTCGTCAAAGTGCTCGTTGGTACGGGGACCTCCTGGCCCGAAGCGATAATGGCTTTCTTATTGTTGCTGGTGAAAACCGTCGGTCGAGACAAAACTTTGAAACGATTGGTGGCCTCAAGCAGATGGACTATGGCGGCGAAAGCGTTGCCGGCCGCCACGTAAATGTTGGTCCCCGCTCCCACATTCTGAATGATATTGGTAAAGTTAATAAGATTAGAGGGATCGAGAATATTCGGCACGGCCGAGCCACTGGGCAGCGGGACTGCGGGATCGTGTGGCACATTAGTATTACCGAATATGTTGTTATTGCGGTTCGTACCGAGAAACCTGTTATGATATTTCGCGAACCAATCGACCCCGAATTCCTCGTTGTTGCCGAGTGTCAACTGACCAATCACCGTGCTTAGGGCAACTTGCGGCGCCTGGACGTCCATCTGGTCAAGAATTTTTTCCACTTTCACCACCACCTCGCGGTTTCCCAGGACGATGATGGAATTGGAGCGCTGATCCGCGATGAGCTTAGAGTTTCCGACCGTCACCGCCTGCGGCGTGGTGTTTACCGGCTGAGTGGAGAGTTCCTCCGAAATATTCAGCGTGCTGCCGCCGCCGGATGTGCCAGAGGTCCCGAATTGGGAAGAATAAGGATTCGTTGTACCGCTGGTGCCAAGATTGCCTCCCCGTTGTTGTTGCTGCGGTTGTGGACTTGCGCCCGGCAAACCGCCACCAGGCACTGCGCCTCCGCCTTCAGCTCCCGGCTCCGTCAATGCTTGAACCAGCACCGGCAAAACGTCACCGGCTGAAACATATTGCAGATAGCGCGTGACGGGTTTCGCAAACTCGACGTTGGCATCAAATTCCTGAATCAGTTGCCTAATGAACGGCATGTTAATCGGCCGGGTCACCACATGGATCCGGTTGGTACGTACATCCGGAGTCAGTTTGATCTTCCCGACAACGATAGCTTCCTCGGAGAGCACGTTTAATCCGGCGCCTTCAACCTGCTGCGGTTGCGGAACCGCCCCGGGAACTTTCACGCTGCGGACGCCCGGCTGAGTGGGAGATTCAGTGCCCTTTTCGAAAATGTCCTTAAGCATGTCGGCGACTTTGCTCGCATCTGCGCGGTCGAGCTTGATGAACTCACTGACCACTTCCGCTGGCGCAACGTCCACCTGGTTAATAACGCTGGCGAGTTGCCGGATAATGTCCGCGTTCTGCGTCACCAGAAGAGCGGACGCTTTTGGCAACGCAAGAATGTTTATCGTGCCCGAGCTTCCTTGAAAATACGCCATCAATACTTGCTGAAGTTCCTGCGGGTCCGCATACTGCAGCCGGAACAAGAAACTGATCACTGGGTTTCCCGGCGGAATATCGGCCAGATCCGAAACGATCGGCACCGGCGCTTTGCGGGGATTTTGGCCCGCGCCTACAACATCGATTAAGTCCTTGCCAGCCGGAACCAGCGAAATTCCGTTCAGGGACATGCTCATTTCGATGATCTTGATCGCTTCCTCGCGAGTCACATCTTTGGCGATGAAAATATTGACCTTCCCCTGCACGAAATTATCCATCACCAGCTTTTTGCCGGTGAGCTGTTCATAGAGGTGCAGCACATCGACGACGTCGCTGTTCGGGAATTGAAGCCGAACCATGGAGGGCGCGTTTGGAGGCGCAGTAGCAGGCGCTTCCTCAGCTGGCGGGCTCGCTTGCTTCGGCACAGCTGGCTCGGGACGCGCTGGTTTGTTCTGACCCCAAACGCCTGTCGCGCTAACAAGCAGGAGCGTCGCGATGCAGAAAAAGCGGTGCACAGCCTTACTTCGGTGGATGGGCGACGCTAGTGCATTTATGAGACCCGTCAAAATATTTCCCTCGGTTGAACCAATCCCTTGATGCTCGAGCTGGACGCAACAGGGCACCTAGCTTACAAGAGATTACCGTCGCCGCAAATGATCAGTCCCGTGAGCCCCGAAAGAGCGCGTTGGATCGCGATTACCGCTTGTCTGTCAATGGCGATTTGTGTTTTCGCCACACCGGAACAACCTGAAAACGCGAGTACAGAAATTCGATCTGTTCTTCAGGCGCAGCAGGACGCCTGGAACCGCGGGGATATCGATGGCTTCATGAATGGATACGCTCGGTCGGCATCAACCGTCTTTATATCGGAGGACATAGTCCGGCGGGGATGGGAAACAGTGCGCGATCGTTACAAAGAAAAATATTCCGACCGGTCAAAAATGGGGACACTTGCGTTTTCCGACCTGGAAATCACGCCCTTGTCATCTGATTCGGCCGTGGCCTGCGGGCGTTGGAATCTGAAGCGGGAATCCGATCAGCCACACGGCCGATTCACCTTAATTCTTAAGCGCCTGCCCGAAGGCTGGCGCATCGTGCACGATCATACGTCGGCAGCTCCGGCAACACTGTGATTCACGATTCCGGGCCAATTGTTCCCGATTCTACCGAGTCACAAACGCAAATCATCCGCGCAATCGCGCGAGCAGTTTCTCGTGGATATTATCGAAGCCGCCGTTGCTGAAAACCGCGACCACATCATTTGGCTGCAGCATCGGCACAATTCTGTTCACGATGGCGTCGGCGTTCTGCTCATAAAACGCAGGACGGCCCGCCTTGGCAATAGCATCTACGACTCTCTCAGGATTTAGCCGCTCTTTTTCCGGGATCTGCTCCAGCTTGGCGACCTGCGAGATGAAAACCCCGTCGGCCAGCTTTAATGCGTCGGGAAGCTGCTGCTGAAAGACTGCGCGCCGCGTGGTGTTGGAGCGCGGCTCGAAGACAGCCCAGAGCCGATTTCCGCGAAAACGATGACGCAAGGCTGCCAAAGTGGATGCAATCGCAGTCGGGTGATGGCCGAAGTCGTCGATCACTTTCACACCTCGCGCCTCTCCGCGGATTTCCTGTCGCCGCGCGATCCCGGCGAAAGTTTTGAACGCCTGGTCAATTTTCGCCTTTGGCACATCATAAAACCGCGCTGCCAACGCAGCCATCGCAGCGTTATGCACATTGAATTCGCCTACGAGCGGAATCTCAAACGTTTGGTCTCCCAGATTGAATCGCGACCCCTCAGCCGAGCACGCGACATCGCGGATTCGTTGTGCGCAATTTTTCGAAAAACCGACCTCAATCATTTGCGCGAGACAGTCCTTTGCCACTTCGACACAATTGGGATCATCGCCGTTGAGCAGCACCATGCCGTTTCGGGGAACGATGTTCAGCAAACGCCGAAAGCTCAGCTTGATGTCGTCGAGATTGTTGAAGATATCCGCATGATCAAACTCGATGTTGTTTATCACCAGCAACTCCGGCAGGTAATGAATAAATTTCGATCGCTTGTCGAAAAATGCTGTGTCGTACTCGTCTCCTTCAATCACAAAGTACTTCGAGTCATTCAGGCGCGCGCCTTGGCCAAGATTTGCGGGGATTCCGCCGATGACGTAACCGGGTTTGCAGCCGGCTGTCTCCATAATCCAGGTGAGAAGCGCAGTTGTCGTTGTTTTCCCATGGGTGCCGGTCACAACAAGGTTGTGACGGCCGCGCAGAAAATAATTTTTCAGCACTTCCGGCAGCGAAAGATAAAGAAGCTTCCTGTTCAGTACGGCTTCCACCTCCGGATTGCCGCGTTTCATCGCGTTTCCGATGACCACCACCTCCGCGTCGGCCGGGATGTTCTCCTCGCGATACCCTTCTTTTAGCGAGATGCCTTTTCCCTGAAGAAATGTCGACATCGGCGGATACACATTCTCGTCTGACCCGGTCACCTTGAACCCGCGCTCCTTGAGCGCCGCCGCTACTGACGCCATGGCCGTCCCGCAAATCCCAAGAAAATGGAAACTTTTCGGCGGTGCTTTCACGCGGATTCTTTACGCCGCACGGCGAATTTCGCCAGCGCAATCGAAAACGTTACTTCTTTTCGAAAACCTCCACTGCAGCCCAGGCTTCATTTGGAGGAGTCTGCTCGTATTCGAGCGCGCGATTCAGATACATCTTGGCGAGTAAATCGTCGGGATAGAATTCCAGGAAACGTGAAAAGAGAATTTTGGCGTCAGTAAAATCGCGTGCCCGGAATTTCTCCAATCCTTCTTCGTACGTATCAAGCCACTTTAGGAATTCTCGATCCACGTCCTCGTCTCGCGGGCCGACGAATGTAAAAATATCCACTGGTTTGGTTTTGCCTTTTACCTGCACACGAGCCACGGATCGAAGGTGAACCTCATCTCTCGCCAGTTCAGCTGCCGACGGGCCGACAAGAATATCCACGCCGTAGATTCGAGTTAAACCCTCCAGTCGCGACGCGAGATTAACGGAGTCGCCAATGACGGTGGGATCCATCCGCTCGTGCGAACCAATGTTGCCGACAATCACCTCGCCTTGATTGATCCCGATCCCCATGCCCAACCCCATGCGACCTTCCTCGCGCCATTTTTGATTGAGCTCCCGTAATGCTCGTCGCATTGCCAATGCCGCACGCGCGCAATCTTTCACGTCCTGCGCCATGCCACGACTGCGGACATTGCCCCATACAGCCATGATGGCGTCACCAATGAACTTATCGAGGGTGCCGCCATTCTTGAAAACGACCGAGGTCATTCGGCTTAAATACTCGTTAAGTTGCGAGACCAACGCCTCCGGGTCGGCTTTCTCCGACAACGTGGTGAAACCAATCAGATCCGAAAACAAAATTGTCGCAGGCACACGGACCCCGCGAAGTGAGCTGTAATAGCTGTCTGGATTTTCCAGGACTTCACGGACTAGATTTTTAGAGACGTAACGCTCCAGCGTGCGTCGAGTGCGCAATTTCTCGAGACGCTCGATATAGTACTCGAAACCCAGCGAGAACAACCCGCTTAGCAACACAGCGGACAGCACCGGCACCGTAAGCAGAAAAAGCCCTGTGCTGTCGTAAGAAAACCGCGCCGCGATAAGATAGCTCCCCGTAATTACGACGAGCGCACCAATACATAGTAACGGCCTGCGCAGAAAGCCTATTAGCAACCATGCCGCCAGGCCGCCTGCACTCACAAGCAAGAGTCCGACCGTTGGCGAAGTCGACCGCAAAAATTCATGATTCATCGCCGCAGCCATCGCCTGCAAATGAAGCGCAGGACCCAACGTCATCGGGCTCATCGGCGTATCGACAAAATCGTGCTGCACCTGCGCTGAAGCACCGACCATCACGATCTTGTCCTTAAAGAATGCGCCGTCGGCATAATTGGCATGCCAAAACTTTGGATCGAAGACTTCATAAAGCGGGCGAGGTGGAAACGCGTCCGGCGACGTGAAACGAATCAAATAACCTCGAAAATCTTGCGGTACGTCGCTGGCGCGACCAATTTTTGCCAGAGCCCGGGCTGAAAGAGAGTCATAAACCTCTCCGCTTGAGAGACCGGCAAGTTGCTGATCAGTTACGCGATAAGTCACCGCGCGGACTTTTCCGTCGATTGGGTCGGTCCAGAAATTCACGAACCCTACCCGACCATCCTGCAATTGCGGCGGAGCAATCAGCATATTGTTTGGCGTAACGACCTGCATTTGCAGCGGGTTCGCCATGTCGAAATTAGCGCCGATTACAACCTTATCGCGGTACCGGTCCAGCGCAGCATGAAAGGCAGGATCGCCGTCATTTGGCGAGTTAAAGATCATATCGAAAATGACTAACCGGGCGCCCGCCGCAAACAACCGATCGAGCAAAAGCGCCCACACTTCCCGCGACCAGGGAAACGGCTTCTCGGTCATGAGCTGAAACGGGCGGTTGGTAGCAATTTCTTCAGGAGTAAACGGCGGCAACTGTAATGTGCTTTGGTCAATCCCAAGAAAAACAAAATCGGACGGCGCGGGCGTCTTCCGGCCTTCGCGTCGAAGCAAGTCTTCAAAGCTCTGTTCACCGCGCCAGGGCGCGGAGATAAATGCGGCGCCTGGAAAAAAATGACCACCAAAAATGACGCCGGTCCAAAAAGCGCAAATAAGAGCCAGGACCAACAAACGATGATGCCGCCGCCACTGCATGCGGGGTTGAATCTAGCACTAAAAACTTGCAGCGTTAAGCGTTGAAGACCTTCACGTGCGCCTCGAAGAAACCAGTTGTCATTCTCCCCTTGCTATCTATTGTTCGTCGCTCGGCGCCGCCGCGCCGTGACGATCTGCGCGCCTGGTTCCGCTAAAGGAGCTATGTCAGCGAGTGAGGTCGCGAAGATCGATAATGGAATAAACCGCTCGCTGAACGAGGAGCCCCGAAGCAGTTCGGGGAAATAACCATGCCGAGAGCCACTAACGCGCCGGCCAGCCGGGCGCGTCGCAAACGCATCTTAAAAAAAGCCAAAGGCTACCGCGGACGCCGTTCAAAACTTTTCCGCTACGCCAAGGACGCGATCATGAAAGGACAATATTGGGCCTATCGCGACCGCAAAACTCGTAAACGCACATTTCGTTATCTCTGGATTCAACGGTTAAACGCTGCCGCTCGCGCGAATGGACTGACCTACAGCCGCTTTGCCGAAGGATTAA
>JBKPMH010000041.1:0-13814 GCA_046732035.1 Verrucomicrobiota bacterium
CGGCTTACCTCCACGCACCGATTGAAACGCGAATTGTCTCGCTTCTCTGCAGGACCCGAATCACTCCGAACCAAATTACGATTGCGGGTCTGGTCATCGGATGCAGCGCTACCGCGGCTTTCCTCCTCGGTTACACCGGGCTTGGAATCCTTGCTGCCTTGATCTTTGGCATCGTCGATGGGCTGGATGGGAAACAGTCGCGCGTTAAAATCGAGACCACTGAGCGCGGTAAGTTGGAACACCATTTCGATTACGTGATTGAGAATTCGTGGTGGGCCACCATTGCCTTTCATCTATGGCGTAGCGCCCAGTTTCCAAACGTATTCTATTTCTTTGCTTTATTGGTTGGATCCCACTTGTTGGATGAATTTGCGAAACGCCAGGTGAAGATAGCCAGGGGCCGACTGCTGGACGACCTGACCCCATTTGATCGAGTCTTTCGGCTCTTCGCGGCGCGACGAAATATTTACGTTTGGGTGCTCGGGTGCGGCTTCCTGCTAGGAGCCTTCCCGCAAAGCTACGCCATTATCTGCGAATGGGCCGCCTTTAGCGCTGCCGTCCATCTCCTGCGTTCCATCTGGATTTGTAGCACCAGCAGTGGGCGGGTCGTTGGTCCGCCGGCCTAATGATGGCGATAACATCGCAGGTACGCGTTTGGCCCGCGCAACAATTTCTTTGCCCAGAACGCTGACCGGCTTTTCCACGAGAAGCGAAGCGCTCACCGCGCAATAAACGCCGCAACCCTCCTGACACGACTTCTTGCGGTAGTTCGCGTATAGATCGTCCAGCGTGACATCCATGATGTGCTTGTCTGTGTGCACCATGCTGCAGATCCAGAATTTTCCCTGCGCAGAAACGAAGAACAATTTGTAGCCCGCCATGCACGTCCACTCGACGTGCTCGCCACGAAGGAGACTGCGTTGGTAATTCAGGATCGCTTCGCTGGTGTGAATCTTTTCGCCGCGGCGTTTTCGTTCGATCATCGAATTGATAAAGCGTTCGAGTTCTTCGCGCCGACCTCGGTCCACCCGAAACCGCTGCAAGGGGTCCGCATGGACCAGGCGAACCTCAGTCGGAATCCCTCGTGACAAACCCGTCTCCAGGACTGCTTCCGATTCGGGTAATGTATCGGCACAAATGACGCCGGTAATATGCAGGCTTATTTTTGAATCATGGAAATAATCGAGCTTTGGCAACACGGTTTTGAAAGACTTTCTTGTAATCGGGCTCGGCGTCATCCGATCGACGCTGATTTGCATTACCTGCAAGCCGGCATCTTCTAGTTGCTCAACCAATTTACGCGTCAAAAGGAATCCATTGGTCGTCAGGCTGGTGGCGAAGCCGAGCTCCCGACAATACCGAACGAGTTCGACAATATTGGGATGCGTAAGCGGTTCTCCGCCAACAAGAGCGATGCGCATAGTGCCAAGCTCGCGAATCTTGCGTACCCATTTCTTTAAATCATCGAAGCTTGGATGGGGCCGGCTGTTGTCGTACTCGGTGCAATAGGCGCAGTCGAGATTGCAACGGTCGGTCACATAAAGACTACATTGGAGCGGTCTCCGGTCGAAGAGGCGCTTGCCTGATTCCAAAATGTTGTAGCCGGAAAATTCCCGGCGAGCGTGGTTGAGAGCCTTCATGCAGCCTGGACTAAACGCTCATTGTAGCGACAATCTCCTCTCCATGCAAAAATGACCGCGGACGGCTCCCTTGACCGGGCGGGTCTTGTCGATTTCAGTCAAATCCTTTGATTCAAAGTAATTCCGCTAAAATGCGAGTCACCCAGTTGGTTCTTCATGTCACGTAATCTTGAAATTGCTCAGCCCGATAGTCGGCTTCGGGACGAGTCGAGGAGCGAGGCGGAAGCGCTGGAAGTGGTGCCGCCCGTGGCGGATGCACCCGCCCGTGTAGACAAAACGGGAGTCGAGCTAAAACGCGGCGCCTTCTTCAACACAATCGCGATGTTGGCGTCGAATTTCCGGGGCATCTTCACATTTCTCGTCGCGCGATTACTCGGGGCGGCGGCGCTTGGCATATTTTCCGTTGCCTGGTCGACTACCGATATCATTAGCAAGATCGGTGTTCTTGGGCTCGACAATGCGATCACCACGTTTATCGCGCGATCGGAAGCTGTCGGCAACCGGGCGCGAAGCCGGGCGCTGTTCCGAATCGCCGTATTTCTGGGCGTCGCGCAGTCAATTGTGACCGCTGCAATCGTCATATTCGCGCTTCGGTTTTTTAATAATCGACTTCACGTACAACCACAGATGGTTTCAGCGCTCGCACTGGTTCTTTGTGCAATGCCGGGTCTGGCGTTGTATCGAATCAGCACCGCCGTTTCTCGGGGGATGAAGGTGATGCAGCACGACATCTACTCGCGTGGAATGACCGAGCCGATTGCGACGACGCTCGCATTCCTTCTCGCAATCGCAGTCGGATTCAACGAGGCCTCACCGGAAGTGGCTGCGATCATTGGGACGGCAGCCTCGGGACTCATTGCAGTCGCGCTTGCGTCAACATTGTTTCGCGATATCCCCGCGCAGACACACGTGGTATCCCCTTTTGGTGAAGCGCGCTCTTTGGTCGCATACGCTGCTCCGATTAGCATTTATCAGCTGATTAACGCGTTTATAGCCCGCTTGGATCTGATCATGCTCGGCTATTTCGTCGGGCGGGCGCCCGGGGTCACGCTCGCAACGGTTGGTATTTATAGTGCCGTTATCGGTACCGCGAACGGGCTCCGAAAAGTTAATCAGGCTTTCAATCCTATTTTTGCGCCGGTGGTGGCTGGCATGACTGCAACGGGCGACCACGAAACGGCGGCTGCAACGTATGCGCGGCTTGCCGAGTGGATGCTGTGGATTTTGTTACCGCTCGTGGCGGTACTGTCGCTCGCGGGAAGCACGATTCTGCTGATCTACGGGCCGGCGTTTGAGCAAGGCGGTGTGTGGCTTGGCATCGTCGCACTGGCGAGCGCACTTAATGCGTTCGTCGCGTTAGGCGAGACCGTAATTATGGTGCAAAAGCCGCATTTGAATTTGCTGCATTCGTCGATCACCTGCGCCGTCGCTGCCGGTGGACTACTCTGGTTAATTCCGCGGTTCGGAGCAATGGGCGCGGCGTTCGGCATTCTTTTGCCATATATCGTTCAGGGCGTCCTCCGATACGCGACGCTGCGATGGGTGTTTCACTGGAAAGATTCGTGGAGCGATATCCGTCCGCCGCTGGTTGCAGCGGGAATTGCAGTGGTTCCGGCCATCATCTCCCGCATATTACTCGGCGGAATTGTCGGACAAGTGACCAGTGCTGCGCTGTTCCTGGCGATTTTCGGCGCGCAATGGTGGAGACACCATATCCATCGCAAAGACGCGCATTCTTAACCCGAGGCGAAGACATCCCAGGTATCGCGAAAAAACGCGATTATTTCATTGTTGAGTTTCTGACGACCACGGATCTTGTTTAGCGATACAGTCCGTCGCTGCCGCCGCACACTGCGCATCATCGCAGACGCTGGAACGACATATCTTTTTACGCCGCGCCGGCTGAGCCATGCACTGATCCAAATGTCATCGATATAAAATGCGACCGGCGGGGCTCCTGAATAATCCCAAAGCGATTGGTCAAAGAAACGAGGCTGGACGAGGTAACTGCCGCATCCGGTAATTACAGCTATCGGGAATGGGGCCCGAAGATCCTTGGCATAAACCATTCTGGCATCGTCCCAATCCAAGCTCCTGGGCATGGCAGCCCCGCGGAAACATAGGGCTGCGTTTGGCAATTGCTCGCTGTAGTGAACATAAGTTTGAAGGGCGTCTCGCGGATAAAGCCTATCGTCGTCTACCACCATAATTAACGTATTCCCCCGCCCCGCTGACAGCTCGTCCTGGACCGCAGGGATAAATTTCGTTGCCGGCCCCCAGTCTTTCCCGCAATACAAAACGCGCACGCGCGGCAACCGGGAAATATGTTTCGGCACGACATAAGGCCGCTGTTCCCGAACCGAAAATTCCGGAATTGCCAGCACAATCTCATCTGGTGGCCGGGTTTGCTTGAGAAGCGAGCGAATCGTAGGCTCCAATTTATCGATCCGGTCGGGCACCGTCGAAAGCGAAGCGATAACACGCTGAGGGTTTGATTTGCTGGCGTTTGCTAAAGTTTGACGAATGAAATGAAGTTGTCGGCGCTGCTTTCTAATACCAGGTAAGAGCCGCTTTAGACCCAGGACACCTAAGATGACCAGAACAACCGAAATCAGCGGCAACATTGCGACAAAATTGATATTCGAAAGTTCAGCGAGCGCCCGAGATCATTCGTACGATACTCATATTGTTGTGCAGGACATCCTTGCATCGAGCCGATAGTTAAAATAGGAATCAATGCCGTAGCAACCGGTAGTGCGTCGCGCGGCACGAAGCATTTTCCAAATCGTGAAAAAAATCTTTGTCACCGGAGCGAGCTCCGGTATCGGACTCGCGATCGCCAGATCGTTGGTGGCGCAAGGTCACGACGTTTGGGGCACCTCACGCAATTTGGAGCGCATTCCAGAAATGCCGCGGTGGCACGGCGTTCGCCTTGATCTAAACGATCCGGTTTCGATTGAGGAAGCCTTCGATGCTGTCCACTCTGAAGCCGGCCACTTGGATGTTTTGGTCAACAACGCGGGTGCCGGTCATTTTGGCCCCGCAGAGCTTCTGCCCCAGGCAACCATCGGCAGCCAATTTCAAATTCTCGTTTTCGGGCAAATCCAGTTGATGGACCTTGCACTGCGCCACATGCAGGCACGTGGACAAGGCTTGATCATTAACGTCACTTCGTTAGCGTCGAGGCTTCCGGTCCCGTTTATGGCGGCCTACAACGCCGCAAAAGCAGCGATGGCCTCCTTCACCATGTCAGTCCAGCTTGAGCTGGGTAATTCCCCAGTTCACGTTGTCGATCTGCAACCGGGCAATATTTGCACTGAATTCAATCAAAGTGTCACACCGGATTTCAACGGGGATGTACGATACAGCCAAAAACTCGCCAAAGTGTGGGACATCTCTGAGCGTACGATGAGAAATGCGCCTTCTCCGGACGTCGTCGCACGGCAGGTTCTCAATTTGATTAATTCCGATCAACCGCCTCCGCGCGTGACAGTCGGTGATGTGTTCGAATCCAAGGTTGCGCCGCTGATATTTAGATTCCTTCCACAACGTCTTCGGGTGTGGGGACTGAAATGGCATTATGGCATATAGTTCTTCTCTTTATCCACACGTCGTTTTATTAAACTAAGTCGTCCCCGAATATGAGTTCTATCCATGATGCAGTGATTCTGATGGCCGGCGAAGGGTCGCGCCTGCGCGGTTCGAACAACGCTTTGTTGAAGCCATTTGTCTCTGTGGCTGGCCGTCCACTGATTTCGTACACTTTGGATGCACTGGTTCACGCAGGCATTAAGAGTCTCAACTTTGTCGTTGGCTATGAGCGCCGGCGAATGATTGCACAAGTGAAGCCGCTGATTCCCTCCGGTCTTAATGCGTCCTTTATCGAGAATCGCGAATGGCAAAAACAGAACGGCATTTCGCTACTCACGGCAGCGGATTGCGTCGCCAGGCCATTTCTTCTTACAATGAGCGACCACCTGTTCGACGAGGCGATAATGGATCGTTTGTGCAGTTCGTTTCGTTCCGACTGTCTCAACATCGCAGTAGACCGGAAACTCGATTCCATTTTTGATTTGGACGATGCGATGAAAGTTCAAACCCGCGGCGGTAAGATCGTCAACATCGGGAAAGATCTTCGTGATTATGATGCTATTGATATCGGTCTGTTTGTTTGTCCGCTCGAAGTCTTCGACTATCTCGATCGAGCGAAGTCCAGCAGTGGCGTGGCCGATTGCAGTCTGGCCGACGGTGTTCGGTTGATGGCCCGGGACAATAAGGTCCGTGCCATAGGCATTGGCGAGAGCTGGTGGCAGGACGTAGATACGCCGCAAATGCTGCAACATGCGGAAAGACAAATGACCGAAGCAGTGCGCAGTGCGCTGACTTAGGAAGGCGCATCCATTCACACAACCCAGGCGTGATTACGATCGTGGCTGGTCCGTTATAATATTGTCACTGCCATTGGCGGCCCTGCTCACCGCGATTGCACTGAGCACCACACTCGCACCCGCGACAATTGTCCATACGTTGAGGATCCAATCAGCCAAGCCGAGTAACGCAAGCAGAAGAAAAACCAGCATGGCCATGTCGCGTTTGGTCAGCTGAAAAAGCCACCACACAAATCCTTCGCCGAGATGCAGCAGGCCAGAATGCCCGACCACGGTTCGGTGTCTCGCGTAAAATGAGTCGTGAAATCTGGACCTAAGAAACGACGCCTTGCTCTTCCCGACTCTTAGAAGCAACTCGTTCGCCGTGATTAGGACGGCGCAGATAACCCCTTCAGCGGAACGATGAAGGCCGATCCCAAGCGTAAGAACGTACAGAAGACTCGCCGCGAAATCGCAAAAGTAATCCAATCGTTCTCCAAGCTTCGATTCCAGATTTTTGGCCCGGGCAATTTCTCCGTCGCAACCATCCAGGATACTGAATAATTGAAAAATTGCCGCGCCGATGACGAGGTCGACGTAATCGCCGCGAATGAGAAACAGAGACGCGACAACCGGCAAGGCAAACATCGATATGGTCCATGCGTTGGGATGGATTGGAAACTTCAATAGAACGTCCGTTATCCGGCGCGAGATAGGCCGGTTAAAAAATCGTGAGACTAAGCCGTCCTGAGGTTTACTCATTTCGCGAGGGACCGTTTGAAAATTCGATATGTCTTGTAGCGACGCGCTCCGATACTTTCGATGAAACGGTTAATCATGATGTTATTTTCCAACGTCATGCTCAGCTCCGCTTGGAATTTACATTTGACCATACCTGCTTCCATGAGACGCAGCACCATCATTTCGGCAACGCCAAGCCGACGATACTCCGGGCGCACGCCCATGGCGATGTAGCGCGCTTTGCGAATGCGCGATTTATAGTAAAGCAGCTTGGCCAGACCGATCGGGATTCCGAAGGTGGTCAGCCGACCGCCTAATTGCTTTAACGCCACATTGATATCGGGCAGAGCCAAAGAGAAGCCAATCGCTTCACCGTCTATTTCAGCAACAGCGGTGAAATCATCCCGCAATAATGGTTTCATTTCCGCCGCCATGTGGTCGAATTCGGGCTTCGTAAACGGGACAAAGCCCCAGTTATGTTTCCAAGCCTCGTTATAGATACTGAGAAAATTAGCCGCTTCGGTTTCGACATCTCTCAAATTGCCGCGACGAATTGTGAATCGGGCCCGCGATTCAAGCCGACCCGCCAGCTTGCGCAAACGGGCTGTGGCCGCGGCAGGATCACTGAACCACCAGGCAAAAAAATCGATCACCTTACTGAAACCGCAATTCTCAATTAGACGCTCGTAGTACGGCGGATTGTGAGTAGTCAGCAAGGTTGGCGGATATTCGAAGCCTTGAACCAGCAGTCCACAAGTATAGTTCGTTGAGTAGTCGATCGGCCCCATGATTTCAATGCGGCCTTTGTCGCGAATCCACCTGCTTGCCCGCTCAAAGAGCGCGGTAGCTACATCAGCATCGTTGATGCAGTCAAACAGGCCAAAGCAGCCGACATTCGATTGATGCTGCGCGTTATAGTTCGGGTCGTCGCTGGCCATGATTCGGCCAACGATTGCGCCGTTCTTCCGGGCCAAAAATAATGCAGCATCGCCATGTTTGTAGAACGGATGGCGTTTGCGGTCGAGGAAGGCCTTCCGTTCGATGATTAGCGGTGGCACCCACGCCGGATCGTGAGAGTAAACCTTCCACGGAAACCTGATGAACGCGGCACGGTCCCGACGCGAGATGACCTCTGAAATTTCGACGTCCGACACGCAGGAAGTTGTTAGGGGAAATTTTCTCCGCTTTCGATGACCTTCAGCATGGAATTAGCCATCTTTTCTTCCCGAAACAGAAGGAAAACGAAAAGCAAATTGAGCGGAATCAGCTCGAACCAGAAATAGTAAACTGGCTGGCTGATGAACAGGAGGGCAAACAAGACCAGCATCCGCACGTTCGTCATCAGTAGTCGCCAGCATTTGAGCGTCGGACGGGCGAGATTTTGGTAACGCGCTCTGAGCCAATCAGGAATTTGGCTGTGAAACAATTTGGCGGCGAGGGCACGCAACATGTTCAAGCGTGGCGCCAGCATTTCCTGCTGGCGAGTGAAATTAAGATATAGCGCAAGGAGAACCTTGTGCCACGGAGCCTGGCGCCAGGTCAATTTTCGATAATCCAAACGCAATTCGGACGACGAATCGAGGTCCGTGCGTGTTCTCGTTGTGACAAAGTAAAGATAAGTATTACGATAATAATCCGCGGCTGCGCCTTGCAACGCATGGCTGACTCCTGCAGCAAGCGCGAGCAGACAGATCGCTGGCGATGAGCCTTCGAACAGGTACCGCAGAGTCAGATGCAGGTAAATGCTGACGAAAACCAGGTGGTCAGCAACGCTGTCAATAATACGACCGTAGCGGCTTTCCTGGTGAGTTAAGCGCGCGAGCTGGCCGTCGGCGTTGTCGAGTGTATTCGCACAGACGTGCAAGACCATTCCTGCAATGTTGACGCTCAAGTTGCGATAAAAATAAAGGTGTCCAGCAATGACACCGGAGATGCCCGCCAGCAAACTGACCCCTGCCGGCGTCATGTTGAGACGTGCGAAAACTTGGGCCAGCCAAAATCCTATCGGCCTGTAAAAATAGAGATCGAAAGCGCCCTCGACATCGCGGGCTTTGAAGGTCGATTCGAGGTTCGGGGCTGCTGTGTGAACAACCTGTGCCGGCATTAAGAACTCATCCTCACCGCCAGCTCGGACATTTTGCAGCGCAAGCGAAATGTAGTCGCTTTAATTTTCGAATCTGCTTTGAGGGTGTCATCGAGAATGTTGAGCGCTTCGTCGAGATCGGCGCGGGTATGTTTGGCGGTCACACACGCTCGGAAACAAATCTTATTTTGCGGAACTGCGGGGTAATCGACCGGCGCAACCCACAAACCGCGTCGTCGCAACTCGTGACCTAACCGGTACATGCGTTCCCGGTCGCCGATTACCAGCGGCATGATGTACGTCGTGGAGTTGCCGGTATCGATGCCAATACTGCGCAGCTGCCCGTGAAAATAATCAGCGTTGTCCCAAAGTTGTTTTCGCAACCCAGGTTCGCGGATTCCAATTTCCAAGGCTTTCAAAATTGCAGCCACCACGACGGGCGGCAACGCGCACGAATACACATATGGGTGTGCGTAGAAACGCAGGTAGCGAAGAGTCTCTTTCGGGCCGGCCACAAATCCGCCTAGCGCACCGAAGGCCTTTGAAAATGTGCCGTAAACAAGAGGTATGCGGTGTTCCGCATCAAATTTTTCCGCGGCCCCACGACCATGTTCGCCGCAAGCGAGCATCGAGTGCGCTTCATCCACAAAGACACTGGCATCGTGGGACTCGGCGATATCGAGCAGCGCCGGCAAATTCCCGAAATCGCCATCCATGGAATAAATTCCTTCCATCACCACGAGCTGCCGACGGCCCTGTTTGCGTGCCAGTGCCTTATCCAGCGATGCCGGGTCATTATGCTCAAACTTATCGGCTCGACAGCGCGATAAAGAGGCGCCGTCACGCAAGCTCAAATGCGAACGATTATCCAGGATCGCGACATCGGTTTTTCGAAGCAAACCAGAGATGGTTCCAAGCGCCCCACCAAATCCGCTGTTAAAGAGCATCGCGTCTTCGCGGCCGAGAAATTTTGCCACCTGCCGCTCGAGCTCGCGGTGCAGGTCAGTCATGCCGGAAAGCATCGGCGAACCGCATGCGCCGAGACCATGGGTCTTCAAGGCTCCGTGTGCAGCGGCAATGACTTCAGGATGATTCGCCAGCCCGAGGTAATTGTAGGAGCAAAGGTTAATCACCGAGCGTGGATGACCGTTGTAGTCGATCGTCGTCCGCGCGTCGGCGCTGGCTAGCAGCTCCGGCTCATAGAGTTCCACCGCAAATGTGGCCTGTCGCATCCAATGGCTGAATCCAGGCGGCGCTTCGAGTGGATCGTTTGTTTCCTGCGCTAGAAAACTACTCAGACTGAGTTTTGCCGGGTCTGGATTCATTAGATGGTACGCTGCCTTTTACTCGCTCCCGTCCGAATGGAGGGTGCGTCCCGGCAAAGTTTAGGGCTTTCGTGTTTCACAAATTCCTTACGGGTTCTTCGCTGCATCCGTATACAGCCGAGTTCCGTGTCGGGGCAGCCAATCTAGCGAGTTTCGGATTTGAGACAACATTTTAGTGGCGTGTCGCCAGGACTTTTGCGGACGATCTGGATTTCCGGGAACGTGAGGCCCAAACCAGCCAACAGCCACTGCTACGCGAGCGCCGCCCTCATTTTCTTGTGGTGCGAAAAACGTAATCCCAAAGCGGGGAACTGATGCCGTATCCAACCTGATCGTCCTTGAAATGATGACGAAGATGATACTGCTTCAGCCAGAGGCAAGCACCGCGCTTCATGGCCAGATGATGCGTGGCGTAATGTAGCATGTCATAGCAAACGTATCCGAACACCAGCCCTGCAAATACCGGAGGCGTCAGCCTTCCAAAGACCACAAGAAATAGGCCATAGAAAAGAAATGCGAGGGGAAGGCTCACGACCGGCGGCATAACGAGCCGTCGTGCATCGTTGGGATAATCGTGATGCACGCCATGAATCACGTAATGCAATCGTCTTCCCCAAACAGTCCTCGGTTCGTAATGAAATACGAATCGGTGAATGAGATATTCGACCAGCGTCCACAGCAAAACACCTAACAGAAACAGCCCGATTACCGCAGCTGTCGACAGTTGGCGCTGCCATACAGAGATGTAAAGCATGTAGCCGATGACCGGCACGTACAACACCAAGGGCGTCATCGGGTGGACTCGGGAAAAGAATTCCATGAAGTCGCTGTCGAACATGCGCACGGTTTCGTTCTTGTTCGAGACGTACAATCTTTCGGCCATTGTTAAAAGCTAATGGGCCTGACACTCATATCAAGACTGCCAACATGGTTGGCTGGGGTGTCCGTGACCTGTTGTGGGTGCGTCTTTTCTTTCATTCGCTCAATCCGCGAATAGAGACTGTATCGTTTGTCGAAGACGAATTGGAAAAGCAACCGGCTCCAGGACGAATGATATTTCAGGTTGCTGTAAAACTCCGGCGCCATTGCGCGCAGCTTCGGCAAATTGTTCCATGGAATCGAGGGCAAATCGTGGTGCTCGTTGTGATAACCCATGTTCAGAGCGACGCGATTGATCGGACCGTAATAACTGAACGTTTCCTGATCGAAATCGTAAGTGTAGTGCTCCTGGATCCAGCGCGCACCGACTGGGTGTAATCCAATGGAAAAGAAAAATGCGAATACGAGATACAAAAATCCCGGCCAGCCGCAGAAATAAACGACCGCGATGTCGTATAGAGCAGCACATGCGAAATTGATAAAGAACCAGCGGTCCCACATCTTGATCGCTTTCAAGCGCGGCGGCCGGGTTATCTGAAAAAAGGGAAAGAGCATCAGCCAGATTGCCTTACGATACCATTTGTTGCCGACCAGGCGCGCCTCCCAGTGGTTCGCCAGGTCCGCATCGTATTCGTAATCGCCCTGATGGGAATGATGTTTCAAATGGTACACACGGAAACCCATTGCGCCGGGCGTAAGATTCGGAAGATCGGCGATGATGGCCACCATCTTGTTCCAACCTTTGCTTCGAAAAATGAGATTATGAGTCGCGTCATGGATGATGACGTAGTTTGCATGATTCGCGAACGCGCCGATGCAATAGGCGATAAGAAGACTGAGCCACCAGTAACCGAGGCCAAGGTGTCCCATCCCATATGCGATGCTGGTTTGCACCGACACGATTGAGATCGCGATAAGCGCAGTCCATGGATTGCGCACCATTAATTGGCGGACCTCCGGATGTGCTTTGACGATCAAGCGCGACCTACCTGGATGTGGCTGGTCAGATTCAGACTGGTAAAACGCGGCTTGCATCTGTTTGATCAAGGTAAACGAACTACCAGCCTCCGTAATTTCAAGTGATCGGCAATTAAAAACGGACGTGAGCGGATTCAAATCGTCTTACCATAATTGGCGACTTTGTGCGATTCCTGCGGAAACACTGAAACAATAATATCTGTATGAAACGTCAGCACCCTGCCACTCTTTGTGCAAAATCAAAATCGCGCACCTGTGCTGCCATTGTTCGCCTTCTCTGTGTGGCGGCTCCTGTGGAGTCGGTGACTACTTCGATTGCCTCGGAGCCACTTGCCAAAGGGATTCAGGACAATTCTTTTCTCATTGAAGAAGCTTACAACCAGGAGCCCGGCGTGGTGCAGCACATCCTAAATGTTCCGATCAATTTCATGAACGGATCGCGCGAGATCACCCCGAGTTTTACTCAGGAATGGCCGGTCTTCAGTCAGACTCACCAGTTCTCGTACACCATTCCGTACGCCTTTACCGAGGACGACAATGGTATGGAAGACATGCGGCTCAACTATCGTCTTCAGGCATTGACAGAAGGCGAACGCACACCGGCTTTCGCCCCACGATTGTCTCTGGTACTTCCGACTGGCGATCCTGACAAGGATTCTGGCGTTGGGGGCGTCGGTTACGAAACGAATCTTCCTTTTAGCAAGATTGTGAGTGACCGCTGGACTCTAAATTTCAACGCCGGCATGTCGGTGTTTCCTGATGTGCGAAACCATGATCTTATGAATTACAATGTTGGCGCCAGCGCCATCTTTGCCGTAAGCCGCGACTTCAATCTAATGCTGGAAACAGTTGCAGGCTGGAACGACGATGTTGCCGAGGGCGTGTTCTCACCTGAACCGACTCTCGACCACACTACCACCGCAGTCATTTCTCCTGGCGCGCGTTACGCGCTCAACTTGCCGAACGATGCACAGTTGGTCGTCGGCTTGGGCGTGCCCATTGGGCTCACCTCCGATTCTCCTGACTGGGGTCTTTTCTTTTACTGTTCATTCGAGCATCCGTTCGTGCGAACGGAACCCCCTCCGGCTAAGTAAGCAAGGAACCGTCCGAGTTTAGGTGACGCTCAACGTTTCGCCAGAAAATAGCCCAGCAGGAGCGTCCATCCCGGAATCTGGCAGAGGAATATCAGCTCAATCAGTCTCAGCACTTGCTCAAGAGTTAAATCCATTTGCCTGCGCGATTTGCTTGAACTCCCAATGAAGGTTTGCGCAACTCGCCTCGATTGTGCGTCTTCTTCCAAACAACAGCGACTTTCTTCGAGAAAACGCCTCATCCCAGACGAACGCCACCTCTGTGGTCACGCAATAACAACGCGGAGCATTTCCGTTTGTTTTGCAAAAACTTCACTGGCAACGCGAATTCAAAAAAACTCGGATTTTACGCTAAGACTTCGGCCTAGTTTGGCAGCAGACGTTTGCCAGGCTTCAGGGAAGATCGGTTCCTTCCCTTAGGATTTGGGAAAATGCCAAGGGATCACCGTCGCAACCTGACCCCCGCTTGGTCAGGACGATCAGCGAACAGGTGTAAAACTGCGTGCTTTTACAGCTGGGGCATCTGCCCGCTGCTTCCGATAAAAACCCGACCGACCAATAACTGCAGTCTGCGACGACAGCAAAAAACTCTTCTCTGCGCAGTATGCCCGAAGAAAGTGCGACCCTAACGGGATTCGAACCCGTGTTACCGCCGTGAAAGGCCGGTGTCCTGGGCCTCTAGACGATAGGGTCATTCCGCAGGCGGAGGA
>JBKPMH010000042.1:0-6953 GCA_046732035.1 Verrucomicrobiota bacterium
CGCTAACGCGTATAGCGTTTATGCTTTCCAAGAGGAGTGATCTTCTGTTTGATGTTGGCTCGGCCCATGCAAGCGGAAAAGCCAGTCTACAAGCGCATCGTTCTCAAGTTGAGCGGAGAAGCCATGCAGGAACGCGGCGCACGCGACAACATTTCGCCCACCGTTGTGCGAGAGATTGCTGAACGAATCAAACAGGTTCGAGATCTGGGAGTACAGGTTTCAATCGTCATCGGGGGCGGAAACATCTGGCGGGGCTTATCTGCATCGCATCGCGGTATGGATCGAACTACCGCGGATTACATGGGTATGCTCGCTACGGTGATTAACGCGCTGGCGTTACGCAGCGCGCTTGATCAAATGGGCATCGAGACTCGGGTCCAATCGGCCATCGACATGAGGAATGTGGCAGAGCCGTTCATTCTCGGACGGGCCATTCGGCATCTTGAACTCGGTCGTGTTGTCATTTTTGGCGCCGGCACCGGGAATCCATATTTTTCCACGGACACGACAGCAGCGTTGCGAGCGAGCGAGATTCGGGCCGACGTCATCCTCAAGGCCACCAAGGTCGATGGAGTTTATGACTCCGATCCGAACAAGCATCCAGACGCACGCCGGTACGACCGGCTCACTTTTTCGGAAGCGCTGGCGAAACGTTTACAAGTCATGGACTCGACCGCATTCAGTCTGTGCATGGACAACAAGATACCAATCATCGTGTTCGACATGAATAATCCCACCAACATTCGCGATGCAGTGTTGGGGCAAAAAATCGGAACACTGGTTTGCGATGAGCTTCTAACGAAGTAAAACTTCAGCGACATGAGCAGAGATGACATTCTACTGGAGGCCGAGATGTCGATGGAGAAAAGCGTCGATTACATGGTGCATGAATTTGCCGCGGTGCGCACCGGCAAAGCTTCGCCGGGCCTCGTTGAGAACGTCGATGTCCACGCTTACGGATCGGCCATGAAGCTAAAGCAGCTTGCGCTGATCACGACGCCTGAGGCGCGCTTGCTGGTTGTGCAACCTTTTGACGCCAGCACAGTTCAGGATATCGAGAGGGCGCTGAAGGAATCAAAGATCGGCATCACGCCTGCGGTTGATGGAAAGATTATTCGCCTGCCCATCCCGGAGTTGTCTGAAGAACGACGCAAGGACCTGGTCCGCTCCCTGCACAAGATGGCCGAGGAAGCGCGCGTGCGTGTGCGTGCAAACCGGCGCACTGCACTCGACGAAGCAAAAAAACTAAAAGCCGCCGGCGAATTAACCGAAGACGGCTTTCGCGATGCGGAGGACGAAGTACAAAAGCTCACCGATCGCTTCGTCAAATCGATCGATGACCATCTCAGGAACAAGGAAACGGAAATTATGAAAGTGTAGCTATCCGGTCTTACGTTCTCATTCTTTCGAATTGAATCTTTGTATCAGCGTAAACCTGCCGTAATTTGATTTTCGATCTCGGATGATCGCCCGCCATGCTGCGGGGAGTTTCCAAGTTCCTTCTCCTGTTCCTGCGCCAGCGTAGCCAAATGCGACGGCAAGGTCGCCTTCGCTCAGAATCTTTTCGATACCGATGTAATAATCCGGGAAAAGCTGGAAGTAACTAGCCCAACCGGCTTTCATCATCTCCTTTCCCATCATTTCATTGCCGTGGGCCTCTATGAATCTGTGATCGTCGCTCATCAGGGCAGCGATTGTCTCAACATCGCGGGAATTGATCGCCGCAGCGAAGTCTGTGATCGTTTTCACGCGCAATACAATTGGCGAGAATTACTCGAATACTTCGATCCCGAGCGCTGGGTTTCCTAGACAGCGAAACTTTCGCCGCAAGAGCAGTGCGCGACGGCGTTTGGATTGGTGACTTTGAAACCGCCTTTTTGCAGGTCTTCGCTGTAATCGAGCACCGAGCCGCTGACAAATAGTGCGCTCTTTGGATCGACAACCAACCGCACGTTGGAAATTGGCACCAGAATGTCGCGCTCCTTAGGGCCATCCACTAAATCCATGACGTATTGCAGTCCGGAACATCCGCCGCCAACTACCGCCAGCCGCAATGCGCCGTCAGGTTTGCCTTTTTCCTGGAGCAGCGACTCCAATTTGCGGGCTGCGCTCTCGGTAATCCGGATCAAACGTTCGTTACCAATCTTGTAGTTAGCGGGCGGTGCGTCTGTAGTCATTCAGCCAGAGTCGGGTTTACGTCGCTGCGCGGAGCAGTTCGGTCACTTCGTTTTGTACGGCTTCCAGTTCATCCAGGCGTAATTGCGGGTCGGGCACAACGAAGACATCACCAGTCGCCGGTTGTTCATAGATCAACACCCGTCTTCCGTCGTCCCGGGATTCACTCTTGACCTGTTTCAAAATGCGTTTGCGCTCCAGCATCGCGGACAGGACGTAGCAGGCATTCGGGGGCGGATTTTCGGATGCAATCAAACGGCGAAAGAGTTGCTCCGCATTTTCTCGCGCCAGCGGCTCCGGCGGCTTTGGAGGCGATGCCTCGTAACGCGATTTCCAAAATGAAAACGGCCTGATGTTTTCATTTCGACTTTGCCACGCCTCTTCGCTCAAATCTTCGCGCCGATAGCCGTCCGCGCTGTGATAAAGGAGCGTGTAAAAATATTCTCCGGCAACAAACGGCCGATGCGTCATAGCGCAGGCATCCGCTCGATGCGTGATCGCCCATTCGTTTGGAAGCGGGTTCATCGTGATACCATACGACGCGTGGCAAAAAGATGAAGGCTTGGCGGTTCGCGATTCGACGATCGCAAGTAGAGCAGATACAAGCCAATTCCGGCAAAAAGAAGGTTCGGCGTCCATGCCGCCACAAATGGAGAAACGCGGTCGCCTTCGCCGAGCGCGAGAAACAGATGCACCAGAAAGTTCATTGAGAAGACCAGAAAAACTGCTGCGGCAACACTCGACAACACACCGCGCCGCGAGTAGCCGATTCCCAGCGGCGCAGCAATGCAAACCACCACCAAACAGGTCCAGGGCAAAGCGAACCGGTACTGTAGATGTGTGCGAAACGGCGCGAGCAAAGTAGGGGGGAAATCCGCGTTGAAACGCAAATACTCTCTTAATTCTGGCAGGCTCAGAAATTCCGCGCGTTCGTTTGCGCTGCCCAGGCGAAACGGAGTCTCACTCCAATGCTCGATCTTCAGTGACGGATAAATCTGCTCGTCAACGATATTTCCGGAGGGATCGTAGTGAACGACTTTTACATTGTCCAAATCCCAGGTTTTGGTTTCCGGGCGGTACGTGGCGCGACTTGCCACATAATTCGTAACGATATTGTCGTTCGCATCCTGTTGAAGCACCTGAACGTTATTGAACGTGTTGCCGCGCGGGAGAAAGTTTTGAATGAACCAGGTGCGCAGATCGGTGCGATTACGAAAAATTTGTCCCTGGACGTACCGACTGGGCCGCGCCTGCGCTTCAGAAAGAAAATTTTTGCGGGCCAATTCGGCATGCGGTGCCAGCGAATAGTTCAGAACCATGCTCGCCGCCACTGTAAGCAGCCCCATGCCGATCAGCGGCATAAGAACGCGCGGAAGACTAATTCCCGCCGTGAGCATTGAAACAATTTCGTTGGCTCGAGACATTCGGCCCAGAGAGAAAAGGAGCGACAGGAGCAGCGAAACCGGTAGAAGAATAATAAGAACCTGGGGAATCTGTGTGGCGTAATAACGAACCACCAACAGGAGGCCCACGTGCTCATCGATAAAGGTCGAGATGTTATCGCTTACGTCGAAAATGAGCCAGATGGAGATAAACCCGGCGATGCAGTAAAGGTAAACCTGCACGAAGTTGCGAATGACGTATCGGTCGAGGAGCTTCATCGGAAAATTCGAATTTCGGATTTGGGATTTCGAATTTAGGATAGCACGTCCGTGGACGCATTTCAGGTTGTGAGCCTAATCGAGCGCGTCCGCCTGCATTGATCGCTATGATTGCATTGAAAGACAATCTGGGCAGTGATTTCGTGGACCGCGTCCGCGGCTTTTTTTCCCAGCAAGGCGCGCTATCAAAGGCCAGGAACTTCGAATTCCGTCCGCAACAGCAAGAGATGGCAGCTGCCGTCGCGAGGGCATTGGAAGAAGAGCGTCATTTGGTAGTCGAAGGAGGAACAGGTGTCGGTAAATCGCTCGCTTATCTCACTCCGGCAATCTTATGGGCGATGGAGCAGCATAAAAAGGCCGTCGTCTCCACTCATACAATTAATCTTCAAGAGCAACTCCTCCACAAGGACATCCCCATTTTGGAGAAAATTCTACCTGTCGAGTTCAAAGCTGCGTTGATGAAAGGCCGCCAAAATTATCTTTGCCCGCGGCGTTTGGAAAGGGCCCTGCAACAAGCCAATGAGCTTTTCACCGGCCCGGAGCAGAATGAACTGGCCAGCCTGGCGCAATGGTCACGCACAACGCCTGACGGCTCGCTGAGCGACCTGCCGATGGAGCCCGATCCGAAAGTCTGGATACAGGTCTGCAGCGAAGCGCATATTTGCACCCAGAAGACATGCGGCCAGGACCAACGCTGTTTTTATCAGCAAGCGCGCAAACGCCTTCTGGCAGCGGACGTCTTAGTCATCAACCACACACTGCTGTTTGTTCTTTTGATAAGTCCGGAGATCCAGGAAGAGCGCGAGAGCGGCTTCATTTTTCCAAACGATTTTCTGATTTTGGATGAAGCACATACCATCGAGCAGGTGGCTTCGCGACAGATCGGCATCGGCATCTCGCAGTATGGGCTAAGATCGACGATTCAGCGGCTCTACAATGCCCGAACCCGTAAGGGCCTCTTCACTGTGATGCGGGACGCTGAGGGTGTGCGGCTGGCCGCCGAGCTGGTGGAGGACGCGGAAAAGTTTTTTGCTGCGGTCGAATCCAAATGCAATTTCAGGAAAGGCCGCGAATTCCGTGTGCGCGAGGCAGAGCTTGTCCACGATACCATTACCGGTCGGCTGACGACATTGCACGCCCGGATCGCCGAGGGTGTGAAACAGAGTGACGACGAGTTTCTAAAAGCGGAATTACACGAATACGGCCGGCGGATTCGCGAAGCGCGGACAGGAATCGCAGCATTTCTTGAGCAAAGCAAGCCCGAACATGTGTACTGGGTCGAGCGTACTGGAAAAATGGCACAATTTCTTACGCTGAATGCCGCGCCGATCGATATCGCGCCCGTCCTGCGTCGAATGTTATTTCGCGATAACTGCTCGTGCGTGATGACCAGCGCAACGCTCTCAGTCGGCCGGAAGGATCTTGCATATTTCCGGCAACGGATCGGCGGTGAGGACGCCGAGCCGTTGCTTCTAGGTGCGCCGTTCGACTTCCAGAAACAGATGAGAATGTTCATCGTCAGGAAAATGCCCGATCCGCGCGACGCGCAACATGAGGAAGCGCTCGCACAGTGGGTCGGGTATTTTGTCGAGAAGACCGAAGGCCGTGCGTTTGTTCTTTTCACGAATTATCGCGGCATGCAGCAGCTGGCAGAGCGGATGGCGGAATTCTTTTCTCAAAAAAAATTCAATCTGCTGGTGCAAGGCGGCGGGGCGCCTCGAGGAAAACTTCTGGATCAATTCAAGACCACGCCTCGCAGCGTTCTGTTTGGCACAGACAGTTTTTGGATGGGCGTTGACGTTCCCGGGGAGGCTCTTTCGAACGTGATCATAACCCGTCTGCCCTTTGCTGTGCCTGATCATCCATTAATCGAAGCAAAGCTCGAATTGATCGAAGAGCGCGGTGGTGATCCATTCACTGAATATTCGCTGCCGGAAGCAATTCTGAAATTGCGACAGGGAGTAGGCCGCTTGATTCGAACCAAGAGCGACCGGGGCATTGTAGTCATTCTCGACAATCGAATTGTGAGCAAGCCGTACGGGCGAGCTTTTCTGCAAGCGTTACCGAAATGTCCGTTGGAAGTAATTTAAACTATAAGGAAAATGTTCGCTTGAACATATACACTCTACGGCGTTAATTTGAGCGCATGGAGAGCTCTTTAATCGCAAAAGGAAATGCCCAACGCCGAAATGCAGATAAATCAGTTCCCGAGATCCTGACTATTCTCCAGAAGTGGGGAATTCATACGCTTGGGCAGTTTGCGGCCCTGGATCGAGAGCAGCTCGGTGCGCGACTTGGCCCGGCAGCCATTCGAATGTGGGAACGAGCCAATGGACGATCTGAGCGAATACTTCAATTAATCCGCCCGCCCGAGTCGTTTGAAGAGAGCTTCGAATTCGAAAACGAAATTGAAACTGCGGAGCCACTTCTCTTCATGCTTCGGCGGTTTTTGGAGCAATTTGCGATTCAGTTGACCGGAATTTATCTCGTTACAAAAGAACTGACCCTGCGGATCACCTTCACGAACAAACAAATTTACCAGCGCATTTTCAAAATTCCGCAGCCGACCAATAATGTCGATCTGCTTTTCCGGATGCTGCATACGCATTTGGAAAATTTTAAATCCGAATACCCCATCGTTGCCGTCGCGCTGACCGCCCAGCCCATCAAACCTTCGAGAGAACAATTCGGATTATTTGAAACCACATTACGCAATCCGCATCAACTCTCGGAAACACTGGCCCGTTTGACGGGTCTTGTGGGCGCTGATCATGTCGGAACTCCCGTGTCGGAAGAAACCCATCAGCCGGATGCATTTCGGATGGAACCGTTCACATGGGCTGTAGCGTCCGCTGTCCCCAGCGGACAAAACCGCCACTCTAACTCGGACTCCCATGCGCTGAGGACAGCGCAGACTACAGCAGCGCTGCGTCGATTTCGACCAAGTTTATCTGCATGCATCCGGTTGGATGAAAAGCGTCCCATACACATTCACGGCGGAGATGTTCGCGGTAAAACCATCAATCTGCGCGGCCCATATTTGATTTCTGGAAATTGGTGGGACGAAAAATCGTGGGCGCGTGCTGAATGGGATCTGCAACTGGACACCGGAGAACT
>JBKPMH010000043.1:0-58183 GCA_046732035.1 Verrucomicrobiota bacterium
AGCGCTATGGCAGCGAAAGAAATCTGGCTGCTCAGCGATTGTGACCGGAAGGAAATCCGGCTCGATCAAGAGAATGGCCCCTGCGGGCCGAAGACTTGCTACAAGGTTCGCGATTGCCCTTTCGGCGTCGGCAACGTGGTGAAGAACTGCGCGAGCCGTTACGAGATCGAAGCTGCAGGCTCGATTGGGCCAGCGAGAATATCATCCTTGAGCAACTTCAAATTCGGTACGCGCATCTCAACCAGCGAAAGATCCATGTCGACGGCTACCGCTTGTCCATTTGGAGCAACCTGCTGTGCCCAGCCATGCTGAAATTGAGCCGGTGCCGCAGCCAACCTCGAGCGTCCTCGCGCCTGGCTTGATGACATCGAAACGGTTCAATGCATCGGCGATGCATCGGATCAAGTAATTCCGACATCAAGGCGAGCCGATTTCTGTCCCCTTTCAAATTGTGATCCAGAACATATTTCGCCATCGGCTGTGAGCGTAGGTCACCGAAGTATTCACGGCAAACAACTGAGCTACGCCGCAATCAGCCGCTAAAAAAAAGCAATCGAACGCCAGCATCAATGCTAGGCATGTGTTAGCGTTTGAACCGGATGAAGCCTGGTTTGCGCATCGGCATCGTTGTAGCTGCACTTTGCGTAGTCACGATGCTCGTGTGGCAGGGAATCACCGCACATGGCGCGCCCGATCCGACACGTCCCGACACAAGTCCGACGGTGGCGTTCCTGGACATTGGCATTCTCGTGTTTCGGGAAGGACTGGAATGCATTCTGGTCCTGGCAGCGATCACCGCAAGCATGACAGGCCCGAAGCGCTCCCATCGCCGTCCTGTTGCGTTAGGCGCGGGTCTTGCCTTCGTCGCGACCATGATCACGTGGTTCATCGCAGTGCGCATTGTCGGGTCACTGAGCGAAAACATGTCGGCTCTCGATTTGCAAGCCGCTACGGGTCTGCTCGCCGTCGTCGTGCTGCTCGTCATCATGAACTGGTTCTTTCACAAAATTTATTGGGGAGGTTGGATTCGCGCTCACAATCGCCGCCGCAAAGCGTTGCTCGAAAATGCGCGCGCCGCGGAGATATCGCAGTCGCGCCTCTGGTTTGGACTGATCCTGCTTGGATTCACGTCGCTTTACCGCGAAGGATTTGAAGTCGTTCTTTTTCTGCAAAGCTATCATCTGCGCCTTGGCAGCGCTGTGGTGTTGAAAGGCACGCTGGTAGGGTTGGCTCTAACAATAATGGTGGCCGTGTTGACGTTTGTGCTGCAACAGCGTCTGCCGTATCGCAAAATGTTGATCACCACCGGAATTTTACTCGGAGTTGTATTGCTTGTGATGGTAGGCGAGCAGGCGCAGGAAATGCAGCTTGCACACTGGATTCCCACCACTCCGATCAAATCACTGCAACCCTATCTTCCGCCATGGATGGGGCTCTGGTTTGCAGTGTTTCCAACGGTCGAAACGCTTGTTGCTCAATTCATCGCGGCGGTGCTCGTCATTGGCTCTTATTTCGCTGCACGGCACGTTGGTGGAGGATCATCCGGCGGAAGCGCAGTGGAAGCACACGCCACCGGGATGGCGACCATCAACGCCTAACCAAGCTTTAGCTGGCGCAGAAACTACTCGCTGCCAGCGTCGATCTCTTAGCGCGCGATTCCAGTTGAACCAACGGGCGGCCTTTTCACCTTAGGCTGATGATGACGCCCGGTTACGGCTCTTTTCGACTGGTTCAAATCACTTTCGCTCTCTCCATATTGTTCTTTTCCGTTCCGGGTCGAGCCGTGCCAACTCCGACTCCCACTCCGCAGGGTGCGATTGATGAAAAATTGTTTAAAGCAATGCAGTGGCGACAGATTGGACCGTTTCGTGGCGGCCGCGCGTTGGCGATAGAAGGCGTTCCTGGCGAGCCCGATACTTATTATTTTGGCGCTGTTGCAGGTGGCGTCTGGAAAACGATTGATGGCGGCGCAAACTGGACACCTCTCTTCGATAAGCAATCCATTTCGTCCATCGGCGCTATCGCCGTCGCGCCTTCAGATCACAACGTAATCTATGCAGGCACAGGCGAAGCAGCGATTCGCGGCAATACCACCTACGGTACCGGGGTTTTTAAATCTATCGATGGCGGCAAGACATGGGAAAATGTTGGTTTAAAAGATAGCCGCCAAATCGGCGCGCTAATTGTCGACCCGAGAAACGAGGACGTCGTCCTGGTCGCGGCACTGGGTCACGCATTTGGGCCAAACGCCGAGCGCGGAATATTTCGAACTGCCGACGGCGGGAAGACCTGGACGAAGGTTTTGTCCAAAGATGAAAACACCGGGGGAATCGATGTCGTTTTCGATCCGCACAATCCGAACATTGTTTTCGCTTCCTTGTGGCAGGCCAGACGACAGCCATGGTTTTTTTCGAGCGGCGGTCCAGGAAGCGGGCTCTATCGATCTGAAGACAATGGCGTGACTTGGAAACGCCTCGAGGGCAATGGCCTTCCCGAAGGAATCCTTGGCAAGATCGGAATCGCAGTTTCCGGTGCCGATTCCAACCGCGTTTACGCAATCATTGAGGCAAAGGAGGGCGGCCTGTACCGCTCCGATGATGCCGGTCAACATTGGACCCGTGTAAACGAGGACGGCCGATTTCGTCAGCGCGCCTGGTATTTCAGCAAAGTCTATGCCGATCCCAAATCCGCGGACACAGTTTATCTTTTAAACACTGGACTGTTCCGTTCAGTCGACGGCGGAAAGACCTTTAGTCTGTTGCCAGCACGTCATGGCGATCACCATGGGTTATGGATCAACCCGCAAGAACCTAATCGCATCGCGAACGCTAATGACGGAGGCGTTAGCATCTCAATCGACAGCGGAAAAACGTGGACCACCCAAAACAACCAGCCGACTGCGCAGTTTTATCACGTTTCGGCGGACAACGCTTTTCCATATCACATTTATGGCGCGCAACAGGACAACTCGAGTATTGGCATTGCAAGCCGTACGGATTGGGGCGCAATCGGACAGGCGGACTGGTTCGAAGTCAGCGGCGGCGAGTGCGGCTTTGTTCTGGCCGACCCGCGCGATTGGCACATCGTTTATTCAAACAACGAAGCCACCATCTTCCGCTACAACAAGCTTCGAAGAGACACACAAGACATCAGCGTTTTGCCGGTCGATAATTCCGGCCATGGCGCGGCCGATGTCGCGCATCGTTTTCAGTGGGTGACGCCACTCACCCTGTCTCTACATAACCCCGACGTTCTATATACGGGAGCAGAATGCGTTTTTAAATCGATCGATCACGGACACAGTTGGAAGCAGATCAGCGGCGATCTAACACGCAATGACAAATCCAAACAACAACCAAGCGGCGGCCCGCTGACTAACGACATCACTTCAGTTGAATACTACGACACCGTGTTCGCTCTCGCAGAGTCGCCGGTGAAAAAGGCGACGCTGTGGGCCGGCACGGATGACGGACTTGTTCACGTTACAACCGATGACGGCGAGCACTGGTCGAACGTTACGCCAAAAATGCCCGAATGGAGCACGGTGAGCCTTATCGATCCCTCGCCACACGATTCCAACACCGCATATATCGCGGTGGACCGTCATAGATTAGACGATTTCAAGCCGTACATTTTCAAAACGACAGACCTGGGCAAAAGCTGGAGCGCGATTGTCACCGGCATTCCGGATGGCGCTTACGTGCACGCGGTGCGCGAAGATCGCAAAAAACGTGGATTGCTCTACGCGGGCACCGAGCTCGGCGTTTTTGTATCGTTTGATAACGGTGCGCACTGGCAGCCGCTTCAGTTGAACCTGCCGGTGACGCCAATCCACGATCTAATTGTAAAAGATGACGATCTCATCGTAGCCACTCATGGCCGCTCGTTCTGGGTACTGGACGATATTACGCCACTGCGCCAGCTGAGTCCGCAATCTGCTCAAAGCGATTTGATTCTTTACCAACCCCAGACCGCAGTGCGTTTGCATTACCCTGAAGAATTCGACAGACGCCAGCCAGTCGGCGACAACCCACCACCGGGCGCAATCATTGATTATTACTTCAAGACTGCGCCGAAAGAGGAGGTCTCTCTCGATATTCTGGATGGTTCGAACAAAGTCGTTAGGCATCTTTCCAGCAAAGAGAAAAAAGAGGGCGAACAGCCGCCTGAGTGGCCGGATCGGATCGAACGGCCTAAAACAATTCCGGCAAATCAAGGGATGAACCGTTTCGCCTGGGATCTGCGCTACGATGATCCTGTCCAGATACCCGGCGCATTTTACTCCGGCGTTGGACCAAGAGGCCCGCTCGCCGCGCCTGGTGATTACCAGGTGAAACTCACCGTTGGGGGTAGATCGGCGACGGCGCCGCTACACCTGGCAATTGATCCACGGAACAAAGACACCGAGGCAGGCGTGCAGAAGCAATTTGCGTTAGCAATCCAGGTGAATCATTCGATCTCGCGATTGCATCAGGCCGTCAACGAGATCCGAGATCTCAGGTCGCAGATTCAAACGCTGCACAAACGCTTCGGCGACGATCCCAGATTAAAAGCAGCATTGGCAGCAGCGGACGACCTCGATCACAAAATGTCGGAGATCGAACAGAAACTTGTTCAGGTAAATATGAAAGGCTCGGAAGGAAATCTCGCCTTCCCGGATATGCTGAACGAACGTTTTGAAACGTTTAGCCATATGATCGAATCCGGCGACACGGAACCGACGCAGGGACAACTCGACGTTTTTCAAATGTTGAACAGCCAATTGGACGAGCAGTTAAAGAAATGGGCGCACCTGGAAGCCGAAGACGTGCCTAAAGTAAGTGAATTAATTAAGCAAGCTAACCTGCCCGCGTTAACCGTAACGCCCATTAAGAAGGGCGGGCAGTGATTGGAGAATGGAGCTGCTAAGCCGCCGCACCCAGAGGACTCGGCTGTTCGTTCCGATCAAGTTATGAGTTGCCCGCGCATATGATCCAGATCGACAGAGCTGTTGTGCTCGCAGCAGGGCGGGGTACGCGAATGCGTGAGCTGACTGCCACTTTTCCGAAACCGATGATTAACGTGCGTGGCAAACCCGTGTTGCAACACATTATAGAAGGTTTGCGCGATGCCGGTTCGCGCAAATTTCTAATTATCGTTGGTTATCACGCGGAAATGGTCCGCAACTGTTTCGGTAACGGCACCGATTATGGCGTCCACATCGAATATGCTACGCAAACCGTACAGGATGGCACAGGCCGCGTCGTCGATCTTGCCCACAACTTTACCGGTGCGTCGCCGTTTATTTTGAGTTATGGCGACATCTTGATTGATCCGGTGAATTACAAACGCCTTCGCAATCTTGCTGATGATTGTGAAGCGATCATTACGGTTACCCGCGGGGAAGACGTCAGTAAAGGCGGCGCCGTTTTTGTTAACGAGGAAATGGATTTAGTCGATCTTCGCGAAAAGCCAAACCCAGGCGAACCAACAAGCCCGTGGTACAACGCGGGTCTTTACGCGTTTCGGCCGAGCATTTTCGAATTCACGGCGCGGTTGAAACCATCGCCGCGCGGCGAGTACGAACTTACAGACGCGATCCGCGATCTCGCGCATTCAGGCAAAAAAGTCCAAGCCCTCGAACTGAATGGTGAATGGGCGGACGTCCGCGATCCCGAGGTTCTGGCAAAATTGAATCAAACGGCATAGCAAAGCCTCTTAAGAAATCTCTGCCCTGCGCGCGGACCGGTCACGGTCCAATCAAATTGTTGAGTTACGGCGCCTGTTCGGCCGTGTCTTCAGAAGGTTCTTCGCCGATTTCTTCTTCAATTTCGCGGCGCCAGTCACGGGAGAGCCAGGGACGCAGCACACCATAAAGCAGGTATGCCAGGAAAAGCACCGCTGGCATCCATTCATAATTCAAGCCAGTAAAGATGAGTACAAGGATGATGATCAGAAACCGCGGAATAGATTTTTTCGTTTTCCAGTTGAGCGCTTTAAAGCTCGGATATTGAAACCGACTAAACATCATGAACGAAAGAAAGAGCAGCAATGGCGGCAGAGCGAAGCGCCAATTACCCAGCCGATGCTCGCCTTCGGCAAGCCATAACAGAAACAATGTGATCGACGCAATTAAGCCAGCCGCAGCGGGAATCGGAAACCCGGTGAATGTGTTGGCAGCACTCGCTCCGTTGTGCTTCGCTGCTGCCGAATTGAAACGTGCCAGGCGCAGTGCTCCACAGGTCAGGTAGACAAACGCAATGATCCAACAGGCGCGCGGGAACTCCTGCAACACCACGCGATACACCATCAGCGCAGGAGCAAGCCCAAATGAAACAATGTCGGCTAACGAATCGAACTCGCGCCCGAACGGACTCTCGTGCCCACCCAAACGCGCGAGACGGCCATCTAGAAAATCAAAAACAAAGGCGCCGAGAACAAACCAGATCGCTGTGTGAAAAAGATCGGTGGCTGCGTCGGGATTAGATGCCTGTAACAATGCGCCCTCGAGTATCTTCAGAGTGGCAGTGAATCCGCAGAACAGATTTCCCGCCGTCATCAGGTTCGGCAGGAGATAGATTTTAGACGGTTGTTCGCTCATCGGTCCGCAAACGCGCGATGACTGTAGACCCTCCCGAAACGTGGTCGCCTGTTTTCACAAGAAGCTCTGCGTCGAGGGGCAAATATAGTTCCGTCCGCGAGCCGAAGCGAATCATCCCGAAGCGTTCCCCTTTTTTCAATTCATCGCCAACGTTTGCCCAGGCAACAATACGTCTGGCGATCGCGCCCGTGAGTTGCCTAACGACAATCGTGACATGCGGGTTTTGGAATGCCCATGTCATCGCTTCATTCTTCTCCGAGCAATCTGGATCCCGAGCATCAAGGCAGAGACCTTCGTGGTGCTGGCGATAAATGATGCGCCCGTGAATCGGCGCTCGGTTGGTGTGGACATCGAAGATCGACAGGAAAATTCCGACGCGCCGCGTTCTTGTGTTCAGAACTTCTTTTTCCTCTAGTTCAAGAACGTCTCTGACCGTCCCATCAGCCGGAGCAACAACCAAGTTTGGATCGGCTGCCACGTGACGATCCGGGTCTCGAAAAAAAGCGACCGTGAATAGAAAAAGTGCCAGTAAAAGGAGCGATAGCCACGCCGAAACAAACAAGAGCAACATGCCGACTGATCCCAGAATCAGAAGGATCCACCGTGCTTCCAATAGGGTTCGAGTGCGCATGCAGTGATCGCATTTTCCGGGTTCAAAATCGGCCGGTCAAGTAGCTAGAAAAATACCTGCTTAACCGCCAATTTTCAGTGGTTTGACCTGACACAATATCTTGGGCGTTGGCCTCCTTGCGCACGCAATATGTAGCGCAAAAAATCCGAAATCAGCCACGAGATAATAGTTGTTTGTCGGCACATTTGCGATATCCTCCTAAGAGGTCTTTCCGGCCCCTAATCTATGCTAAAAACTCAAGAAGAAATTCCCGTCGAAAAATCATCTGAACGGGGATCGACGGGAATCGGTTCAGCACAGAAGTATGACGCCGCACAAATCGACAAATTGGAGGGCCTCGAAGCGGTTCGAAAACGCCCTGGAATGTTCATTGGCGATCCGGATGAACGGGGACTGCACCATCTGGTTTTCGAGGTATTGGACAATTCGATCGACGAACACCTCGCGGGGTTTTGCACAAAAATAGAAGTCACCGTCCACGTCGATGGGTCTATTTCGGTGCGCGATAACGGGCGCGGAATTCCTGTGGATATTCATCCGAAATGGAAAATGCCTGCGATCGAGCTGGTGCTCACAAACCTCCACGCCGGGGGAAAATTTGGACAGGGAGCCTACAAATATTCCGGGGGCTTACACGGCGTCGGCGCAAAGTGCACGAATGCACTGTCAGAATGGTTCAAAGCCGAAGTATCGCGCGACGGCAAAGTTTATCACATGGCTTTCGCTAAGGGTAAAACGACGGACAAACTCACTGTTATCGGCGAAGTCAAAAACAAGAAAACAACCGGGACACTCATCACCTTTCTTCCCGACCCAACAATCTTTACAATCACGACCGAATTTAAGTTCGAGCGTCTTGCAACTCGTTTGCGCGAACTGGCATTTCTCAATCCCGGCCTGGAAATCACACTTACGGACGAACGGACCGATCCGGCGAAGAAAGAACGGTTCTTTTACAAGCACGGGATCGAGGAATTCGTAAAGCAGCTCGGCGAGAACAAACAGGTGCTGCATCCGAAGCCGATCGCGATCTCTCGCCAGCGGGATGAAGTCTTCGTCGATGTGGTGTTGCAATACAATGATAGCTACAACGACCAGATCTTACCGTTTGCCAATTCAATTCCGAACCCGGATGGCGGCACCCACCTGACCGGCTTCCGAACCGCGCTTACGAAAGCCGTCAACCAGTACGCGAAATCGAGTAACCTTCTCAAAGAAAAGGATCCCTCCATTTCGGGCGACGATGTGCGGGAAGGTTTGATTTGTGTGCTCAGTGTCAAGTTGCCGAATCCCCGCTTCGAATCCCAGACCAAGGTGAAGCTCGTCAACACGGAAATCGACGGAATCGTGAACTCTGTCGTGTATGACGGGCTAATGACCCACTTCGATAAGAATCCGCCGATCGCGAAACGAATTTTCGACAAAGTTCTTACTGCCGCTCGAGCCAGAGAAGCGGCTCGAAAAGCCAGGGAGACAATTCGCAAGGGCGCTCTTACCGGTGGCGGGTTGCCGGGAAAATTGGCCGATTGCTCTGAGCGTGATCCGGAACTGACTGAGCTTTACATCGTCGAAGGTGATTCGGCTGGCGGCTCTGCCAAGCAGGGTCGCGATCGACGTTACCAAGCCATTCTTCCTATTCGAGGAAAATTGATAAACGTCGAAAAAGCTCGTGAAGATCAATTCCTCAAAAACAACGAGATCCAGTCCATGATCACCGCCATCGGAACCGGAATCGGCAAACCAAAAGAAGATGGCAACGGCAAGGACGAAGGCCGTTTCGACATCAGTAAACTGCGATATGGCCGGATCATCATCATGACGGATGCGGATGTCGACGGATCTCACATTCGGACCCTGCTACTCACGTTCTTTTTTCGGCAGATGACCGAACTGGTGCGCGCTGGCAGAATCTACATCGCGCAACCGCCGCTTTATCAAATCAAGCGCAAGAAACGTGAAGAATACGTCGATGACGATGCCCGCCTAAACAAAATACTGATTTCGCTCGGGGCCGAGGACGTGCGATTGAGAAACCTTGCTGACGACAAGGAAATTTCAGCCGCGCAATTGAAAGATATTCTCGAATCACTCGAGAAACTTGCGAAACTAAGCGAAGCGGTACGCCGACATGGCGGTGATTTCGAGACTTATCTGGCGAAGCGCAACTCGAAGTCCGGGAAGCTACCAACGTATTTGGTGAAGGTCCGCGACGGGAACGACGAAAGTGTGCACTACTTTGACGATGAAAAAACAGTCCGCAAATTTCATCAGGAAAATCGAGACCTGAATCTATTCGACACCGAACTTGGTCAGGAATTGCTTCCGCTGAACGAATCTCCAACGCGGACGGATGGCAGCCGCAGACGCGGTCGACTGGTTGAGCTGCATGAATCGGCCGCAATTGAAAAAATCATTGCCGAACTCGCCCGTAAAGGTCTTAAAGTCGCCCATTACGCCGTCAGCGATCAGCCCATCTTTGAGTTGATCGAAGGAGAAGGCGAAAAGGCGGTCTCGCATGCTCTGTTTTCTATTCCTGAAATCCTCGAGAAAATCTTAGGAATCGGCCGACGCGGAGTGCAGATCAAGCGTTTCAAAGGTCTCGGCGAAATGAACGCAAAAGAATTGTTTGAGACCACGATGAATCCCGAGAAACGCAAACTCCTGAAGGTCGACCTGACCGACGATAACGCAGTCGATGCTGATAAAATGTTTACGATTCTGATGGGTGACGTTGTTGAACCGCGCCGGCAATTCATTGAGGACAATGCGCTGAACGTGCGCAATCTCGACGTGTAAATTGCGAGATGGGAGGCCTGTTTCACAAACTACTCCATCCGCGACGCTGTTATGTTGTCTGCACCATTCCGCGTTCGGGTAGCAATTTGTTGACGGACGGCTTGCGCGCCACTCGCCAGGCCGGAATGCCGAAACAGTTCTTTCTTCCAAAATCCGAGGCGCGTTATGGTGTCGAGATTGGCGTAAATCCCGATATTGATTATGCGGGTTACATACGCGGCATCGTCAACACCAAAACAACGCGCAATGAGGTGTTCGGCTTTAAATTGATGAGTTGGTATCTGGAAGATTTCCTCGGCCGTGTACGTAACGGCCGTGTTTTTGGCCAGGCTTCGGCCAACGATCTAGTCATGCTAAGCAATGCCTTCCCTCGTCTTCGCTTCGTGCACATTATCCGGCGCCACAAACTCCGGCAGGCGCTTTCGACGGCCCGAGCCCTTCAGACGGGTCTTTGGAAAGTACAAGAGGGCAAAGCCGCAGTCCGCGAACCGCAGTTCGACGCACAGTTGATTGAGCAATCTTTAAGAGAAGCAGAGCGGCAGGAAGGTATCTGGTACACGTTTTTCCAGCGGATTGGCATTTCGCCTTTTCGCGTCGAGTATGAAGAACTGTGCCGGGATTATGAGGGAACGATTCGCAGTGTCCTCGACTTCCTCAAAATTTCATTGCCGCGCAGTGTTCGGATTGGTCCTCCCGTGACGGTCAGGCAGGCTGATGAAACTTCGCGAATTTGGGAAGAACGGTTCCTAACCGAGCGACCCTCTGTGTACTCAGCGGCGCACGGCTGATTTTAAGCACCATGCTAAATCCAAACGAGAAAGTTGAACCCATAAACGTAGCCGAGGAAGTATCGAGATCGTTTCTCGATTACTCAATGTCGGTCATTATTTCGCGCGCGTTGCCGGACGTGCGGGACGGACTCAAACCGTCGCAGCGCAGAATTCTCTTTGCGATGCATGATCTTTCGCTCTTTCCCGGGCGACAGCATCGCAAATGCGCGAAAATTTGTGGTGATACCAGCGGAAATTATCACCCGCACGGCGAAGCAGTGATTTATCCGACACTGGTTCACATGGCGCAGCCCTGGGCGATGCGCGAAACACTTGTCGACGGCCAGGGGAACTTCGGGTCGGTCGAAGGCGATCCACCGGCGGCGATGCGATATACCGAAGCGCGTATGACGCATCTCGGCGCCGCGCTAATGACCGACATGGACAAGGACACGGTCGATTTCGTCCCCAATTATGACGAAACTCGCACCGAGCCGACGGTTTTCCCGGCAGCGTTTCCAAATCTGCTCGTTAACGGTGGAACCGGTATCGCTGTTGGTATGGCGACGAATATTCCGCCACACAACCTCACCGAAGTCGTCGATGGAATCTGCGCTCAAATCGATGACCCAGAGATCACTCTCGATGAGTTGATGAAGCACGTTAAAGGCCCGGATTTCCCCACCGGGTGTGCCATCTGCGGCGTAGCGGGAATCAGGCAATATCTGGAGACAGGGCGCGGCAGCATGAAAGTGCGCGGCAAGGTCGGCATCGAGGAGCTCAAAGGCGGCCGTGAACAGATCGTCATCACTGAAATTCCATACAACGTCAATCGCGCCACCCTGGTCGAACGGATCGCATCATTGGTGAACGAAAAGATACTGACAGACATCAGCGCTGTTCGCGACGAATCGGATGAAAATACGCGGGTAGTCATTGAGCTAAAGCGCGACGCCAACCCGAAGATCGTTATCAACAATCTGTACAAGCACACTGCGATGGAAAGCTCCTTCGCAGTAATCATGCTGGCCATCGACCATGGCCGTCCGAAATTGCTTTCGCTTAAAGAGGCAAATGCCTGCTACATCGAGCACCGACGCGAAGTCGTGCTGCGTCGCACGCGTTTCGAGTTGCGCAAAGCAGAAGAGCGCGCGGAAACGCTCGAAGGTTACCTGATCGCTCTCGCCAATCTCGACGAATTTATTCGTATCGTTCGCGGTTCGGCCAGTCGCGATGAAGCGCGAGTAAAATTACTGGCCTTTGAATTCACCAAACGACAGGTCGAGCAGATCGGCATTTTAATTCGCAGCGAAGCCCGCCTCACGAACGGACGTTACGCATTTAGCGAACAGCAGGCCGACGAAATTCTTAATCTTCGCCTGTATCAGCTCACCGGCCTCGAGCGCGAGAAGATTAGTAAGGAGTACAAGGAATTACTCGAATCAATCAAAGATCTCCGGGACGTTCTGGCCAAAGAGCAACGCGTCTTGACCATAATTAAAAAGGAGCTTCGCGAGCTTCGCGACAAATACAGTTCGGCGCGGCTGACTGAAATCGTGCCCGATGAAACCGAGATCAATATGGAAGATCTCATCGCCAACGAGGGTTGCATTATCAGCATCACTCACGGCGGGTTTATCAAACGCACCGCCGTAAGCGCATTTCGCGCGCAACGCCGCGGCGGTAAAGGCGTGATCGGAATGCAAACGCGCGAGGGCGCTACTGAAGCAGAAGAAGGTGATTTCGTAGAGCACCTTTTCACCGCGACCACGCACGATTACCTGATGTTTTTTACCGCTTCGGGCCGCGCCTACGTGGAAAAAGTTTACGAAATTCCTGAGATGGGCCGCGCCGCCAAAGGACGGTCGATCGCAAATATTCTGCAGCTTAGACCTGATGAAAAAATCGCTGCCACGATCCGCATCCAGTCAAAGAAATCCGGCACCGGGGCAAATACTGTCGATCAAACCTGGGACGAAAATCTACACATTGTGTTCGCTACGCAGTCAGGCATCGTGAAAAAGTCTAACCTTTCCAACTACGCCAATGTCCGGCGCGGTGGAATCATCGCTATCCAAATCGAGGAAGGTGATCGGCTAATCGATGCGAAGCTCACAAATGGAAATGACGAAATCGTGCTAATCACCAAAGACGGAATGAGTTTGCGATTTCACGAAGAGCAACTGCGCGACCAGGGCCGCAACACAGTGGGCGTATGGGGGATTCGCCCTGAGAAAGGCGATCATGTTGTGGCCATCGCCATTGTCGATCCCAATGCCATGCTACTGGTCGCCGGTGAAAACGGAATCGGCAAACGTACACCCTTCGACGATTATCGCCGACAATCCCGCGGGGGAAAAGGTATTATCACCATGAAAACTGGCGAGAAGACCGGGGACGTGGTAGGTGCGCTGACCGTCCGGGAGACTGATGAGATGATGCTCATCACCAACAAGGGCCAGATGGTGCGAACAAGGGTCAAAGAAATACGTGAAACCGGTCGCAATACAATGGGCGTGAAATTGATGGATCTCCGCAATGGGGAAAAATTGCAGGCGATCGCGCCGGTGGTCAGCCAGGCAGAAGAAGAAGCACAAACGGAAGAAGCTTCCACGGAAAAAGCCTAGGCACCGCAGAAGAAGATTCCAACTCCGCACCCCAATGCGCAGGCGCACAGTGTGCAGAGCTGCACGCAGCAACGCCCGGCAACATATGGGATGCGCAGCGCTGGCGGCGCTTTCTGATTTTTAGACTCAGAAATCCCTTTCGCGGCGCTTACCGTCCGCCAAACTCTGCCCACCGAGCCCTTTCTTACAAGCTTGAGGCCGATTAGTAGCCACCACCCATGTGCGTGGTCGTTGTCGTGGTTTGCGATGCCGGCGGCTGCACCGGCGTTGTGACAGTAGTCTGACGTGTCGTGGTAGTTGTCGCTTCAGGTTCACTGGCGCAGGAGACCAGCATTAAAGCGATAACAGACAGCACCGAACCAAGTATGATTGCTTTTTTCATAGCATGAATTGTTGTTCAACAACGATTCGTCGCAGGTGGTATGTGTAGACGTATTTAGAGCGAAGAATTCTTCTTTTTTGTAACACGCAGAAGGAGTTACTATTCGCCGCGTGTGTGGGAGGGATTTACTTATTCTCGATCTTTTCAGCTCGGCGCCATCGGAAACCACCAAGCTTTACAAGATCTGCTTTGGTCACGTTAGGCCGACTCAATCTTTGCCCGCTGCTTTTTTAGTTCTCCCCGTTTCCGTTTTGATTCGAGAATTTTCCTTTTAAGCGCAGCTGGTCGCGGCGATTTTCTCCGTCGCTCTTTCTCGCGTTTGGCAATATCGATTGTGCGCTGGTTTTCTCGAACACTCTCGATCGCATCCAGTAATCGTTGCCGTGCCAGCTTTCGATTTACCGCTTGCGAACGGGAATCCTGCACGGTCACGCTCATGCCAGTTGGCGTGTGACGCAGCGTTACAGACGTAGCAACCTTGTTTACGTTTTGCCCGCCAGGTCCGCTTGATCGCACAAAGGTCTCGTCCAAGTCGCCATCGCGAATGCCGAGCCGCTGCATTCGTTCAGCAAGCGTGGCTTTCGACATTACTTCCTCGTCGAACTAATCGGTTTTCGGTTCCGGAATGTTTTCGCGCCCGTAGCGAAGAACCCGCGCCATCCAAATCAATTCGTTCAGGAACTTCTCGAATCGCCGCTCATAACTTCGATCCAGCAACTTTCCCTGCTGATCGAAAAGGTTTTGCACCTTTGCGAAATTCACATCCCAAAAAATCGTTACCAAGCCGAGCTCACGCATCACTGGCAACAACGTCTCTATCACACGTGCGCCGCCAAATGCTCCTGCCGAAACACCGCAAATCCCCACGGCTTTGTGAACGTACTCCGCCAGATTCATGTCGAGGGCATGCTTCAAGAGCCCCGGGTATCCATGATTGTATTCCGGAGTCACTATGATGAGCCCATCGCAACGATGGATGGTGGCTGAGAATTTTTGGTCCTTCATTTGCTCGCCAGCGTCGTCTAGTTTCATGGGAAGCGTGCAAACATCGATCAACTCCGTCTCTGCACGTTTGCTGGTTTGCTCAAAGACAAAGCGCGCCACATTCTCGCTTTGTCTGCCCCGCCGGGACGTTCCCAGAATAATCGGAATAAACAGTGGTCGCTCGTCTGGACTGGGCATGTGAATTCTTACCTGGCTTGGTTCTTTAGTGGACTGTGTAACCGCGTATCCGCAATTCGCAATTTAAAGTGCCAGAGCTTTGTAAACCGCCTCTAACGCATACGCAATCGATGCGACCTTAAGACTGATGCAGGTTGAGCGTCGCGTGCGAAAGACTTCCTAGTCACGGCTTCGGCCCAAACCCCAGTATGCCAGAAATGCTGTCAAAATAATTAAGGGAAACACCACCAAAAAAAATCCGTACCTGTCTTGGGCCAGTGGAATACCACCTACATTCATACCAAACAAGCCTGCCACCAGGTTGATTGGTAATGCCAGCACGGTCACCATCGTTAACACAAACAATGTGCGATTCGTCTGTTCACTGACGAGAGCGGATAGTTCTTCCTGAAGCTGTTTCACGCGCTCAACAAGGGCCGCTGTGTCGCTGATGGACGTGGAGAATTTTTCTGCGGATTGTTGCAAGTTCTGAAGCTCGTCTTCTGTAATCCAATTGGGCGGCCGATTTAGAAGCCGAAAGAATGCAGCTGGCTCTGGAGCTAAAAGCCGCTGGAGTCGAACTAAGGTCCGACGCAGTGCACCTAATTCGCTACGACTAACAGAAATGCGCTTGGCCAGGAGTTGCTCCTCCATCGGGCCCACCTGCTTTTTGGTTTTCCGGACAATATCAACCAACACACTGGCTTGATCCCGAAACAACCGGGCCAGAATTTCAATCGGCGAGCGAAAGAGATGGCCCGCTTGTACCGCTTCACGTAGTTGGTCAATCGAGCGCCACGGCCGAAGGTGCGCACTGACCACGAGGTGTGGCATTATGCAAAGCGTAGTCGTGGCAACCGGCGCGTCAAAAGTGAAATCATAAAGCACATCATGGATACGGGCCACCAAGGCATCCGCGTCTTGCTCCAAATGAGTGGCATCCACATCACTATTCAACGATTCGTAAAAAGTGTCGGGCAAGCTCACGTACCGCTTGAGCCAGGACTCGGAAGCCACGTTAGACAGCGAAAAATGCAACCAGAGGAATTCATCCGGTAATGCGGAAGCGCGCGCGGTCAAAAACTTAATGGCCTCTTCCGAATTAATGGACCGTGCCGGTTGATTCGGGGCAAAGTGATAACCCCAGATCGGCCCGCCCTGGTTTGAGTCAGCCGTCGAATCGGTCGCTTGGCTCATTGTTTCAGCAGCCATCACATCATTAATTTACCTGGTAAAAACCACATTTTGGAAAGTGCCGATGGCCGGACTCGAACCGGCACGGGCCTTTTACGGCCCAACGGATTTTAAGTCCGTTGCGTCTGCCATTTCGCCACATCGGCTGATACGTCCCCGGAAGTTTAAGCGTTTTGTGCATGCGGCAAAAATGAATTTCGCAGGTCACTAATGCACCTTGCAGCAAGCAATCCCGTTTCGCTTAGGGTTGGGTTCGGCTTGCCTGTGCCGTGAGCAAAGGACATTCTTGCGAGATTCCTATGCCGTTCCGGCAAACCATAGCAGGAAAAATTTTTGGTCTGGCCATTATATTGTTGCTGCTCACGATCGCACTTGCCTGTTTTTTGCTATACGAGGTAACCCACACAACGCGGGATCTCACAATTGTTGCGAATTTCGATGTGCCGTTGAGCCAGTCCTTGTCACGGCTGCATGAATTTGGGCTTCGACGACGACTGGCGTTTGAACGTTGGTTCGGCGCATTGAACGCGCCTGAGCCAAACGCCGAAGTTGTTGCCGAGGCGAGTGGGAATTACACACTCTTCACTCGCAAACTCACAGACGAATTTTCCAATGCCCGACGCTTGATTAAAACCTACCCGAAGAACGCACTTGGCAGTCAGACCTTGGGCGAGGTGGAGACGCTCCTGGATCAAATTGAACCCACCTACCGAATCATTAACAGCCGCCAGCACGAGTTGCTCGACACGCAACTCGCCGGTCAACATGCCACAGCCAATCAGCAGTTAAACTTGCTCAACGACATTCAGGGTACGGTTCAAAACCAACGTGAACTAGTAAATTCGAAGATGGCAGCCTGGAGTGGCTCTGCTACGAAGGCAACCGAGCAGCGCGAACGTGCTGTGTTCTGGCTCGCGATTGCTGCAACAACGTCCACTGTGTTACTGGGCCTGGCTGTGGCCGCACTTATCACAAGCCGGTTAAGCAGACCGGTACGGTCGTTGGCAACCGCAATGCGCGATGTCCAACAGGGCAATCTCAATGTTGACTTACCGGTTAGCTCTACTGATGAAGTAGGTCGACTCACTGATGCGTTTAACTTTTTCGTCAAAGAGCTGCGCTCCAAGGAGCGCATGAAACAGACCTTTGGCAAATACATCGACCCCCGAATCCTGGAGCGGGTACTTGCGCAACAAGGAGCAGAAACGGTAGCCGGGGGACGACACGAAATGACTGTCCTGTTTGCCGACCTGGTTGGCTTCACTGGCTTGTCAGAACGGCTAACTCCCTTACTCATGGTGACACTACTGAACCGGCACTTTGGTTTGCAGGCACTCGCAGTTCAGGAGCACCACGGGGTAGTCGACAAGTTTGTCGGCGACTCGATTATGGCGTTCTGGGGTCCGCCATTTGTAAAACCAGAGGAACACGCCGTGCTGGCGTGCCGCTCCGCGCTGGCGCAGTTGGTTGCGGTCGACAATCTGCGTCGCGAGCTGCCGGACATCACAGGATTGCGTCGGGACCTGCCAGCTGTTGATGTGTGCATCGGCATTTGCACGGGCGAAGTCGTCGTCGGCAATATTGGTTCGGAAAATACACGCAGTTACACGGTTATCGGCGATACCGTGAACATTACCGCGAGGCTGGAAAGAGCCAATCGAGTGTACGGCACCCGAACCTTAATAGCCGAAACCACAGCTAAAGCCATTGGCTCGAAGTTCGAAACCCGAGAGATCGACACGATCTCAGTTAAAGGCAAAACCGAAACAACCCGTGTTTTTGAACTGATGTCGGCGGCCGGGCAGTTAGCCGACGAATTGGCGTGCTTGCGCGAACGTTACGAACAAGCTCGGAAGATGTATCTCGGCCAACAGTGGGATTTGGCGGAAGCGACTTTCCGCGACTGTCTCAAAATTCGTCCGAATGACGGCCCGTCTCGAGTCTTGCTCGAACGTATTCAACTGTTGCGGCGAAATTCACCAAGCAAGGATTGGAATGGCGTGTGGCAACTTGTTGAAAAATAACAAGCCTCGTGATTTCGGCGTCCTCGAGCGCCTTTCTAAGCTTCAGAATCCTTGTGCAAGCGCCGCTGCAACACACACACACACAAGACGAGGGCGCAGAGACTAACCTGATTGTTACGAATGAGACCGCTGAAATACTTGACAGGCCTTCATAGCGCGACGTTAGAAGGAAATCGGGAATCGAACGCAGCACGGCATCTATGAGTTCATGACAATTCGAATTTCCTATTCGACGATCATCATTGTTCTTTGGTGGTCTGCAGTCCTTTCAACGAACGCACAGGTCAACGTTACGCAGCAGCATAACCATCTTTCACGCGATGGTCTGTATGTTGACTCTGCGTTCTCGCCCGTGAACGCAGCGAATTTGAGCCGCGATTTGAGCTTCAACGGAACGATCTCTGGCAACGTCTACGCTCAGCCGCTGTACGTCGAAGGCGGCCCAAACGGGGCCATGGTGATCGCGGTGACGGAATCGAACAATGTCTACGCCCTCAATGCTGACAACGGCAGCATCATTTGGCAACGCAACCTGGGTCCGGCCGTGACGTCAGGGCTGCCGTGTGGCAACATCAACCCGCTTGGCATCAGTGGTACGCCTGTTATCGATCTTGCGTCCAGGTCGCTTTTTCTTGATGCGATGATCGACGGCAACCCCAAAAGGCATTTCGTTTACTCGCTTAGTGTGGACACCGGAGCGACTAAGCCTGGTTGGCCGGTTAACCTGAATGCGACGGTAAGCTTTAATGGCACCGCTTTTACTTCGAACGTGCAGAACGAGCGGGGCGGTCTCGCAATAGTGAATAGTACCGTGTATGTGCCGTTTTCAGGACACGCAGGCGACTGCGGCACGTACCACGGATGGGTTGTCGGTATATCTATAAACGATCCTGCGAGTGTTAGGGCATGGGCAACGGCCGCTATCGGCGGTGGAATCTGGGGTCATTCAGGAGTTGCAAGCGATGGCACCAACATGTTTGTCGTTACTGGTAACACTTTTAACACGCAAGGTAACTGGATGGGTGGCGAAGCCATTATTCGTTTGCAAGCAGGACCTGTCTTCTCCGGCTTTTGGGCGCCGACTAATTGGTTTTCGCTTGATCAGAGTGATACAGATCTCGGCGGCGTAAGCGCAACACTTGTCGATGTCCCGGGAGCGACGCCTTCACAATTGGTGCTCGCGCTGGGCAAAGACGCAAGGGCGTACTTGCTTGACCGCAATAATCTGGGAGGCGTGACCGGCCCCGTAGCCTCAGCAAATCTTCCTACCCCTGTCCGCGGACAATCGGCTGCTACGTACCGCACCAGTCGTGGAACGTATTTTGTTTTTCATACTGAAAGCAACGCTGTTGCGGCGTATAAAGTTACTGCCACAAGTCCACCTACCATAGTCCCTGCGTGGAGTGTGAGCCAAACCGGTCTAGGCTCGGCTTGGGTGACTTCAACTGACGGCGTGAATAACGCCATCGTCTGGGTAGCCGGCGCAGGAGGTGACGGCCGTTTGCACGGTTATGATGGCGATACCGGGACGGTAATTTATTCCGGTGGTGGCGCGGACGAGATAATGAGCGGAACCCGGAAATGGAACACGGGAATCGTCGCTCGCGGTCGCATCTACTACCCTGCTGACAATAAGATTTACGCCTTCAAAGTGCCGGCGGCTCCAAGCACGGCCCGGGCTGCGGTAGCTGATTTTAACGGCGATGGTCGCCCGGACTGGGTGGTCCGTAATATCAACACACGTCAAACAGGCATTTGGTATCTATACAACAACGTCTTTGTTAGTTCTGCCTACGCCCCTACTCTCGTAGCCGGTTGGGGATTGAGGGGGCTGGGAGATTTTAACCGCGACAGCCATCCGGATTATGCCCTGTTTGGTCTTAACACGCGTCAGACGGCGATTTGGTATCTATCCGGTCCGACCTTTATAAGGGGCGCCTATGGGCCGACTGTTCCTAGCGGATGGGAATTGGTAGGCGCAGCCGATTTTAATGCCGACGGCAGATCCGATTATGTGCTTTATAACAGTGGCACGTATCAAACAGCGATCTGGTACATGAACAATAATATTTATATCGGTGGAGCCTACGGCCCCACTCTACCACCAGGCTGGGCGGTGGTAGGACTTGCGGATTTTGATCGTGACGGCCATCCGGATTATCTCTTATTTCATTCTGGTTCACGGGCTACGGCTATCGCCTATTTATCGGGACCAAGTCTTATTGGCGCTGCGTGGGGGCCGACTCTTCCTAGCGGTTGGGCATTGGTAGCCACAGCGGACTTCGATCGTGATGGCAATCCAGACTACACATTGTACAGGGCTGACACTCGACAGACTGCAATTTGGTATCTTAGTAACAATGTTTACATCGGCTCCGCGTTTGGACCAACTGTTCCAGCTGGCTGGAGCCTGACAGGGCCATAGCAAAAGACATGGACTGGAAAGAAGTCTTGAACTGATCTTCTTGGCTTTGTAAAAGGCTCAAACGCAGCGAAGGGGCAAATGCCGGCTGCGAACGTGAAATGACAATTGTTCAGTTGTGCTCGTCTCATTCAACTCTCAAGCCGAACCGTGAAAAAACCCACCAAAAAAAATAACCGCTTCGGGCTCGGCTGGATGCCCGATTTGCCCGACAATCGAGATCATCTTTACTCTGCGCCGCTGGCAAAGCTGCGCGTGCTTCCCACCAAAATCGATCTGCGCAGACGATGCCCAAAAGTTTATAACCAGGGAGAAATCGGCTCCTGCACCGCAAACGCAATCGCAGCAGCCATTGAGTTCGATCGAAGAAAGCAGAAACTGCGCGACTTTATTCCATCACGTCTCTTCATCTATTATAACGAACGAAGCATGGAACACAGCATACCGCTGGATAACGGCGCGCAGATTCGCGACGGGATAAAGAGTGTTGCCAAGCAAGGCGTGTGTCCGGAGACCAAGTGGCCATACGACGATACGCCTGCCGACTCAATTACCAACCTCTGGCCTTCTGGCGCCAGGCCACGCCAGAAACCGCCGCTATCGTGCTACAAAGACGCAAAAAAATATCGCACCGTGAGTTATCAACGAGTTGATAGGACGCTCTCACAAATGAAAGGCTGCCTTGCAGACGGTTTTCCGTTCGTGTTTGGCTTTACCGTTTACGAAAGCTTCGAAAGCTCCAAGGTTGCCAGAACCGGAGTCCTGCAAATGCCGAAGCCGAAAGAAGGAGTTGTCGGAGGCCATGCTGTTCTTGCTGTCGGTTACGATGACAAAAGTGAGCGCTTCACGGTGCGGAACTCATGGGGCGCTAGCTGGGGTAAGGCAGGCTATTTCACCATGCCCTACTCCTATTTGCTCACCGACAATCTTTCAGACGATTTCTGGACGATTCGCCTGGTGCATTAATAATCCATATCGAATTACATGCCGAAGTATTGGATGATCAGTGACCGCAGCAACGGAGGAACCGGAGCTGACGTTAATTTTGATGGGCTAACGTTCTGGGTCAGCGACAAGCTCCCGCTTACAGACATCAAGAATTGGCGACAAGTCACTCGTGGCAATTTCCAGAAGCTTCTGGTTGCCGCAGCAGACAGGTTTCCCGCATACGACCCCACAGAGAATGAGGAGCAATGTCACGTAACTATCCTTTTGCATGGGTATAATCAAACATTCGCAAAGGCCACCCGTTTTTATCAGGACCTCTACACCAGATTGTTTGATGGGCCCGAAAGCCTTGGTCTTTGCATCCTGTACGATTGGCCCTCGCGCGGGAGCATGCTGGGTTATGAACCCGATCGTTCACATGCACGATTATGCGCTCATGATCTGGCAGATGTGTTAAGCGCGCTTTTTGACTGGCTAGTTAAGAAACAAGAGCAGACCATCAACAATCCCGCCAAGGCTTGCAAGGCAAAGGTGTCCCTTATCGCCCACAGCATGGGCAATTATGTCTTACAAAAAGCGATGGCTTCTGCGTGGACCCGGAAAAATCAGCCACTACTCGTTAGTTTACTGAACCAACTCGTGATGGTCGCGGCTGACGTGGACAGCGATTTGTTCGATCTGGGCGCGCCCGATAACGATGACGGCAATGCCGTTGCTAACCTCACCTACCGAATCACTGCGCTTTATAGCGGACGCGACTCAGTCCTGGGAGCGTCTGCCGGTTTGAAACATTTTGGGATGCGCCGGCTTGGCCGGAGCGGTCTTTCAAGTCATCCACCCCTCGCGGATGCAGCCTCACCTACAGATAATGTCTGGGATGTCGACTGCTCGAGTTTCTTCGACCCGGGCGTGCGTGACATTCATGGCGCATATTTCCTCACCGACGGCACCATCGAATTGATGCGACATGTTTTGCGCGGCCTTGATCGTGGTGTCCTCGACAATCTTGGCTTCACCCGCGGCAACGCCTGGCCGCCGCAATAAGCAACGGCGAATGCGTCCGCGTAAACGTAACGCAAAGTCTGGCAAAGCAGCTTCTGCACATTCACGAAAGAAAACTCGAGCCACAAAGAAGGCAAAATCTACAAAGCGGTCGCGGTCGAAAGCAGTAAGAAAATCAATCGCACGGCAGCCGTTACCAGCACAGCCGGAGGAAATTCTTTTCCGGGTGGAAGGCAAAATGTCCACATTTGGCGGCCCGCACGATCTGGGGATGGCTGCGAACGAAGATCTCGCGCTTTTCACCAAAGCCGATCTTCAAAATCCAAAATACGCGTACCTGTTTCTACCGGCGCCTCCTCCCGGTACAAGCGGACTCGGCCGCCGGCTTAACCCCGGTCAATTCTACTTTGCCTGTCGTTGGAACTATGCTGAGACTCCGAAAGAATTTTTGCGACGGACGCTTGCGCGCGTTGAAAATCCAGCAAACGGCCGAGCCGTTGATGCGCGTCCTGTCGATTGGGGTCCGCATCCTTCGACCGGACGTGTAGCAGACTTATCGCCAGGAGTGGCCGCTGCTCTCGGGTTGGACACAGACGACGTCGTCCGAATAACTATTTCAGCGCGCCGAGCCATTCCGGTAAAACCCTCGCTAAAGATCAGTCGCGCCGGTCATGGAAGCAGTAACCCACACGTAAAACCCGTCATCAAACAATTTATCAGAAGTCCAAATTGTTCGTGCCGCAACGGTGCATGCATCGACAAAATTATCTTGCATTGCACTGAAGGTTCGCTTGCCAGTGCGCTGTCAGAATTTCAAAAGCCGGATGGGCGCCAAGTTTCTGCTCACTATGTCATCGATCGAAACGGGGACATTTACCAGCTGGTAAGCGACAGCGATCGTTCGAATCATTGCATGGGATCGAATCAAAACTCCATTGGCATCGAGCATGTCGGGAGTGAAACGGATTCACTTGCGCCCCCGCAGGCAGCTGCTTCGGCAGCGCTGATTCGCTGGTTACTTCAACAATACGATATTCCGCGCGCAAACATTTTTGGCCATGACTTCGCGCCAGGTTATAACCGTCCGGGCGGGACCAGCTGCCCTGACCGCCTCTTTGGGCCAGTACACTCGCAGGCTAGTATCACTGCCTGGGTAACGGCCAACGTTTAATCGTTTCAAGCTAGCTTCTGCCTCAGAGTCAAAGAACTGCAATACTTCGCCTGGCTAGCTGCTTCTACTGAATCTTTGTTGCTAATTTGTGCGTTAAATCTCCGAATTCAGCAGTGAGTTTTTGTAACACTCTGATAACAGGCTAGCCTTCCTGGATCATTGGTTCCTTTTCATCTCCCTTTCGGAAGATCATCCATACACCAGACAGCACCAGGCATGCGCCAAGCAACGACCACAAGGAAAAGTTCTCGCCACCTAATGCCCAGCCTAAGGCAACTGCGCCGGGTGGCGTGATGAGCGAGATTGCTTGTAGCCGTGCTACAGTCATACGCGGCAACAGCCAGTAAAGCAGCAAGAACGTCAGTGCCGAGCCGATTATCGCAAGGTAAAACAAACAAAGAATCGACGTGATGCTCCAATGAAACCTCAAGGGGTTTCCTTCGACAACGAATCCAATCAAGAGCAACGGGACCGTACCGAAAATCATTTGCCAAGCGGCAATCATTGCGGGCGCCAGTTGGATTCCACGTGCTTTGATTAACACGTTCGAAAACGCGGCGCTAGCCGCTCCAAATATAATGCCGAGACCGCCCCAAAATGCCATCATCCCATTAAAACCGAGAAGGCGCTCGCAGATCATTGCAACGCCCGCCACCGCGAGCAGTGCGCCCAGAAGCTTAGGCACATGCAATGGCTCGTCGGGAAGCATAAGATGCGCGAAAATCATGCCAAAGATCGGAATGATCGCCTGCAATACGGCGGCTAGCCCCGATGAAACGTGAAGTTCAGCCCAAAAAAGCAGACCGTAATTGATTGCAAACATCAGAACGCCAGTAAACGCCAGCAGCAGATAATCGGGGCCGCGTCGCGGTAACAGGCCCACTCGCCCGGCAGACACCGCAAAAAGCACGATGATTGCAACCAAGAAACGAATGCCTGCATAAGAAATCGGCGGCAGGTCACGCAATCCGATCTTAATAACGAGCCAGGTCGAGCTCCACACAACGCAAAGTGTCAGCCACGCCAATGGCACGCCCCACCGACGCACTGCAGGCTTCTCTGGCTCGGACCGGTTGGGTTCCACCAAATCAATCGATCTGCGTTCTACTCTCATCCCCGAGCAACCATCGTGTCTCGAAAGTTATTCGTAAAATAGACGGTTGCACGCCAATCAATTGACGATGAGCCTGAATTTTCGCTCGTCAGCGAGTCATACCACTATGCATACTCCAGATTACGGCGAAGATGTCACTCATAGTACGCGCGAGGACACTAAGGTGCTGTGAAAATGTTGAGTCACTATAACAGAGGAAAACAGTAGCCCGATGTGTGACGACTCGACCGTAGTCGTTAGCTTGAAAAGCCTCAGGCTTACCTACGAAACGTGCACAAGAAAACCCAACATTTTTCCTTGCCCATTTACATGCAGCCCAGTAGACCTGAGCGTTCAACCCGTAACCCCGTAACCATATATGCAAAATCTGCTTACCAATACCCTATCGTTACTCGCACAAGTCGAGTATTCGTACTCCTACTCAGCACAAGGCCAGGCCCCTGGTCCCGTCTTCTGGATCTGTTGGGTCGCGTTCGCCATTTTGATGATTGTCGCGCTGTGGAAGGTTTTCACAAAAGCCGGACAACCAGGATGGGCGTCGATCATACCAATCTTAAACACCTATTTTCTGTGCAAAATCGCAGGAAGGCCGGGTTGGTGGGTGATCCTGATGTTCATTCCGTTCGTGAATTTTATTATCTGGATCATTCTTTGCGTCGACATAGCAAAAAGCTTCGGAAAGGGAGTAGGGTTTGGAATTGGTCTTCTTTTGCTGCCGTTTATTTTCTTTCTGATTCTGGCTTTTGGTAGCGCTCAGTACCAGGGGCCGTCGGCGTCAACAGGAATGGCTGTTGCTCCGCCGCCGCAGCCGGCCTAGGCCACAAGGCAAAGCAAGGAGCGACGGTCTCTAGTCCGCCGCACGCTACAAGGTGGAACGTGTTGTCCCCAACACGTTGACGGGGACCCATGCCAACCCATTGGGACAATCGGTTCCACCTTCTACGCCCACGCAGGTCGATTGCTACGGCTCCAGCCATTTTGGTTTCCGCTTTTCATTGAACGCAGCGATCCCTTCGCGCGCTTCCTCCGCTTCGCGGGCTTGCATGTGATATTTTAACGCAAGCTCGACATCTTTTCTCACCGAACTAGACCAGAGTTCTTCGATCAAGCGTTTGGTTTGGGTAAGGGCACCAGGAGCGCCTTGCAAGACCGATTGGGCAAACTTCTGCGCTTCGGCCATCAAATCAGCTTTCGGGACGACTCGATTCACCAGACCGATTTTATTCGCCTGATCCGCCTCGATTAGTTCCGAGCCTAGCAGCAGTTCACGAATGTTTCGCTCACCTATCTGGCGGCGCAGAAAAGTCATCACAAGACCCGCAACCAGCCCGCGACGCACCTCGGGATAACCGATCTTTGTGCCTTCGGCTGCAACGACGAAATCACAGGCGGACATAATCCCCGCGCCGCCCGCGACCGCTGCGCCATGCACGGCAGCGATGGTGACGAGACGCGTTTGGCTGATGGCTATCAACGTGTTTGCGACCATCTCGGCTGTGGCATGCGCCTTTGTGTGATCAGCAGCTTCCTTCAAATCCAACCCGGTACAAAAAGCTGCGCCTGCTCCTCGCAAAATAATTACGCGCTGCTGCGGTTGATCGGAAGCCAGTTTGATCGCAGTACTTAGTTCGGTGAGTAACTCAATCGTTAGCGCGTTACGACGGTCCGGACGGTTAAGAGTAAGAACACTGATCTGTGGTGTTTGCTTTTCGATAAGAAGTACTGACATCGGTTCCTTGAATCAAGGGGTTTGAACGTTAAGACCTCAAAGCGGCACTCCGATGATTCGATATTCCGCTATTCTCCACACGCCAAATCATGATTGCTATACTTGGATAACACCAGTGTGGAAATGCGCCTGGGGCATCGGCCGCGTAACATATTGTAACAAACGGATCAGAACCTCCCGGGTTTCATGCGGCTCAATGATCGCGTCTACCCAGCCGCGCGCCGCACCATATCGGATATCTGTTTGCTCTTCGTAACTTTGCTTCACCTTTATACGGAGTTCCTCCAGTTCTTCGTGTGTCGCCTTCTTGTCACCTCGCTCGCGTGCCCGGGCAAGGATCGCAAAGACAGTGTCCGACGCCTGCGAGGCACCCATTACCGCATAGCGCGCCGTCGGCCATGCAACAATAAACCGCGGGTCATATGCCTTGCCGCACATCGCATAATTCCCGGCGCCAAATGACCCGCCCACAACAATCGTGATCTTGGGGACGATGGAATTGCTAACCGCATTTACCAGCTTCGCGCCGCTGCGAATAATCCCGCTCTGCTCCGCGTCGCGACCTACCATGAATCCGGTAACATCCTGGAAAAAAATGAGGGGTAAGCTCGTCTGATTACAGTCCATGATAAAACGCGCTGCCTTATCTGCGCTATCGGAATAAATAACACCCCCCATCTGAATTCCGTGTTTCTTGGTTCTGACCTGCAACCGCTGGTTAGCTACAATTCCGACGGCGCGTCCATTAATACGCGCATAGGCAGTTACGATTGTCTTGCCGTAGTCAGCCTTATATTCATCAATCGAGCCTTCGTCTACGACTGTGGCCAGCAAATCGCGAGTATCATACTGCTTTTGGCCGTCGAAGCTGATCAAATCGTAAATAGTATCCGGATCCTTGGCGGGTTTGAACGTTTCCTTGGATTTCTTTGACGCTTTGGACTCCATGGCTTCAGGCAGTAACCCAACAAGAGAACGAAGGCGTTTCAGGCAGGACGGATCGTCCTTTTCAAAGAAATCCACAGTCCCGCTGATTTCGGCATGCATTTGGGCACCGCCTAGTTCTTCTGCCTCGACAATCTGCCCAATGGCTGCCTTCACCAGCGAAGGACCGGCAAGGTACAGCCCGCTACCTTTGGTCATCAAAATCTTATCGCAAAGCACAGGAAGATACGCTCCGCCGGCTACGCAGTTACCCATGATTGCCGCAAACTGAGGAATCGCAGCTGCTGAAATAACCGAGTTATTGCGAAAAATGCGGCCAAAATCGTCTTCGTCCGGAAAAATTTCATCCTGCATCGGTAAAAACACGCCTGCGGAATCGACGAGATAAATTATCGGAAGCGCGCACTCAAAAGCTATCCGCTGCGCGCGAATCACTTTCTTAGTTGTTTGCGGAAAGAACGCGCCAGCTTTGACGGTAGCGTCATTGGCAATAATCATGCACGGAACGCCCTCGATATTGCCGATTCCCGCGACTACTCCGGCGGCTGGGATTTTTCCCCACTGGTCGTACATTTTATAAGCGGCCCAAAGCCCGATCTCGAAGAATGGCGAATCTTTGTCGAGCAGTCGGCTAAGTCGTTCGCGAACCGGGAGCCTGTTCATTTTTCGCTGCCGTTCATGGCCAGCTTTTCCCCCACCCTCACGCAACATCGCCTCCTCATTTGCAATTGCGGCACAGTGGGCGCGTAGCAATTCACTGCTGGACGATGCTGATGAACGAGACATGACGCGATCACGGTTACTCCGCGAAGGCAATTGAATCAAGTTCGCCTCGGCGAGTGTCTGCGATGGACTGTAGCCGCGAGCATCACGCCACGAGCGGGAACAACAAAGAGAAGTCGACTCGCTTAAGGCAGAACTACAAAAGCAATCGGATTTGATTCAAAAAGTATGTGATAAAGTTGAAATGGTAGAATCTCCAGGACTGGTCACAAAGAACCCGTGACAAGCAATGTTGTAGCTGCGCTCTAACATCCCTTCCATGGCGCGTGTCACCGTGCTGCTTTCGAGCACGTATGTGGGGCAGGGAACTGCGTCGAAAACCTGATTACAGCAAACGACGCTTCATCAAGAGTTAGTCTTCGTTTTCCCGTTGCCTTCTGTGAGACTTTCGTTCCTTTCGTGTTGGATTAAATCGTCGAAGGGTCGATAAAAATTTGCGTAGAATGGATAAGGCCGGTCAGTGTGTTCAGGTCGGTAGCGCCAATGTTTGTACATCCAAAGCCAGGGAGCCGGATTCTTTCGCACATATGGTTCGAATGAATCCCAGCACGCCTGCGCAATCTCTCGATGGGTCATACCGTCAGTGTTGGTAATCTTCGGATGAAAGATAAGCCTGTAACGTCCATTTGGCCGAGGTTCGCAATGCGCGGGAATAATCGGAACACCGGTGCGTTCGTTTAACCAGGCATGCGCGGAGGTCACGCTTGTTTTTAGCCCAAAACAATCAATTGCCACCGCGCCCTGACTGGGCGGCACAGTAAGATCGACCAGGAGAGCAGTGCGCCCTTTTCGGCGCAGCACTTTATAGAGTCGGATAATGCCGCGCTCTCGTGGGATCAGCTCGTGCCCCGACTGCTCACGCAGAGTTTTAAAGATGGGATCTAGCAATGAGTTTTTAAATTCCTGTGAAATGATGGTGCCTTTGAGTTCGAGGAAGCCACAGGCCAAACTCAGCCATTCGAAGTTACTGTAGTGATAACAAGCGATAATGACGCTGCGTTCGGGGCCGGTGTTGCGCATCGTTTCTTCGAAATTCTGCAGCTCGATATACCAAAGAAAGTTGAGCGGCGTCAGGCGCGGGCTCCAAAGCAAATCAATCATGGACCGCGCGAAATGCTGAAACGATCCGCGGACGATCTTACGCCGCTGGCGAGCAGAGAATTGCTCCCCAAATGCCACTTCAAGGTTGCTTACTGCAACACGGTATCGAGGCCGATCCAAAAGGCTCAGTAATCCTCCAGCAAATTGAGCAAGGCGATAGCACACCTTTCGCGAGCACAGCGGGATTAATTTTGTTGCCAGATAAAGGCTGGCCCACTCCAAGCGGTATCGGATTCGCTTCCAGCGTGAGCGCATTTCTCAGTTTGAATGACGACGCAAGAATGTCTAATGACTGTGCCGCGTTGCACTTCAGGCGACGCCACTGACAATTTAATCGCCTAACGAATCGCGCTGCGCTCGCCTATTGCCAGCCCCGGCCAGGATTAGCTACAGGGGGAAGTCCCTTGCGGAATTCAGCCTGTTGACGCGCGGCTTCTCTCTGTTCGTCCGCTTCACGCGCTTGTTGCTCTGGGCTCGGGCCCGAACTGCAGCCAAGCATGAACAGAACAAAAGCTGAGGCAAGGAGAACCAAAACTGACTGCTGCTTCATAGGGAGAATTCAATCATAATCTCTTCAATGGATACAAGAATTGTTCTGCACCTGAAGCTAAAAATATGGTGCATGTTGGTTACTCTGCTGAATCCGGTGCCTTCCTCAAGTAGTCGCGCTCCAGAACTTTCAAGCGCTGAAGAATCTCGTTTAAGGCGAGTTCGTTATTCAGGTTGACTTGATAATCGATTTCTGAACGGAGCCGGTCCTTATGAGACTGCCGATTCTGAGACATCAAGATGATCGGCGCTTGCAGGACAGAAAGCATGTTAATCGCGGTACTGAGCAACAGGTACGGGTATGGATCAAAACCGTTGTTAGCGAGCAGCCAGGTATTTATCAATACCCACACATTAAAAAAGAACACCGCAGCAAGAATAAACTTCCAGCTGCCGCCAAACTCAGCAATGACATCAGCCGCGCGATCTGCGAACGTAAGCCGCGCCGCTTCTTCCACGTTCACATTTCGGGTGGCGCTCCGCCGCAAAAGTTCGTCTGTGTTGCGTAATCGATTGGTCAGCGCTGTAAGCAACTCCAGGGCGACGTCCGGGCTGCTGCGCACGAAAGCCAGGAAATGCTCGCGCGACAGAACAGCCAATCGTGCATCCTGGGCCACCACCGCATCTGCCGAGCGAGGTTGGCCGTCCAGCAACGCCATTTCGCCAAAGAAATCGCCGCGGCTCAATTCGGTTAGCGTCATGTCGCGCCCATCGGTGCCTCGCACAGTGATGCGCACTTTACCCCGCTCGATCAAATACATTGCGTTCCCCTCGTCGCCGGCGCGGAACAAAGGCGCCTTCGCCTTGCAATCAATGCTCTCCAGCAACCGACATAATTTCCGAGCCGACTCGTCATCGAGCGACTCGAACAAGGGCACATGGCGCAGCGTGTCGATGGTCATGACAGCAAAAGGAACAGAAGAAGAACAGGTAAAATAGCCGCAACTCGTCCCAGAGAGAAGTGCCAATTAGCCAATGTCCCACCCTTGGCCCTGAAATTTACATGGCTGCGCTCCGACAGTTCTGCTATTCCTGCCAGTGATTTTCGGAAACTCACGAGTTACAAGGAAAACATATGCTTCACCTCATTTGGTACATCTTCGTCGGCTTCCTGGTGGGTTGCGTCGCCAAGGCGCTTATGCATACGCATCTGTCGATTACGTGGACGGTCGTGCTCGGTATTGTCGGTTCGATTATCGGCGGCGCCGTTACCCACCTGTTCTATCCGCCAGGCGCAGGAGGCAAATTTCATCTCGGAGGAGTAATTGTCTCCATTATTGGAGCGATCCTCGTTTTGTACGTTTGGCACAAGTTTAGGCTGCAGCTTCCGCGCGGATAAGTAATTCACTTGGAAGCGCGCGTCGTGTGGGCAGTCCAATCCGTGCACCCTCGGCGGACGTTTATTCGGCTCGGCTTCGCCGTAGCAACGACTGCGGTCCATTCTTGCCATATTCATCCGCGAAATTGACTTGGCTCGCTTCAACTCTACGTTGGAATTGCGCTCGCTCGCGCTTTCCAAATTGTGAAAAGCGTCCTCTTTGTTTGCACTGGTAATATTTGCCGCAGCCCAATTGCGGAAGGACTTTTCCGCCGTCTGCTTGGGAACCGAAACGACATCGAAGTGATTTCGGCCGGCGTGCACGCGGTCCGCGGCCAGCCGCCAAGTCTTTATGCGGTCGAAGTCTGCGCCGAACAGGGCACGGACATTAGCGGTCTGCGTAGTCAACCGCTAACGCCAGCGCTGATTGATCGAGCGACGCACATTTTCGCCATGACCGGAGCTCACCTTGAGACAATCCAAACTTTGTTTCCTCAAGGCGGTGAAAAATCGTTTTTGCTTCGCGAATTTGAGGAGCCGGGAACTACGGTATGGCGCGATGTTCCAGATCCAATCGGGCTTGGCCGCGAAGTGTACGAGCATTGTGCTCGCATCATCAACAATGCCTTGCCAAGCGTGCTCGCATTTGTTGAACAGGGCCAACTGGTACGGCCTGGTGCGGCGCATGGACGCGAGCTATCTTGCCATCCCATGGAGCCTGTTCCTCGCCGCTTCGAGAGTGGATTAGCCGGTTCGAAACCTCAACCCCGATACGGCGACGCGTTGCGCCGGGTCGATCCTGAAATCTTCGATGCCATCATGGCCGAAGAAAAGCGTCAGCGAGAAAACATCGAATTGATTGCGTCTGAAAATTTCACTAGCCGCGCAGTCATGGAAGCACAGGGGAGCGTCCTGACGAACAAATATGCCGAAGGGTATCCACGAAAGCGCTGGTATGGCGGTTGCGAGAATGTCGACATTGCCGAGCAATTGGCCATCGACCGCGCAAAACGGTTATTTGGCTGTGAGCACGTGAACGTGCAGCCGCATAGCGGCGCGCAGGCGAACATGGCGGTCTATTTCGCGATGCTTAAACCAGGTGACAAGATCCTGGCCATGAATCTTGCGCACGGCGGCCATCTGACGCATGGCCACCCCGCAAATTTTTCTGGGAAATTTTATAGCGTCTCGCAATACGGCGTTAGCGAAAAGACGGAACAACTCAATTACGACGCGTTGCAAAAACAAGCTGATGAGGTCCGCCCGGCCATGATCACCGCCGGCGCTTCCGCTTACCCCCGTATCATCGATTTTCCGCGACTGCGTGAAATCGCCGATTCGGTGGGCGCAATCTTGTTCATCGACATGGCGCATATTGCCGGACTCGTAGCGGCGGGCCAGCATCCCAGCCCGGTCCCGCACGCGCAATTTGTCACTACCACCACGCACAAGAGCCTCCGCGGACCGCGTGGCGGCATCGTCATGTGCCAAGACAAATTCGCCAAACAGATCGACGCAACCGTCTTCCCCGGTGTTCAAGGTGGGCCCCTCATGCATGTGATCGCAGCCAAAGCGGTTTGTTTTCATGAAGCCCTTCAACCGCAGTTCCGGGAATATCAGCGCCAGGTTGTGTTGAACGCCAAAGCCCTTGCAGCAGGCCTGGCCAAACATGGTTACCGCATTGTCTCAGGCGGCACCGATAATCATCTGATGCTTGTTGATCTTCGGCCGAAAGAAATTAACGGCAAAGAAGCGCAGGAAATTCTCGATCGCGCCGGCATCACTGTGAACAAGAACGGGATCCCATTTGATACCTACCCAATTTTCAAGCCAGGCGGTATTCGGGTCGGCACGCCTGCTGTCACCACGCGTGGAATGAAGGAAGAAGAGATGTTGGAAATCGCAGATTTGATAGCGGAAGCGCTGGCCCGTCGCACCGATGCCGACGCGCTGGAAAAAGTGCATCAACGAGTTCTCGATTTAACGAGAAGATTTCCGCTGCCGATTTAAGAGGCGACATATGAACTCGAAAGTTGTCGGCCGTCGGAAAACACCCAGGACGCCTCAGGAGTTTTATGCGCTCGGTGCACGGCTGGATCGGGAGCTTTCCGTGGTGAGGCCATTCAGTCGCAAACGCGGTTTTGTTTTTAAAGCGCGCAGCTGGGATGATCTGGCGAAATGGGAGTCGCAGCGGCTGGTCAAAGAGTATCGCGAACGCCATTAATGAGCGAACGAGCTCCGCTATTGCGAGTTTGCTCCCTGTTAAATAGCCACTGCGCTAAATACCTGATCGTCGGCGCGCGGGCTTGCTGGTTGCATGGATATGTTCGGGCGACGATGGACGTCGATATCCTCATTCCAGAGGATTTGGAAAATCATGCGCGCGTCATTGCGGCACTATCCGGGCTCGAGGTTCATGCTGCGAGAGAATTAACTCCACAGGATCTGGTCGAAAACGTTGTTGTTAAGGTTGTCGACGAAATAGAGGTCGATGTCAGCACTCGGGCCTAGAAAGTAAGTTATGCGGCCCATCCCTCAAAGCAACAATCGAAGGTGTGGAGGTCCCATATGTCGATCTACAAACTCTCATTATCAGCAAAAGCACCGAGCGGGAACAAGATAAGGTCGATGTTCAACGATTGCGTTCACTGACTGGGTCAGAATAGGAGCGCACTCTAATTTCTTCCTATTTCGTTTCCAGGAATCTGCGTAGCTTGCTTTGTGCATGAATCGAGCCGCTGACCAACCCGAACCAAATCCTCTGCGCGAAGGTTTGTCTGCGCGCGCTGTGCCACAACCCTGCGCGATTGTGATCTTCGGAGCCACCGGTGATCTCACTCATCGCAAGTTAGTCCCTGCATTGTATAACCTTGCGGCCGACGGCGATCTCCCACCAGCCGTAACCATCGTCGGCTTTGCTCGTCGGCCAAGAACTGACGAAGAATTCCGACACAATCTGGAAGAATCCACGCGCAAGTTTTCGCGACAGCCAGTACGCGATGAAATCTGGAAAAATTTTGCGGAATCAATCTTTTACCACCAGAGCGAATTCGAGGATGAAGCCGGCTACAAATCGTTGGCCAAACGCCTTGATGAAATCGACAAGGCGTACGGCACCCGCGGCAACCGGCTTTTTTATTTCGCCGCCGCTCCCAATCAATTCGAGCCGATTCTCAAGCATTTGAAAGCCGCCGGATTGAACGAGACCTGTGAAGGAAGCTGGGCCCGCGTAATCGTGGAGAAACCTTTCGGGACCGATCTCGCCTCAGCACAAGAGCTCAATCGTATTATCCGCAATTCCTTTAGCGAACGGCAGACATACCGGATCGACCACTTTCTTGGGAAGGAGACCGCGCAAAACATCCTGGTGCTCCGTTTTGCAAATGCAATCTTCGCACCGATTTGGAACACACACTACGTCGATCAAGTCCAGATTACGGCGGCTGAAACACTCGGAGTTGAAAATCGTGCCGGATATTACGAAAACGCCGGTGCACTGCGCGACATGGTTCAAAATCATCTTCTGCAACTTCTCTGCCTTGTTGCGATGGAACCGCCAACGGACCTCGGCGCAGACAGTATTCGGGATGAAAAAGTCAAGGTGGTGCGATCGCTTCGTCACTGGTCACGCAGCGAAATTGCTGCCAACGTGGTTCGTGCTCAATACACCAAAGGCGCGATTAACGGTGAGCCAGTCGTCGGTTATCGCCAGGAAAACAACGTCAATCCGGATTCACAAACCGAAACGTTTGTAGCATTACGCCTGTTTATCGATAACTGGCGTTGGGCCGACGTGCCAATTTATCTACGAGTCGGAAAACGACTCCCCAAATCGGCCACAGAGATTTCCATTCATTTCAAAAAAGCGCCGGCGGTCCTGTTTAACAAAGACTTGCGCGCTGTGAACGTGCTGGTTATCCGGATTCAACCGGACGAGGGAATCTCATTAACGATTCACGCCAAGGTGCCGGGTACCAGCTTTCGTATCGAGCCCGTCAAAATGGATTTCCACTACGGGACCTCTTTCGGTAGGCCGAGTCCTGAAGCCTACGAACGTCTGCTGCTCGATGCCATGAGCGGGGACGCCACGCTATTTGCACGACGGGACGAAGTGGAAGAAGCATGGGCTTTCATCGATCCGATCGAAGAAGCCTGGCACGCGAAAAAGGATGCGCCCGAGCTCTATTTTTATCCTGCCGGCTCATGGGGACCCGAAGCAGCGGACGATTTGCTGGCGCGCGACGGCCACACATGGAGAAGATTGTAACCGATGCCTGCCATTGCTGAAACGTATTCGTTAGGCCTCCCCGTCGAAGTCAGCCACATCGATCAGGAGCTCAAAAAGCTCTGGCAGGAAAGTCAGGGAACAGCGACGCGTGCTTCGCTGGTTAACCTCGCTGTTTATTGTGAAGAGCCAGGCTCGCTCAGCAAAAATACGCAGTTAATGGCAAAGATCACGGAGAATCACGCCTGCCGCGCCATCGTTATTGAAGCTGATTGCAAAGCCCAGGAAAATCATGTGGCAGCCTGGATCAGCGCGCATTGCCATGTTAGCAGCGTTGGCGGGAAGGAGGTGTGTTCGGAACAAATTTCGTTTCTGCTTAAAGGTGGCTGCACAGGCCTGCTACCAAGCATAGTTTTTTCGCATCTGGATTCCGATTTACCCTTCTATCTCTGGTGGCAGGAGGAATTCCGTGAACCGATGGATTCGCAACTTTGGGCATGGGTTGATCGAGTCATCTATGACAGCCAGCGGTGGAAAAATTTTCGCGCTCAAATGAGTTTGTTGGAATCCGCGGAGCAGGAAGCGAAACAACGCATCGTGCTTTGCGATTTGAATTGGACTCGCCTTGATGGTGTCCGCTTCGCGCTCGCGCAATTCTTCGATCATCCCGCCTCGCATCACAACCTTGCCAAGATTAATCGAGTGCGAGTCGATTTTGCTCCCGGTTTTCGATCGACCGCCCTGCTTTTTGCAGGCTGGCTTGCGGCGCAATTAAATTGGCAAAGTGAGAAGACCGATGTGCCCAACAAACTTTCATTTGTTAGTCTTTCTGACCAAAAGATCGAGCTCGAACTGCGCGAAAGGCCTGGAGAACCGATTGGCGAAGTCGCTATGGCAACAGCCGACCTGGAATTTCTGATCACTTACGCCAAGTGCGGCGACCTTTTGGAAGTCTCGCGAGGTAAGCCTGGCGAACACCGTATGCCACAGTTAATGCCCGCGGAAAAAAATGATCCAGTCAGCCTGATGAGCGAAGAACTCATGCGCGGCGGCCCACACCACGTTTACTTGCACGCCGTCGACCGCGTCCGTGACCTACTATAGCGGCGGCTGCGACCGTTGTTGGTCAAGCAACGTACACAATTGGCGCACGTTCTTTCCGATCGAAAAGAGCGTTTCCGCGCGCTCGTAACCGGCTTCGCCAAGTCTTTGACCTAACGAGCGATCGTTAATTACTTTTTCAATTGCATCAGCCAGCGCCACTACATCCTCCGGTTGCACGACAAACCCTGTTTCGTTCTCAACGACCATTTCTGGAATCCCACCAATGCTGGTTGAAACAACCGGCAAACCGGTGGCCATTGCTTCCATGATCACGGTAGGCAAGTTGTCCATGCCCCCTTCTCCCTCGGGCACACTCGGCAATACGAAAAGGCTCGAACTAACAAGACGTTTCCTCAGTGCATGTTGCGGTTTTGGGCCAGGTAACTGAACAACCTCGTCCAGGCTCAACTCTTCAATCTGGCCGCGCAATTGATTCACGAGTCGACCCTCACCGAAAATCTCGCATCGAAACGATCTTCCGCGTTCAACAAGCAGTGCGCAGGAACGAATCAGATTGGCAAAGCCCTTTTTGGGAATCAACCGGCCAATCGCAACGATTAATGGTGGACGGCCGGTAAAAGTCGCGCGGCCGAACTCGGCCAGATTCAAACCATTGTAAACGCGATGAATTCGATCGGCGCGCTTGGGAAAACGTTCTCGCAGGAACTTTTCCGAGAAATCCGTTTCAGTAACAATGACGCTGGCTGCCGCGATCAGTTTGTCGAGACCGATCTCGAAATTCCTTGGCGCAAAGATGTCGTTGGCGTGCGCGGTAAAGCTAAACGTGACCGGAAAAAATTTCGCGATCCAGAACGCCGTCCGCGCAGCCATGCCGGCAAAATGTGCGTGAACGTGACTGATTTCCTCCTCTTGCAGACGCAGGCCGATATAGGCAGCCTGATAAAGGCGAAGAAAGTCGGTGCGCCGCCCCCATTCATCCAGAGCGGCAATGATTTCTGCAGAGAGTCTTCCTGTTTTTGAAGCCTGGTGAATTTCTTGCAACAATTCTTTCTCCTCGGGGAGATAGTGAACGTGGCTTACGACGCGCGGATCCCAATCCTGGGCCGGCTCGTCTTTGGGATTCCTAATCGAAAAAATTGGCGGTGTAATGCCTTGGCGGTAAAGCTCCTCAACTTCGCGATAGCAAAATGTTTGTCCGAATGAGGGAAACCGCTCAAAGAGGTAAGCGAACTGCGCCATGAATTGGAATAACCGGACAAACAATACTACTCACGGTCGCGTTTCACCGGAACCGGTCGTCCGTTCTCATCGACAGCGACAAACGTAAATACACCGTGTGTGACACGAAGCTCTTCTCCAGTCATGTAACGGGTTACCCATACCTCCACTGGAATGGTCATTGAAGTTCGACCAATTCTATCTATCCGCGCATAACATCGGACCGTGTCGCCGACTCTTACCGGCTGAAGAAACGACATTCCCTCCATCGCTACGGTCACCACACGGCTTTTGGCGGTTTTCGCTGCAAGAATCCCGCTGCCGAGGTCCATTTGTGAGGTCACCCATCCACCGAAAATGTCGCCGTTGGGATTGGTATCCATAGGCATGGCGATAGTTTGAATAACCAATTCACCTCTGGGTTGCTCGGGCATTTCGACCTTTTAACCACGAATGGACACCAATGAACATAAATAAGAAAGCAAGGAGATTGGCTGCGAATCACGCCGATAGACCCCAATGATCTTCGCTTTCGACAATTATTTTCGTGCGATTCGCCCAGCCTTTTCTTCGCCATTCTTCGCTTGGAGTTCTGCATCCAACGATTCGTGTCCATTGGTGCGTCTCGACACAGCGAGACGGCTGCAGGGAGACCGCGGTTCACTCGAGGTTGATTTCTGTTACACGATCAACATGCAATCGCCGTAACTGTAAAAACGATAACGCTCGCGGATCGCTTCTTGATACGCGTGAAGTAAAAAGTCGCGGCCGGCAAATGCGCTCACCAGCATAAGCAAAGTCGAACGCGGCAAGTGAAAATTCGTTAAGAGGACGTCGACCGCTCGAAACTGATATGGCGGATAAATGAAAATATCTGTTGAACCCTCCTGAGCGACCACCTTCCCTTCGATGCGCTCGGCGGATTCCAAAACGCGCACGACAGTAGTCCCCACGGCCACAATCCGTACCGCGCTGTTGATTTTGCTCGCGGCCGATGGCGAGATCGAAAACTGCTCTGCGTGCATGCGGTGCTCGGCAACATTCTCCGAGCGTACCGGCAGGAACGTGCCAGTCCCGATATGCAATGTCACGAATGTGTGCGGGATCCGGCATAAAATCTCTGGAGTAAAGTGAAGACCGGCAGTTGGAGCTGCCAGCGCCCCTGGAGTTTTCGCAAAGACAGTTTGATAGCGCGCCGCGTCGTTGTTGTCGCTGTCGCGTCGGATGTAGGGAGGGAGCGGCATCGAACCCCCGGAATAAGGATCGACATCTTCGGTCAACACCACGATCCGCTCTCCGTCGGGAGCAATTTTATCGACGCGCAGTGTGATATTGCCGATCTCTGCTGTCGCACCCACCCGCATCTTCCGACCGGGACTAACGAGACACTTCCATCGGCAAGGACCGAGGCGTTCAAGGAACAAAAACTCTATCGCGCCATCGTCGGAAAATCGCCGGGCCGGCAGCACCTGAGTGTCGTTCAAAACAAGAAGATCCCCCTGCTCTAAAAGATTTTTCAATTCGGCGAACTGTCGATGCTCAATCCGTTGCGAATCACGCCGCAATACCATCAATCTTGCGTCATCCCGATGTTCAGGTGGTCGCTGTGCAATCAATTCCCGAGGCAAGCGGTAATCATAATCGCTCAATCGCGCGCTCATCTGCTGAGTGAAAGTTACGTAACGCCTGATCCTTTGCACAAATGGAGAGAGCGATCTTTCACTTTTTTTCACTCATAAGGAGGCGCATATTTGTGCTGATGGACTCAACGAACCGCGAGGCTGTTGACGAACTACTTCAAACTTATGGTGAAACGGGTGGCATCAATTATCTCGACGCCGCGGCAATGCTTCCATCTCGCCTCGCTATCGAAGCGACCTGCGCCGACTTACTGAGTTTGATGTTCCCGGGATTTCGTAGTGAACCATTAGTAAGTTCGGAAGATCTCGCCGACAGAACGCGAGTTCGCATACGAAACTTACACGCGCGATTAAAAACAGAAATTTGTCGGAGCCTCGGCAAGATTCCGCCAGATGAAGCGACTGAGACAAAGGCAGAGCAAGTCTTGAGCACGTTCCTGAAGCAACTGCCTTCGGTGCGCAGGATGCTCTGGATGGATATTGACGCCGCATACGAAGGTGATCCCGCTGCGCGGAGCTACGAGGAAATCATTCTTGCGTATCCAGCGCTGGAAGCGATTGCCATCTATCGAATGGCGCACCTGCTTTACGGCAAAGTCCCGCTTATTCCACGTATCATGACGGAGTGGGCGCACAGCCGCACCGGAATCGATATTCACCCTGGAGCAGAAATCGGCTCGCATCTTTTTATCGATCACGGCACAGGCGTTGTCGTTGGCGAAACCACCAAAATCGGATCGCACGTAAAACTATACCAAGGTGTGTCCTTCATCGCGCGCTCCCTCGGGGCGGGTCGAGCATTGCACGGGAAAAAACGTCATCCCACAATCGAAGACGGCGTGTGCATTTATGCAGGAACCACGATCATGGGTGGCGACACTGTGATTGGTGCCAATTCCACTATCGGCGCCAATGTTTTTCTTACAAAGAGCGTTCCGCCGAACTCGCTCGTCTATTACGAAGAAAAAGAAATTGCGATTGTGCAAAAGCGCAAAAAATCACCCAAACCAGGCGATGCATCGCGAACGAACACGCGCGCACCTGATAGAGAAACCGCCGCTATAACGACGGCGAACCCGACGAAGCGTAAAAGCACGAATAGGTTTAAAATTAAATGATTTATCTGGATTACAACGCCACAACACCGCTTTGCGAGGCAGCGCGCGAAGCGATGCTCCCGTACCTGGATCGACACTTTGGGAATCCATCCAGTGTGCACGCAGCCGGGCGTGAAACACGCGTGGCCATTGACAACGCCCGCGACAAACTGGCCGCGTTGCTACGCATCAAACCAAACGAAATTGTTTTTACCAGCGGGGGAACGGAGTCCTGCAATCTGGCCGTGTTCGGTCTCGCACGTCGATCAAAGGGTGGTTTGCCCGCCATGGCCTCGGCGAAGGCGGGTCACGTGATCTCTGCCAAGACCGAGCATCATGCTGTACTAAACGCGATCGAACATTTGGAAAAGCATGAAGGTTTCGATGTCACATGGCTAACCGTTTCGCCCGATGGACTCGTTGACGTCGATCAACTTGCCGCTGCCATTCGGCCTGAGACGAGACTGGTGTCGATCATGACCGCCAACAATGAGACGGGTGTTGTTCAACCGATACGCGAAATTTCACAGATTTGCCGTGAGCGCGGCGTTCTGCTGCACAGCGACATGGTGCAATCCTTCGGCAAAATTGATACGGACCTTTCCCTGGTTGATGCCGCCAGTTTCGCTGCTCACAAATTTTACGGACCAAAGGGCGCAGGCTTTCTGTTTTTGCGAAGCGGTCTCTCAATTCAGCCAATCATGTTCGGTGGCGCTCATGAAAACGAGCGACGACCTGGAACCGAGAACGTAGCTGCAATCGTAGGGACGGCAGCCGCCGCAGAATGGACATTGCGTGATTACAAGGGCGAACAGGAGCGGGAAGCACAATTGCGCGATGAACTTTGGACGCGAATTGCGCGCAACGTGCCAGAGGCGGAGCAGAATGCAGGGAACGCACCGCGGCTGGCAAACACGTTGAACGTGAGTCTGCTGGGAATTGATTCTGAAATGCTCCTCATCGCCCTTGATTTGGAAGGTGTCTGCGCCTCGAGCGGATCGGCGTGCATGGTGGGATCAGTCGTTGCGTCCCATGTTTTGTTAGCCATGGGATTATCGATGAACCACGCCCGTTCCGCAGTCCGATTTTCCTTGGGTAAATGGACAACCGCCCACGAGATCGAAGCGGCCGGAACTGCGGTGCGAAAAATTGTTGATCGCTTGAACACGCGAAAGAGCGCGTATGCCGTTGCTTAGGCAGCTTGAGTTCGCCTTTCAAACTGTTGCCGCGTGCCTGTGGCATGCGAAGTGTCACCTCGGCTCGGAGCGCTTCGCGCAACGAAGCGGCTACAGAAATGGCGATCTTCAAACGACAGCACGCGACCTTTTGCGGACCAATGGCGCAGACCGAATTGCCGCGGAGCTTCGGGTTGAATGGAATTCACGTCTCGAAACCGCCGCGGGTCGAGCTGATTACCGTGCGAAACTTATTTCGCTAAATCCGCGCCTATCCGATTATCCGGGCGAAATCGATCGCACCTTGCGACATGAGCTAGCGCATATTCTGGCCCAGTTTCGCGCTGGCCGGCGAAGAATTCGGCCTCACGGCGCTGAATGGCAGGAAGCATGCACCGATTTGGGAATTGCCGACGAGAAGCGCTGTCACAATCTACCGTTTCCAACACGGACTTACACAGCGCGGTTCATCTATCGCTGCCCGGATTGTCACCAAGAGTTCCCGCGAGTCCGCCGCGTGCGCCGCGCAGTGGCCTGTCTTGCCTGCTGCCGCAAACACAATGGCGGCGAGTTTGATCTGCGGTTTCGATTGCGGCTTTGTAGCCGGAGTCGCTGATCCCAGTCCACTTTAGGCAATTCTATGATAGCGGGGTCACCAACCGCGGCTACAGCTGAGCAAATCCGCGCCTGTGATGTCGAGCGAAGTCGAGACATCTCTGGATGTCTCCCACTGCAAAGGGATCAGAAGTACCCAGAGATTCCTCGACTCCGCTCGGAATGACAAAAGAACCAAGGCTGCCGCAGGTTAACTGCAGCGCTTCAGGTACCTCTTTTTTGTGGCCAAAACGTACGCGAGCTTCATCAAGTGTCTTTAAAACAGGAACTCTGCTCCGATAATCGGAAGGCCGCGAGATAAACGCGGCGGGCAAGCTCGGATCGCCTATGCCCTGCGGCACGATGCGAAAACTCTCCACTACTGAACTTAACGTCGATGATCTGACTCAGCATCGCGTACCGATCGTAAACGGCGAGGTTATTGTCGCGATCAATCACCAACAGCATGAGAACTAACGAGAATTAAACGAAAAATCGCAAGATAAACTAGCGCTTCTTCGCCATTAAACTTCGTCCCCGCTTTTCTCGCCCTTCGCCGCTTTTTCGCCGCGAAGTTTTGCCTGGATAAACATGTCGATGTCGCCATCCATAACAGCCTGGACGTTGCTCGTCTCCGCGCCGGTGCGGTGATCTTTGATCATTTGGTAAGGTTGAAAAACATACGACCGGATCTGGCTGCCCCACGCTATGTCCCCCTTCTCTCCATATTGCCGATCAATCTCGGCGCGCTTCTTGTCCTGTTCGATTTCGTAAAGCTTGGCTTTCAACATTTTTAGCGCCAGCTCGCGGTTGCGTCCCTGGCTGCGCTCAGCCTGGCAAGCAACAACAATTCCGCTTGGCTTATGCAGAATCCGCACGGCCGTTTCGACTTTGTTTACGTTCTGGCCGCCTTTCCCGCCGCTGCGGAAGGTATCGATTTCGAGATCGGCAGGGCTAATTTCTATCGGCGTGGTATCGGCGATTTCAGGCACAACATCCACGCTGGCGAATGAAGTGTGGCGCCGCTTGTTTGCATCGAATGGTGATATGCGCACCAGCCGATGCACGCCGCGCTCAGCTTGGAGATGCCCGTAAGCATATTCGCCTGTTACTAGCAGCGTGACAGACTTAATGCCCACTTCTTCGCCCTGCTGAACGTCGACGGTCTGAGATTTGAAACCGCTGCGTTCGATCCAGCGCTGGTACATTCGCAACAACATATCGGCCCAATCGCACGACTCAGTGCCGCCCGCGCCTGAGTGAATCGTCACAAATGCGTTTGCGCGATCATTCTCACCTGAAAGAAACTGGCGCAGCTCGAATTCATTGAGCTTGTGAGCAAGGCGATCATGTTCGATCGCAACTTCTTTTTCGGCGCTGGCGCGCGCAGTTGGATCGCTTTCTTCAGCAGCCAGCTCATGCAAGGCGCCGAAGTCTTCAATCTCGCGTTCGAGTTCTTGAAAAGGATTGATCAAGGATCGCAGGCGCGAAACTTCCTCAACATCCCCCTGAGCGCGCTCGCGATTCGACCAGAAATTGGCCGCACCCATGCGCTCTTCGATCGCGGCTAGATTCTTTTGGAGCTTTTCGACGTCAAAGAAACCTCCGCAGCTCGCGGACACGCGATTTCAAATCCTCGGCATCGGGGATGGAGACTTCAGTTGGCATGCGACAAAATACTCCAGGCCACGCTTCGTGCAAAATGTTGTAGCGCTTGCTTGTGTCAAGCACCGAGCCCAACCCTACTTACGCCCTGAGTTGTCTGGCTTTGGTTTCGCAGCGCGCGCCGGCTCAAGGCGGAAAATTGTTTCGCCTTCCTTCATCAGATCGAGACGATCCCGCGCGACCGTTTCCAAATAGGTCGAATCAGTTTTTAGCAAATTGATTTCATGGGTCTGATGTGCCAGCAGATTTTGTTGTTCATTTACCTGCTGTTGCAAATTGTCGATCTCTGCACGGCTTTGCATCAGCTTTTTATAGGGAGGAACAAACAAGCTCACAATAATCAGCCAGATGGCCAGGAGGAGCAGGACCCGGAGCGTTCGGTTCAGTCGCTGCCACACGGTGGCTTCGCGACGCGCGCGAAAGTCGGCGTAAGTTTGATCCACTTAGCGCATTGTAGCGCCGTATACCGCTTTGTCACCAAGTTCTTCTTCAATGCGCAGCAATTGGTTATACTTCGCGATTCGATCGCTGCGGGAAAGCGAGCCGGTCTTGATTTGACCGGCATTAGTCGCGACCGCTATGTCTGCGATAGTTGCGTCTTCCGTTTCACCGGAACGATGGCTAATCACCGTTGTATAGTGATGTTTCTTTGCCAGATCGATGGTCGCCAGGGTTTCGGTCAGCGTGCCAATCTGATTGACCTTGATTAAAATCGAATTCGCCACGTGCTCAGCAATTCCTTTACGAAGAAATTCTACATTTGTGACAAAGAGGTCGTCGCCCACGAGTTGAATTTTTTTGCCCAGTTTCGCAGTCAAATCTTTCCAGCCGTCCCAATCGTTTTCGGCGCAACCGTCTTCAATCGAAACAATCGGAAAGTGCTCGCAAAGTCCGGTATAGTATTCGATCAATTCGTCGGCCGTTTTCTTCGAACCATCCGACTTTTTAAACACGTAAATCCGGTTTTTGCTGTCGTAGAATTCCGAGGCAGCGGCATCCAGCGCCAGGAATATCTGTTCACCAGGGATGTAACCTGCCTTCTCGATGGCAATTGAAATCGACTCCAAAGCGTCCGCGGCCGAACTGAGATGTGGCGCAAATCCCCCTTCATCGCCAACAGCCGTGGAAAGACCCCGCTCTTTCAGGACAGACTTGAGCGCGTGAAAAACCTCCACTCCGTATCGCAGCGCCTCCGAGAAATTTGGAGCGCCGCGGGGCATAATCATGAATTCCTGAAAATCAATCGGCGCATCCGAATGCGCGCCGCCATTTAGAATGTTCATCATCGGGACCGGCAAAACCCGGGCCTCAGGTCCACCCAGGTACCGGAAAAGTGGCAGGTCTTTTGCAGCTGCGGCTGCATGCGCAACGGCCAGCGAAACTCCTAGTAGTGCATTGGCGCCGAGATTTTTTTTGTTCGGAGTGCCATCGAGATCGATCAGCTTTTTGTCGATTTTTGCCTGGTCCAACGCATCCCATCCTTTGAGGGCCGGCCCGATCTTATCATTAATGTTCGCGACTGCTTTTTGAACGCCTTTACCGCCGAATCGACTTTTGTTTCCGTCACGTAATTCCCATGCTTCATGCTCGCCGGTGCTGGCCCCACTTGGCACAGCAGCGCGCCCGCGTTTGCCGCTTTCTAGGCGCACATCAACTTCAACGGTGGGATTTCCGCGCGAATCCAAAATTTCGCGCGCATGAATTCGGCTAATGGTAGTGCTTGCCATATTCTCTGTGCGGACTAGAACAGCTTTCCGCAGACGAGGCAAATCACGTGCAACCCGGGCTTACCGATTCTTCTGCCACATATGCCTTTTCTCCGACAGCCCACAGAGGCCAAAATCGAGCTCGGACAACCGGGCGAGATTGATATTGGCAATTTCGTTGGGACACGCATAATCTCAGCGATGACTCGGTTAGCCGGATTGGGCTTGATGGTGTTGGGGGGCGGTATGTTGATCGCCGTTGGCGCAGAGCCCGCAAGCCTCCCCGCTGACCAACTAGCAAAAGCCGCCAGGACCGATTCGATTACCATCCCAACGCCGGGCGAACTCTTCACCGCGCTTGGAAAATCCGGGAAAATAAACTGGGCGGGCCAATATCGTGGACCGATTCCAGTGACCTACAGTAACCGCGCTCAGATTGCGCTTAATCTTGGAGGTCTGATTGCTGATGGTTTTATCGCGGTGGAAGCGAAGGACGGTCAGCAAGTCAAGAATATTGGATCGGACATCATCAAACTCGCAAAGGCGCTTGGCGTCAGCGAAAAACTTCTTAGTCGCGGCAGCAGCATCAACGAATTTGCTGAAAATAACGAATGGGACACGCTGCAGGAAGAACTTGAAGCAACGCAGAACGAAGTGAAATCGTCCATGCAATCGCACGCCGATCAGGACCTGGTAATTCTGGTGACTCTCGGCGGGTGGATCCGCGGTACGCAGGTGGTCACCTCGACGATCACTCAAAACTATAACGAACAGAGCGCAAAAGTCCTGCGGCAACCGGCGCTCGTCCATTTCATGCAGTCCAAAATCAATGAAATCTCGCCTGAATTACGAGACGAGCCACTGATCAAAGACGTCAGTAACGAGCTCGCCCAAATTGAAAAGCTGGTTTCGTTTCCCGAAGGCAAGGCACCCGATGTTGAACAAGTGCGAAAGGTGAACCAAGCAGTCGGAAAGCTGATGCAGGAAATCGAAAACAAAGAACCACCAAAATGAAACGCAGTTTGCTGATTCCATTATTGGTTTTTGCGCTGACTGTCAGCGTCAATCTACGCGGAGACACGGATGCCGAGGTGGAAGCGCGCAAAGACGCTCTCAATGTTGCGGCGGCGTTTTCAAACGACGGTTTCAAGATCCGCGACGGATATTGGTGCGGCGTTGTCAAACCGCATGACCATTCGCTGGTCACGGTCAATCTGTATGCCGGGAATCAGTACTGGTTCTCTGCCAGCGCCACGGAACCGGCAAAGAAAATCGCAGTCAGCCTTTATGACGAGACAGGCAAACAGGTGACTACCGACAACTACGACAATGGAGAAAAAGCTGCGGCCGGCTTCGCTCCGTCGAGCAGCGGTCAGTATTTTGTTTCGGTTGATCTGGTTGAGGGCGAGCAAGGCACCTTTTGCCTGGTTTATTCGTACAAATGAACCGGTATCGCGTGTTATTGCGCGCTGCGTCAGGTATTAGCCAATAACATCACCAGCTTGACAGCAAGCCGATGATTTCGCTGCAGGTTTTCTATGAGGGAAATGTTCAGGGCGTCGGTTTTCGCTGGACCGTTCGCGAGGCCGCCAAAGGTTTTGATGTAACCGGATGGGTCCGTAATCTGCCGGATGGACGCGTGGAACTTCAGGTCACCGGGGAAGAAACTGAGGTGCGCGCGTTTCTTGACGGCATCGCACGAGGCGAACTCCACTCGCTGATTCACAAGCAAACGGAACATAAGTTGGAAAAAACGATCCCAGCCCGCGGATTTGAGATTCGCCATGACTGACTCGCCGCGCCGTAGCTCCACGGAGGCGGGTGCAGCGGTGGCGGTTCACCGACTAACAAAGATATTTCGCGTTCCTTTGCATCCCGCTCGCGGCATCATCGCCGTCAAGGAGCTCAATCTTCGAATTGAACCCGGTGAAGTGTTCGGCCTGCTCGGACCGAATGGTTCCGGCAAAAGTACCACACTCAAAATAATTCTCGGACTGGTTTCGCCAACTCGCGGGCGCACCGAAATTTTTGGGCGTGACAGTCGTCTGGTGGAAAGCCGGGAAGCCGTCGGTTTTCTGCCCGAAAATCCCTACTTCTATAAATATCTCAGCGGCGAAGAAACGCTGCGGTTTTTTGGACGGCTTTGTGGAATGCGTGGCACTCGTCTGAAGAAACAGATAAACGAATTGCTCGAACTGGTCGGCTTGACCAGAGCACGCAAACGACGACTCGGGACCTATTCCAAAGGCATGTTGCAACGCATTGGCCTTGCACAGGCATTGATTCACGATCCCAGATTGGTTGTATTGGATGAACCGACGGCAGGTGTCGATCCCGCAGGTTCACGAGAGATTCGTGATTTAATCCTCGATCTGAAACGTCGCGGAATCACCGTTTTGCTGTCGTCGCATTTGCTCGCGCAAGCACAGGAGATTTGTGATCGTGTAGGCATTCTTTCGGATGGCGTGTTGGTGCGCGAAGGCCGCCTGCAGGAATTGATCGCCATCGAAAATCAGACCGAGCTTGTCATTGCAGACGCGTCCACTCAGCTCGTCAACGACATCGAATCGATGATCAAGCGATCAAACGCAAAACTGATCGAAAGTCGAAAATCGACGACAACACTGGAGCGATTGTTCCTGGAAGCGACGACCAAAAATGATGAAGCACGAACATCGAACAACGAAGAGATGACATGACGAATATTGAAGACGCTTCACCGCTCCAAACCGTAAGTCCTGTCACGCCGCTGGAAGCACATCGCGCCTTCTCTTTCTCACGAGTTTTCGCGATCACATTCAATACGCTGACTGAACTGACGCGGCTGAGAGTTTTCTATGTCTTGCTCGTTTTCGCCCTTCTCCTGATTGGCAGCTCGGTCTTCATGGCGCAATTCTCATTTCAACAGGAGTTTCAGATCCTGAAGGATGTCTCCCTCGGCGCAATCTCGATTTTTACGTCGCTGCTGGCCATCGTTGCAACTGCGCGACTGCTTCCTCGCGATATCGAGGACCGCACCGTTTACACGATCCTCGCCAAACCCGTGCCGCGTTTTGAGTACGTGCTGGGCAAGATCTGTGGAGTTCTCCTACTGCTGGCAATCAGCACGCTCGTAATGAGCGCGGCGTTTTTAGCGGTTTTGTATCTGCGAGAACAGGCGGTGATTCATATGACCTTGAAGCAAATGGCCGGCGCACCGCCTGAACAAGTTAGCGACGCGCTCAGGCTAATCCGTTCTTCAGCTCTCAACGTCGATATTTTCCCGGGTATCATCATCATTTATCTGAAGGCGTGTTTACTTGCGGCGCTTACGCTCTTCATCTCGACATTCGCCACCACGAGCATCTTTACGATTGTGGTGATGGCTTTCATCTATTTCATTGGTCACTTAGAGGCCACTGCGCGCGAATACTGGCTACAGGAACACAGCAGTGGACTATTAACCCGAATTTTTCTCGCGATTATTGCACTCCTGTTTCCGGACTTGCAGGCCTTCAATCTGGTTGACGATATAGTCGCCGGCACTGCCATTTCCATGGCTGTTTTTACCAAAACAGCGCTGCTGGAAATTTTCTACACTACCATTTACACCCTGTTGGCGGCATTCGTATTCTATGGGCGAGAGCTATGATGCGGGTCGTTATAGCGCTAGCAATCTTGTTCGCACTTGGCGGAATCAAACTGCCAATCGAGCGCGATCTGGCCGCGCTTCATCGTCAGGAACATTTTCGCGGCGTTGAATTCAATCTCCAGCTACGCGAAAAACTTGGGCAGCTCGGGTTCATTGCCGCATTGAGTGGATTTCGAGCGATCGTTGCTGACGCGCTTTTCATTCAGGCACACGTCGCATGGGAACGCACAGAATGGGGCCGCATCTTGTTATTGTTCCGGCACATCACAACGCTTCAGCCCAGAGTGCTTTTATTTTGGGATACCGCTGCATGGCACATGGCGTGGAACGCAAGTGTGGCGGCGATGAACGACCAGACACAGCGCCTTGCACTGCGAGTCAAAGCACAGCGCGAATATTTTGCACTCGGAAAGGACTTCCTGGAGCGCGGCATAAAGAATAACCCTGATCGCCCTCAGCTCTATGAAGCGCTTGCCCGCCTGTACAAGGAAAAATACAGGGATCACCAGCGCGCTTCCGAATTTTACGCCAAGGCGGCAGCTTTGCCCGAGGCGGCGAAATTCGACCGGCGTTTCTCAGCCTATGAGCTGTCCTACTGCGACGGGCGCGAGCGCGAGGCATATGAGCTTTTGCGTCGCCTTTATGATGAAGGGCCACAGGAACGGCTGCCGACTTTGATCGAACGGCTGAAATTTCTCGAAGACAAACTGGTCATCCCAGAGGATCAGCGCATTCCGAATACGGCGCCTGGCGCCAGGTAGTCAAAGTCGCACGGTCTGATGCGGAAAAGCCCGACAATCATCGGGGCGAGCATCGGCGTGCACGCCTACGATGGAGAGAAACGTTGCGTTTTGGCAGCATCGCTTCCTCAGGAGGTTATGAGACCAAAGTCTAAGGGTGGAACGTTAATTCTACGAGCGTGGAGGCGATTTCGTTGTAAGCTTGTGACTTTTTAACCTCGAAACAAAAGAGTCTATGCGGTTTGCGATTTTCAGCGATGTCCATGCTAATCTCGAGGCTTTGGATGCTGTTCTGGCTGATGCACGGGCTCGGAAATGCACGCGTTTTGTATGCCTGGGAGACGTGGTCGGCTATAACGCCAGTCCGGGAGAATGCGTGGACCGCGTTCGGGAACTGGATTGTCCTGTTGTGAAAGGCAATCACGATGACGCGGCGTCGCGACTCACGCCTCCGGGTGACTTCAATGAAATCGCAGAGCGCGCCATTGCGTGGACGCGTGATCGTTTAACCGATGAGCAAAAGGAATGGTTGCGCGGATTGCCGCTGCAGACGCGCGTGCACGATTTCACCATTGTGCACGCCACGCTCGATACGCCAGAACAGTGGGGCTACGTTTTTAACAATCTGGATGCGGCCGCGAGCTTTACGTATCAGCGCACCAATGTCTGTTTTTTTGGGCACACACATGTGCCCATGGTGTTTGTAAGGGATGAAAGTGTGAGACGGGAAAGAGTTGAACACGTTCGAATCGAGCCTGCCAAGAAGTATTTCATCAACATGGGCAGCGTTGGCCAACCGCGTGATGGTAACTGGCGCGCAGCGTACTGCATTTACGATCCGGAGAATAATCTGGTGCAACAGTTTCGGGTTAAATATGATCTGGCAGCCGTGCAAAAGAAGATTGCTGAAGCAGGTCTGCCGCGGCTCCTTGCCGAGAGACTGGCCATCGGGAGATAGAGCCAATGCGGGATCGCGTTTATGAGGCAACGCGTTGACGACAACGCGTTCCACCTTTTCCAGCGGTGCATCGTCTTCTTCCAAGACGATGCCAGAGAAAATCGCCGCAACCGCGATATCTTCGGACAAAAACCCAGAATCCATCCTGATCATCAAGCCGGGTTCGCTCGGTGATATCATTCATACGCTGCCCGCAATCGCGTCGCTTCGTGAAGCGTATCCACATGCAAAGATCACATGGGTAATCAATCCGGAACTCGCTCCCATCCTCCGGGGCAACCCTGACGTCAATCACGTCCACTTCATGCCGGGCGGTGACTTTCGGGGACTTGGTGCACCGAGGAATTTAATGACCTGGCTAAGGAAGACTCGTGAGCTCCGACCTGATCTTGTGCTCGATTTTCAGGGAATCATGAGAAGTGCTCTGACGGCAAAAATCAGTGGCGCTAAACACATCGCCGGGCTGAGCAACGCTGTTATCGGAGCACGCTGGTTGTATGACCACGCAGCGCAGGTTGACCGCTACAGCCATCCCGTTGAGCATCATCTGAAGCTGGCAGAATACGCCGGCGCCATAATTGGCGCAGCGCTTCGATGTTCCGTTCCAAGTGGCGATGCACTTCCGCGCTTCGATCCGCACCCGCCGTTCGTTCTTCTTCATCCTTTCGCGCGCGGCCGGGACAAATCGCTTTCGAATCGTGTAATTGAAAAATTTTGCCGCTTGCTCGCGCCAACTCGCATCGTGGTTGTCGGGCAATCGCACCGTAAACTTAATACTCCTGAGAATTGCGTCGATCTGACCAGGCAAACTTCGCTGCTTCAATTGATCTGGCTTATCCGAGTTGCGCGATTTGTAGTGAGCGTAGAGAGCGCCCCGATGCATATCGCCGCCGCTCTGACAGGGAAGTTGTTATCGATCCATACCTGGACTGACCCGCACCGCATGGGTCCTTACAACTCCGAAGCCTGGATCTGGAAACACGGTCAACTGGTACGTGTTGGCGAACTAGAAACAGTCAGAATTCGAAAATACGGCCGTCGTTTCAAACGCAAAGATGTAGAATCGGTGGTCGAACTGATTCGTCCCCTTGTTCCCATCGACCCGATGGTCGCCTAGTTGGTTTCTGCGATCAGCCCAAACGACAAATCTCTCTATGGTTTAAAGCGACCGTTGTTTCAAGACAAACTCGGCGAGCGCCAAATCGCGCGGATAAGTAATCTTAAAGTTTAGCTCTTTGTTTGCCACCAAAATAGCCTTGCGACCAAGCCGCTCGACCGCTGAAACTTCGTCGGTAACCGAAGCGTTGTCTGCGTAAACCGCTCGATATGCGTCTTCGATCAGTTGGCGCTGGAAAACCTGCGGCGTTTGCATTGCATAGAGCTGATGTCGATCCACCGAGCTAGTCACGAAGAATTCCGTGTCAGCATACTTGAGTGTGTCGCTGATTGGCTCCGCCAGACTGGCTGCTCCGTGTATTTGGCTTTGCTGGAAGACAGACTCTATTCCTTCAGGGGTAATTAGGGGGCGCGCTGCATCATGAATGGCAACATATCGTGTGGCTGCATCGAGCTGGCCCAGCCCGGCGCGGACGGAATCCTGACGGTGTTTACCACCGGGGATGGTCGACCGAATTTTTTTTAGGCCTTCTTTATGGACGAGTGCTTCGATTTCGCGGTGCCGCTCTTCACGTGCAACTACAACGATCTCATCGACGCACTCGCAACGCTCAAATGCGCGGATGGTATGGAAGATGACCGGTTTGTGGGCGATCGTCGCAAATAATTTGTCGAAACCCATGCGGCGACTGTCACCGGCGGCGACCACGATGGCGGTTAGCATGACTGCCACGTTGAAGCGTTGAAAGGTTGGACCGTTGAAGCGAAGAGCCCTTTAACGCTTAAACGCTTCATCGCTTTAACGCGTCACGACAACTGTCGTGACACTTCCGCACTCAGGGCTTTGCCGTCAATGCGCCCGGCTGCTTTCGTCTGCAACGCTTTCATTACCGCCCCCATTTGCGCTCGGGAGGTGGCCCCGGTTTCGGCAATTGTTTCACGCACAAGCTTCGAAACTTCGTCGGAGCTCATCGGCTGCGGCAAGTATGCATTCAGAATGGATAGTTCTTCCTTTTCCTTTGCGGCCAACTCAGCCCGGCCGCCTTTTTCAAAGCTTTCAATCGAATCCTGGCGCTGCTTGACCTGCTTGCGGATTACTTGGGCGGCTTCGGCATCGCTCAGCTCCGCTTCAGCGTCGGATTTTGCAATAGCCGCGTATTTCAAAGCGGACTTCAGCATCCGTAAAACGCCAAGTTTTGTGGCGTCTTTGGCGCGCATCGCCTCTTTCAGGTCCGAGTCCACACGTTGTTGAAGCGTCATCCATCCAGACTATGTCGATAAAACGCGGTTGTCGACGCTGTAGCCACTGATCTGCGAGCCGTCCCGAGGCATGGCGAATCCCGTAGCCAACGACTTCCGGCAGCGCGACGACTGCTTTGCTTGGAACATCAGCGCCGCGTTTCGCCGGGCAAAACGGCTACAGCGCTTCGGCGCATTTACGCGCGGACTCTACATCCGCAACGGACGTCACGTCGATGCCTTTGAGCGTGCGTCTTAATAACCCTGCCAGCACTCCGCCCGGTCCTAATTCGATGAAGAAATCGCATCCGAGGGCGGCAAGCCGTTGCATGCAATCGAGCCAACGCACCGTTCCAGTGACCTGGTCCTGAAGCGTGCGGCGAATCTCAACCGGTGTTTTCACTTCCTCGCCCGTTACGTTGCTGATTACCGGGAATTGCGGTGCTTGCATCGAAACATCTCGGAGAACTGTCCCAAGTTTCTCGTATGCAGTTTCCATTAACCGCGAGTGATATGCCCCGGCGACATTTAGCATGGTGGCCCGACGAATTTTGTGCTCTTTTGCCAGACCAACTGCGACTTCGACTTTTGCCCGCTCGCCCGAAATCACAATTTGTCCCGGGGCATTGATATTGGCGATATCTACATCGGCATCCGCAGCGAGAGTGCGCACTGTGTTTTCATCCGCGCCGATCATCGCCGCCATTGTGCCGGAGGTGGCGGTGCAGGCCTCATCCATAAGTTGCCCGCGCCTTTCTACAAGCTTGACGCCGCTTGCAAAATCGAATGTTCCCGCGGCAGCGTGTGCAGTGATTTCGCCAAGCGACAAGCCCGCCGCGCCGCCGATCGTAAAATCGCCTGCCAATTGACGCAGCACCGAGAGACAGGCGAGCCCGTGGACGAATAGCGCAGGCTGACAATTCGACGTTTTCGTCAGATCTTCAATCGGTCCATTCCATGCAATTTCGCTCAACTCCCGCCCAAGAACCTCATCCGCATTCCGAAACAGCTCAGCAGCGCTGGGAAACTGTTCAGCCAGATCGCGCCCCATCTCGACGGTTTGTGCACCCTGACCAGCGAAAAGAAGCGCAATTTTTTTCATGTAGTTTCATCATCGATGTCCGGCTTGCGCGATTCAAATGCCAAATGGAAGAGCCTTAGGCGCCGCAGTCGTGCGTCTGCGCCTCACGACGCCCGTTCGTCCCGGCGATCTTTCAATCGTCTACGACAATCTGAAATCGCTTGCACGCGCTCGACCACTCGCCAGCGTAGATGATATCGGTTTAATTCGCAGCTTTGTAACCTTCTAACTTCCATGCCCTTCACCACGCGTGAGATTGAATCGCCCGATCCGGTAACGCGAGTCGTCGCGGCGGACGCGGAGCTACATCATGGCGATGAGGACATTGGCGAAAAGATGGTCCTCAACATGGGGCCCTCACACCCAGCGACGCACGGGGTTTTACGACTCGTGCTGGAACTCGACGGCGAAATCATAACTAAAGCGACCCCGGACATCGGGTACTTGCATCGCGGCGACGAAAAGATCGCCGAGAACATGCAATACAATCAATTCGTCCCGTACACGGATCGGCTCGATTATTTGGCGCCGCTCTCAAACAACGTTGCTTATGCCTTGGCCGTCGAAAAATTGATGGGCTGGGAGGTCCCACCGCGCGGCAAAGCAATTCGTGTGATTTGCTGCGAAACTTCCCGTATCTCGTCGCACTTGCTGGGTTTGGGAGCGATGGCGCTCGACCTCGGCGCAATGACGGTGTTTTTGTACACATTCACCGAGCGCGAAAAACTTTATAATCTTTTTGAGCTATTGACCGGAGCCCGTTTTACCACCTCATACACGCGGGTGGGCGGCGAAATTCGCGATCTTCCGGAGGGATTCGTCCCGCAGCTGAAAAAATTCCTCGACGAATTCATTCCGAGCCTGGACGAGACCGATAAGTTGCTCACGCGTAATCGCATCTTTGTCGATCGAACAAAAGACATTGGTGTGATTTCCAAGGACCGCGCAATTGCTTACGCCATTTCCGGCCCAAACTTGCGCGGGAGCGGAATCGAGCATGATTTGCGGCGCAAACATCCTTATCTTGACTACGAGCAATATGATTTCGACGTAGTGATCGGCAGTGCTGGTGATTGTTACGATCGCTACCTGGTACGAATCGAGGAAATGCGCCAGAGCGTGCGCATTCTGCGTCAGGTAATCGATAAACTGCCTGAAGGCCCTATCAATGTCGCGGATTGGAAAAACATGGTGCCGCCCAAGTCTCGCGTTATGACCAAGATGGAAGAATTGATCCATCATTTTATCGTTGTAACCCAGGGACTGGATGCGCCGCCGGGTGAGGTCTATTTTGCAGCGGAAAACCCAAAAGGGGAGCTGGGCTTTTACATCAACAGCAAGGGCGGGGGCGTACCTTATCGCCTTAAGATTCGAGCGCCGTCCTTTGTGAACCTCAGTATCCTTCCGGAGCTTTTGCCCGGTTGTATGGTGAGCGATGTTCCGGCGGTGTTGGGCAGTCTGGACTTCGTCATGGGGGAGTGCGACAGATGAAGATGCTGCGATTTATATCTCGATTCTTGCTCGCACTTGTGCTTGCGATCGGCATTTCGTGCAGTCCGGGAAAGCGCATCGCGAAAGACAATGTGGACGAGGTTGAACAGGGAATGTCCAAGAAGCAGGTGGAGTCAATTCTGGGGCATCCTACTTCCATCACTAATGACGCTATCATGAAACAGACGACCTATGTTTATCGCCAGGGTAAAGACTCGGTGACGATTGTTTTTAAAGACGACAAAGTGCAGTCGAAGGAGAGCACATTGTCTAATTAGAACTCGCGCTATCGTGGAGTCGACGAATACGCGTGTTCCCGCCGAGTTGGAGCGGCAAATGGACGCGGCAATCGCCCGCTATCCTCATGAGCACCAGCGGAGCGCGGCCATGCCCCTGCTTCACCTGTGGCAGGAATACTTCGGTTTCATCAGCGATGATGCCGTGATTTGGATCGCAGCAAAGCTCGGTCTTGAGCCGATTAACATTCTGGAGCTGGTCACCTTTTATCCAATGTTTCGCCAGAAACCTGCGGGCAAGACGCACATTCGCGTCTGTCGCACAGTCAGCTGTGCAATGGCAGGCGGCGCTCAGCTAATGGAAAATCTTTGCGCTGCGACGGGGATCAGTCGTGAGGGACATGGCGAGGGAATGCATGATCCGATATCGCTAAGCACAGACGGAAAATATAGTGTTGAGTTCGTCGAATGCCTTGCAAGTTGCGGCACCGCACCCGTATGCATGGTAAACGAGGAGTTACACGAAAAAGTAAACCCAGATTCCGTCAGGGAGCTTCTGCAGAATCAAAGTCCAAAGATCGCACATCGAACCCCTCCGCACCGACTGGAACATCGACTGATTTTTAAGAACGTCGGACGCGACGACTGGACCACGGATATCGATTGTTACCTGCGCGCAGGCGGCTACGAACAATTGAAGCAAGCGCTGACAATCCCGCGCGCCGAGATCATCAATAAGGTCAAGAACTCAGGATTGCGCGGCCGCGGCGGCGCCGGTTTTTCATGCGGTTTGAAATGGAGCTTCATCAAACTGGATGAAAAACGGCCGGTGTACTTGATCTGTAACGCCGACGAGTCCGAGCCGGGCACTTTCAAGGACCGCTACATAATTCACGAGGATCCACATCAGCTGCTGGAAGGAATTCTAATCTCCTGTTTCGCGTTAAATGCGCGTACGGCTTACATCTATATCAGGGGGGAATTCCCTCACGGCGCGGAAATCCTTGAACGCGCAATCGAAGAAGCGCGTAAACACAATTTTCTCGGCAAAAACATCCTGGGCTCCGGGTTTGACGCTGAGGTTTTTGTCCATCGCGGAGCAGGCGCCTACATCTGCGGCGAAGAAACCGGCTTGATCGAGTCGCTTGAAGGCAAACGCGGCTACCCACGGATCAAGCCACCATATTTTCCCGCCGTGCTGGGTCTCTACATGTCCCCAACGATCGTGAACAACGTGGAAACGCTGTGTCACGTTAAACACATCATCGCCATAGGCGGCGCCGAATATGCCCGGCTCGGTCGCCCTAATAACACTGGCACAAGGATCGTGTGCGTAAGCGGTGATGTGCAGCGGCCTGGTTACTTCGAAATCGAAGTGGGCGCTGTGACTATGGGTCAGCTTATTTATGAAATGGCCGGCGGTTTGAAGCCGGGCCGCAAATTAAAGGCGGTAATACCGGGTGGCAGTTCTGCGAAGGTGTTGCGGGCCGATGAGCGATTCAAAATGAAACAACATCAAGCGGACGGATCAACCGTTGAAAAGGAGATGTCGATCGACGACATCCCGATGGATTTCGATTCGCTTGCCGCTGCTGGTTCGATGGCTGGTTCTGGCGGTGTCATCGTGCTCGACGATTCCAGGGACGTAGTTTGGGTGCTCAATAATATCAACGAATTCTACGCGCACGAAAGCTGCGGCCAGTGCACTCCTTGTCGGGAAGGTTCTCTTTGGATGAAGAAAATCACAGATCGCATGCTGCGCGGCGGTGGTGTCACAGAAGATCCACACACGCTAAAGACTATCGGCGATAACATCGCCGGGCGCACAATCTGCGCGTTCGGTGAGGCGTGCGCCTGGCCAACACAAAGTTTTGTTCAGAAATTTCCGGAGGAATTCGAAGCTCGCGCTCAAAAGCCGATGCCGCCACCTCTCCCGCCGGAATACACTTCCGACGAGCTAATCGAAGAAGAAACGATTCCTACTGTCCCGATGGCGCACGATCCAGGATGGGAAAAAGCCGGAGCGAAAGGGACGATTTAAAACGCAATGTCGGATCCA
>JBKPMH010000044.1:0-30136 GCA_046732035.1 Verrucomicrobiota bacterium
TCTTTCATATGGCTGGAGCAACCACGCCGCAGCAACAGACGGTGGCTGCTCTCGAACATGCAATCCGCGAAGCGGGTCGCAAGCCGGTGCAACGTGACAGCCATTATCGGCATCTGAATGGCACGCGCCAAGCCGGACCGCCAAACGAGCCAGAACTGGCCTGTGCATAACAAATAGACCGCGACCGCCGGGGAACAGAATGCTCCGCATCGGTTGCGTAAAATACCTCAATGCCTGCCCGCTAATCCACGGGTGGGAAGGCGAAGTGGATTTCGATCATCCCTCGGTTCTGTGCAGTAAACTTGCCGCGGCCGAACTCGATGTCGCGCTCGTCTCCAGCTTTGAGTTTCTTCGAAACCCAATTTACCGGATCGTTGATGATGTCTCGATTTCCTCAGATGGACCGGTTTACAGTGTTGTCGTTGCGCACCGCGGCGAGATTGCGCAGATCGAACAAATCGAACTCGACCCCGCATCAGAAACTTCTGCGAACCTTTTACGCTGTTTAATCGCGGAACTTGGATTGAATTTGCGCCTGGTTCGGGGCGGTGCAGAGGTGGGTTCCGCGACGGCACTAAAAATGGATAGACGCGCGCAGCTGCTGATTGGCGACCAAGCCATTCGTTTTCGGCAACAGTACGCGAACCAATTTTCTTTTTGGGACCTCGGGGAATACTGGAGAAAATGCTTCCGACTTCCATTTGTTTACGCTCTGTGGCTTATCCGCCCCGAAGTCGTCCATCCGAAGCGGATTGCGAAGCGTCTTCGCCGTCTGCGCGATGGAAACCTCCATAATCTCGATGACCTAATCGCAGAACCTGTAGCCGGCGCCGCCAACCCCGGCCTCCGACAGGGGCTTAATCGCCAATTTCTTTCGCGGTATTACTCCGAAAATCTCCGATTCAGTTTTGGCGACAAAGAGAAGAAGGGTCTTCGAGCTTTCGCAAATTTATGCGTTCAGCATCATCTGCTTCCAAAGGAGGACTACACGCTTAGTGTTGTGTAGGGAGCTGAATTCCTGCTGAATGCTTGTTGGCAGTCAGCGACAACTATTGACTCGCCTCACCCAAGCCAAGGTCGAGATCGTACAGCTTCCAGCCAAAACCGGTGAAATGGAACCGAAGTTTAATCCCCTCTCGATCGACCACAAAAGTTCGTGGTCCGCTGAAGAATGCGTATTTTACTTTTGACCAATCCTGAATTTTTCCGCTGGGCAATCGGAACTCCTGCGGATGTCGGAGGTTCTTCAAGATTTCCGGATTCGATATCAGGGCTGCGATGCCTTCCGGAGTTACATAGGCATCAACGATCGTGTCGATCAGTGATGGTCCAAGGTTATCCCACCATTTGTGAGTTGTTTTTTTCTGCGCGAACCGTGTAACGAGCTGTTTCTTTAGCGATGCTCGAATAGCTGGAAAATCCATGCGGGAACTCAACGCCGAGCTGTCGCCGGACCGAAGCGCTTCGGTGAATCGCCAAAATGAAAAGTACGGCGAGACACCATAGATCAATAGAAGAAAAATGCAGATGAGCACGAACCAGCGGAACTTCATAAAATCGTGTTATTTGTAATGTGTTGAAGCCTATTGCAGTGGAAACCACTTGTTGTCGAGTGCGATTGCGAGCCGGCTTGCGGTAATTCATCGCATCTTGTCAGAGAATTTTCCGCAAATAAAGTGATCGGTGCGAAGCGACGGAGACAATTCTTTTGGTACCCAGTCCATCGGGAATGTAGTGCGGCAGAGCCGATGGCTCCTTGCACCGCCTGAGGAACTGAATGGCGAAGTGATTGCGTGGAGCCAGATTTGCGCTTCCGAGTGTATTGCGCGGCTGCTCTTACGAAAAGGTTTTCGCTCCACCGAAGAGATGAATTCATTCTTACGGCCACGACTGAGTTCGCTCAGCGATCCATTTTTATTGCCCCAAATGCACACTGCGGTCGCACGTGTCCTCGCGGCTTTAGATCGACGAGAACGCATTGTGCTGTTTGCCGATTATGACGTGGATGGTGTGACCTCTCTGGCATTGCTTGCGGAAGTGTTACAGGCGTACGGCGGCTTTTCGGAATGGTTTTTGCCTTTGCGCATGGAGGAGGGGTACGGTTTGAGTCCCGAAAGTGTTGAGCGCTGTGTCCGGGAACATCGACCTCAACTACTGATCGCTATTGATTGTGGGACTTCCTCGGTAAACGAGATCGCCGATCTCCAGAAAGACAGCATCGATGTGATCGTGCTGGATCACCATGAGCCGAAATCCGCATTGCCGGAATGTGTTGCAATCGTGAATCCCAAAACAGCGGACTGCGGTTTTGAATATCTTTGCAGCGTCGGAATTGTCTTCAAAGTCTGCCATGCATTGCTGAAAACACGACCACTACCCGGGTTCGATTTGAAATCAAAGCTCGACCTCGTCGCGCTGGGCACAGTAGCAGACATTGTCCCGCTGGAGGGAGAGAACCGCGTCCTGGTCCAGCGAGGCGCTGTTGAAATTGCGCGGACCTCCCGTATCGGACTGAGAAAATTGATGCAGGTTGCCGGCGTGCGACCGCCAATCTTGCCTGAGGACATCGGTTTTCGACTTGGGCCGCGCTTGAACGCTGCTGGGCGCTTGAGCACGGCGGAAAAATCTTTGCGCCTATTGCTCACTCGCGATGAGAGCGAGGGGACATTGCTCGCAACAGAACTCGATAGACAGAATCGCGAACGGCAGGAAGTAGAAAAACAGATCTTCGAGGCAGTGATAGACAAGGTCGAGAATTGCCTCGATGCCGCCAGCGAGCCGGCCATCGTGGTTGGCGGGGCCGGCTGGCATCAGGGCGTACTCGGTATCGTGGCATCGCGAATCGCTCGAAGATACCATCGACCGACTATCGTGATCGGCTTCGACGACAATGGACTCGGTAAAGGAAGCGGACGGAGCATCGAAGGGTTCAACCTGGTCGACGCGTTGAGCTCCTGCTCCGAAACGCTCGACAAATTTGGCGGACACGAAATGGCGGCCGGCCTTTCACTGCACAAGGGAAATTTCGACGTTTTTGCTGAACGATTTTGCAAAGCTGCACGTGAACGTCTTTCCGAAGAAACTCTTCAGCCTTGCGTGCGACTGGCCCACGAGCTGGCATTCACCGAAATCGACATCGAGTTTCTACACTGGCACGAAATGTTGCAGCCCTTTGGAAATGGAAATCCTCAGCCTCTTTTTCTTGCACGCGAGGTCGAGCTGGTTGCTCCTCCCCGGGTAATTAACGAAAAGCATTTCATATTCCGTCTGCGTCAGGGGGATCGCCATCGCCGTGCAGTTTATTTTGATGGCGTGACCAGTCCGCTCCCTCCATCGCCGTGGGACATCGCATTTCGGATTCGCGCCGACGATTATGAAGGGGAAATGCTGGTCGCCATGCACATTGAGGCGGTGCGAGCGGCGGAACCCCGCGGTTGTCATCAGTGAACACCGTGAAAGCAGATAACCGATCAACGATTGCCGCTCACGGATCACGAGTTTCAGCGGAGGCGACTGCAAAGCGGCCTGCGAGTTTGCAGCCTCTTGACGAGCTCGCTTGGATTTCACGGCCCCGTTTGCTGGCATTGCGGCGGCTCGGTATGGAAACGGTCGAAGATTTGCTTACGCATTTTCCACGCCGCCACGAAGATCGGACTGAATTCCCGACATTTCCGCGTGATGAAAGCGATGCCCCCATCTGCCTTTGCGGACAGGTGACCAAGACGTCACTGCGCCGTTTCGGCGGTTGGAAGAAAATTTTCGAAGCCACGTTGGAAGAATCGAATCCAACCGCTTTAAGCGAGCCGCTGGTGTGCCGGTGGTTCAACCTCCATTACGTGCAGAAAATGATCGCCACCGGGCAACGCATAGTGGTCTTCGGCAAGCCGAAGCTCCGCGGAAAACGAATTTGCATGGATCATCCGGAGTTTGAGGTGATTGAAAATGACGAAGAAATCTCGATCCATTTTCGGAGAATCACGCCGATCTATCCGGCTACAGAAGGTCTTTCGCAGCGCGTCTTGCGCGGCATGATTTACCGTCTGTTAAACGAACTTCCTTCCAATGATGCGGGCTTGGAAAGGCTGGCACCTCCTAACCTGGTTAACGGCGAAAGACGTGATGCTATTCGCGCGATTCATTTTCCTGTTACCTGGGAAGCGCGTGACGAGGCGCGTGAACATTTGGTGCTCAATGAATTCTTTGCGATGCAAATGCTCATTGCGTCGCGACGCGCAGATGCTTCGATTCGCCACGGCGCGAAGCATTGTGGACCCGGAGCGCTCCTCGACACATTTCTGAAGTCGTTGCCCTTTGAGCTGACTGCCGCACAATCCAAGGTGATTGGTGAAATCCGCCGTGATTTGGCGACGAATCATGCAATGACTCGTTTATTGCAGGGCGATGTGGGTTCGGGAAAAACCGTTGTCGCCATCGCGGCAATGCTACTGGCAATCGAAGCCGGCTACCAAGCTGCGTTCATGGCGCCTACACAGATTTTGGCGGAACAACATTTTAGTGTGTTGAGCTGCTGGCTCGACCCGCTGGGGGTGCGCATTGCGCTGCGCACCGCCGCGCGGCAGGACGAAACCGGTCCGTTGCCCCTGTTCGAGGAGAGCGCAGATCCGGCGTCGGACGAACCGCAGATCATCGTCGGAACGCACGCGCTGCTGTATGACAAAGTCTCCTTTTCGAAGCTCGGTTTGGTGGTAATTGATGAGCAGCATAAGTTTGGAGTTGCACAGCGCGCCCAACTGAGCGCACGAGAACCGGCGCCGGATGTACTAGTCATGACGGCAACTCCAATTCCGCGGACGTTAACAATGACGATTTACGGTGACCTGGATGTGTCGACGATCAATGAGATGCCTCGGGATCGCGGAAAGATAATCACGGCAGTGCGTGATGGATCGAAACTGGGCGACGTCCTTGCCTTTTTGCGAACGCAATTGGAGGGCGGTCGCCAGGCTTATGTGATCTATCCGTTGATTGATGAAAGTGAAAAGCTCGATGCGAAAGCCGCCGCGGCCGAGTACGAATTGTGGAGGGAACGCTTGCGTCCGTTCCGCTGCGACCTGCTTCACGGGCGAATTCCGGCGCCGGAGAAACAAGAGATTATGGAGCGTTTTCGGCGGGACCAGACCAAGGTCTTAATTAGTACCACCGTGCTTGAGGTGGGTGTGGATGTGCCTAATGCAACAGTGATGCTTGTTGAAAACGCGGAGCGTTTTGGGCTTGCGCAGCTGCATCAGCTTCGAGGCCGGATCGGCCGTGGAAAGCACAAGTCCTATTGCATTTTGCTGACCTCGGCCGAGGCGAAAGAGGCTTCTGCAAAACTGGCTGTTTTGGAAAGAACAACTGACGGGTTTGAAGTCGCAGAAGCGGACTGGGAACTACGCGGGCCGGGCGATTTGCTCGGCACAGCCCAAAGCGGGCTGCCCGCCCTAAAAATCGGTAATCTCAAGACAGATGCGCATTTGATGCGACGCGCCCGCGCAGCCGCGGTATTGGTCTTAGAAAGAGATCCGCGTCTGGAATTGCCTGAGAATCAACGTTTCCGATGTTTAATTGTCGAACAAAAGGGACGAACCTTTTCTAACGTAAGTTGATGAAAAACTTTGCGAAATTTTTGCTTTTTGTCCTGCTGGTTAGCGCAGGAATCTCTCTGCTTTACGACTATCGCCTGAAACACGGTGAGCTGAATTTGCCTTCTGCCCGGAAGCCGGAAAAATACACGCTCGCTTCAAATCCGACGGTGGATCAAAAACAAGTCCCGTCACTGGAGGCGTTGAACCGGGAACGGCGTACTCTCGTCAAAAGCGTGATCCCGTCAGTTGTTGCCGTGAAGACGTCAAAGAAGGTTGCTGTGCAGCGCCAATACGAGCTTGATCCATTCGAGTATTTCTTCCGCAACCGGCGACAGTTTGGCAATCCGCGCGATGAAACTCTCGTGCAGAACTCGCTCGGTTCCGGTGTGATTGTGACAAACGAAGGTCATATCATTACGAACAGCCACGTGGTCACAGACAGGGAGGGAAATCAGGTTGATCAGATTGAGGTACAGTTGTCCGATGGGCAGACCAAGAAGGCACGATTAGTCGGTGCGGACTCAGAGGTCGATCTGGCTGTTCTCAAAATTGACGATCCAAACGTCAAACCGCTGAAGCTTGCTGATTCTGACACGGTACAGCCGGGAGATTCTGTTCTCGCCATTGGCAACCCGTTTGGATTCGAAGAGACGGTGACAGACGGCATTATCAGCTCGAAAGGAAGGCCGAACCGGACCGATTTCTTCGGTGATTTGATCCAGACCAATGCCGCGATCAATCCGGGAAACAGTGGCGGGCCGCTTATCAATATTCGTGGTGAAGTGATTGGGATTAACACGGCAATAGCATCGACCACAGGCGGTTCGCAGGGAATCGGGTTTGCGATTCCATCAAACACGGTGCGCACCGCGTTGGAGAGCCTGCTAAAACAAGGGCGAATCATTCGAGGTTATCTCGGGATCCAGACGCGGGCCTTACAACCCGACGAGGCTAATACGGATTCTGACGGAGTTACAGTCGCGGACGTGATGCCTGGCTCGCCCGCGGCTCAAGCAGGCGTTCAACCAGGTGATGTCATCCAGAAGTTTGATGGACGCGAGGTGAAAAATTTCAACGCACTGCGAACGTTCGTGGCCCAAACACCATTGAACAAGCAAGTCGAACTTGAGGTCATACGCGGCGGCAAACCGCTGCAGGTGAAAACCCAGATCAAGGAGCAACCGATTGATTACCAAAGTTCACGTGTTACGCCTCGACGAAATCAGCCCCAGCCGCAACCGCGGGGTCCTGGGCAACCAAACGATCAAGAAACCGCCGACGGCCCGCTCGCATCAATTCACGTCGAAGAGTTGACTCCACAGACAGCGCAGCAGCTGGATCTGCCCGCCAATGTAAGAGGGGTTGTAGTCAATGGAGTCGATCCTGACAGCGGTGTCGCGGAATTGCGAAAAGGCGATGTGATAGAGGAAGTCAATCAACAACCGGTCACGTCGGTCGCGGATTACAACAAGATCGTGGCCTCACTCGATCCGAGCAAGCCGCAGGTCTTATCAGTGTGCCGCGGCCGAATGCGCTCCTTCCTTGTGCTGCGGCCGCAATAAACGCCCTGCGCGTCAGCAGGCGATGGCGTGACGGCGGCAAACGCCTGAGAGCATGTCCCAAAGTGCGTCGAGAACACGGTTCACCGACACTTTCACTGATTCAAAATTATGGGCCGCAAGCTGGCGCCCCAGCATCTCGCGCTCGGCAGCGGAATGCTCGCGGTCTGCTTCGATGTGGACCGTGAAATACTCGTACTGGTCGGATTTGGTGAATCCGTAATATTTCTTAAGTCCATCTATCTTGGATTCGCAGATTGAGGGTATTTGGCTCTCGTACGCGTAAAGCGCCGCCAATCCTTCCGCGACTGATCGCTGCCCGCACACTGACCGGAACGTATCAATCAAATCCTTTGTCTCTGGTTCCTTTTCGGTTCGCTCGAGTTGCGCGTCGCCAACGCCGAGACCGCCCGCAAATTTCTTCCAAAGCTCGGGGTGATTTGGCGAACCGGCTTCTTCATCAATCAAATTTTTGAGCAATTCTTTCCGCGTGATCTGATCATCGCAGTTTGCGTGCACAGCTGAGAGATACGTCGGAAAAGCGGCAACATGATGATAATACTGCTGCGAATAGTCGGTAAGCGCCTCCTTGCTTAATTCGCCGCGCGCCCATGCGATGTAAAACGGATGTTTCAAGAGATGTTTCTCTGCAATGTCCTTGTCGATATTATCAAGATACTGGTTCATAAATTGATTTGATTGAGTGTGCTTATAAGCGCAGGCCAAATCACTGCAAGTGTTTAGTTTGATTTGGTTAGCAGGCCCCGACGTTTAATGCCGGGTCTATTTTCGTTATGGCTGTCAGCCCTTCAGAGACGACTACACCGATTGCAAGATGTGCTTAATTCCGCGCACGGGAATGACGACCCAGGCGGGGCGATTATTAAGCTCGTAACCGATTTCGTAAACCGCTTTATCCAGTAAATAGGCTTCCAGCATAATTTGCAGATCTTTGCTGTTTTGCGGAATGAAGATGGCAGCACCGGTTGTTTTCAAATAGCTCTGCAAAAAGACACTGCCCATGTGGCGATACCAGAAATCAGCCCAACGTTCCAAAAACGGCGTGTCTTCTTTCCGCATGGCAGGTTGCCACAATGCGCTGTAAGCGGCGTATTGGAATGATCGCATCATTCCAGCGACGTCGCGTAGAGCGGAGCGTTTCAGTTTGCGTTCGCTAAGCGGTCGCGCTGGTTCACCTTCAAAATCCAAAATGACAAAGTCCTTCCCGGTGTAAAGCAATTGACCGAGATGGTAATCGCCGTGAATCCGGATTTTTGCTGCGTTTGCGCGACGATCGAGCAATCGTTTCTCGCGTGACAGAATCTCTTGTTCCCTTCTTAACACTTCTTTCGCCTCGTCGCGAAAGGTCTCCGGGAGGTCACATAGTTTCTTTTCGAGCAGCGTAAATGCACGTCGCAGCGATGCTCGCATATTTTGATAAACGGACCGTTGCGCCATCCCGCTGAACGGCTCCGGCTGAAATGCCGGATCATCGGAATCGGAAGCGAGCGCAAGATGTAACTCGCCCGTACGCTGTCCCAGGAGCTTCGTTTTCTCAGGGTAAACGCCGCCGATCAGCTCATCGAGCAGTGCTCCGGGCGGCGCGGTCTCATTCTGGAGATCGGCTTTGCCAGCAAGTACCCGTTCATAGTAGCGGCCCACCGCGTCCAGAGTAAGGGACCAGCCATCACCCTGATTGGTCACAGCGCGTTGCAACAAACAGACCACGGTAGGTTCGGCCTTTGCACGGCGATATTCGATTGCGCCGACAAAGGCGGGCACATTTGGAAACTTGGTGTGCTCCGTAAGGAACCGAGTTATTTCGACATCGGGATTTACCCCATCCTCAATCTTGCGATAGAGTTTCAGGAAAAATTTGTTATCAAAGAGCATCGAGGAATTGCTCTGCTCCGCACTGAGTACCTGCGAATTTTCTGGATTCACGGACTCATCAGCTTCGAATGCCCTGCCCGTAACTCCGACGAGTTCGCCGGCGCGGCCCCTGATGGCCTGATTCTCGACGATCGCAGCAAAGAGTCGAGAGCGGCATTTCAAGTCCCAGATTGCATCGAAAAGAATGTTTTCTTCGGGACCTTCGAAACGTGCAATCACTGCTTGCGGAGCGGCCTGCGAAATAGCGCGAGCGGCATCGCCGGAGGCAGTGTTTACAGGAAGCACATATCTCTCCGCAGGCGCATCGAGATAATTGACTTCGATGAACCATAATCGAGCACCGCCGGCGTCCCCTAAGATTGGAGCCTGCTCAATGACTCTAAGGTCCCGAAAAGATCGCGCTTTTGAACCGTACCACCGACAGGTTTGCAGGTATCTCGGCAAGATTTCGCGTTCAACGGCAAGGCGTTGACCATCTGCCAAGAGGTTTTCCAGCTCCATCGGCGCCACAATTACCGGTACAGCTTTCTTTCTTTGGGTACGGCGTGCGTCGGTCGGAGAATGCAGCGCGAACCAATAATGCGCGTGTGGACCCAGCGTAACGACATAACGCGATTTCCTAATTGGCCGAAACAGATTACGGCTAAACACTTCCATTGGCACGCAGCCGGAGAAGCGTGACAGATCGAGCTCCACCGATTGCGCAAAGCGCGACAGATTCACCACAACCAAAATGGTCTCGTCCTCGTAGCGGCGGAGGAATGCCAAAACCTTGGGATTGTCTGGATAAAGAAATTCAAGCGAGCCGCGCGAAAATGCCTTGAAATTTTTGCGCATGGCGATGACCCGGCGTGTCCACCAGAGCAACGAGGAAAGATTTTTCTGCTGATTCTCAACGTTGATGGCTTCGTAGTGATACTCCGGGTCGATGGTGATCGGCAGATAGAGCTGCTGCGGATTCGCTTTGGAAAATCCGGCGTTGCGATCCGGGCTCCACTGCATTGGGGTTCGGCACCCGTTGCGATCGCCGAGATAAAAATTATCCCCCATGCCGATCTCGTCTCCATAATAGATGATTGGAGTGCCGGGCATTGAGAACAGGAGTATGTTGAGCAACTCGATCTTGCGGCGGCTGTTTACGAGCAATGGTGCGAGGCGCCGGCGAATCCCAAGATTAATGCGTGCGTGCGGATCGGTCGCGTAAACTCGATACATATAGTCTCGCTCCTCATCGGTGACCATCTCCAGAGTTAGCTCGTCATGGTTGCGCAAGAACATTGCCCACTGACATTGGTCGGGAATCGGCGGAGTTTGTTCCAGGATATCGATGATCGGAAATCGATCTTCCATCTGCAGCGCCATGAACATGCGCGGCATGAGTGGAAAGTGAAAATTCATGTGAGATTCGTCGCCATCGCCGAAGTAAGCGGCCGCATCCTCCGGCCATTGGTTCGCCTCCGAAAGCAACATGCGGTTTGGGAATTTGGAATCGATGTGCGCGCGCAGCTTGCGGAGGTAATGATGCGTTTCTGGCAGGTTCTCGCAGCTTGTGTTTTCTCGTTCGTACAGGTACGGGATCGCGTCTAGACGAAGTCCGTCTACGCCCAGACTAAGCCAGAAATCGCACACTTTTTCCACGGCCTCGTGCACTGCAGGGTTATCAAAATTCAGGTCAGGCTGGTGCGAATAAAAACGATGCCAGTAATACGCCTTGGCCACAGGATCCCAAGCCCAGTTCGATGTTTCGAAATCCTTAAAAATGATTCTCGAATCCTTGTATTTCTCCGGGGTGTCACTCCAGACGTAGAAGTCCTTGTACTGTAGATCGTTAGTGGAGGTGCCAGCTGCAGCCGCCGCTACGGCGCGGCGAGACTTTTGAAACCACGGGTTTTGATCGGAAGTGTGATTAATCACCAGCTCAGTGATGACGCGCAGATTTCGCGCATGCGCCGCATCAAGGAAGGCGCGGAAATCATCGAGAGTGCCGAAATTTGGATTGACGTCGAAGTAATCGGCGATGTCATATCCATCGTCCCGCAGCGGCGACGGATAAAAGGGCAGAAGCCAGATGGCGGTGATACCAAGTTCCTGCAGATAGTCCAGCTTCTCTATCAATCCGCGGAAGTCGCCCATTCCGTCGCCGTCGCTATCACAGAACGTTTTAACGTGCATCTCGTAGATGATCGCGTCTTTGTACCAGAGCGGGTCCGCGATCGTTTGAGTCTCCCCTTGCGCCATGTGTTTAATCTTTGACGCACAAGACGCTGTGCGCAATCATCCGTTGAAAAATTGCCGCGGCGAACATACGAGGTTGTATCACATTGGAAAACGGTGGACGAAGGTGTCCGGGCAGCTTAAGACACCAAATGCAAGTCTGCATCCGCTCCACAGATCGATGCATTTAAGTTGTTGAACGGTCATGGCACGATCCAAACTCATTTCTTCCGCACGCCCTAAGGCAAAGAAACGTCCGCGCCTGCCAGAATCGCGGCCGCCGGCGGCCGCTGCCACGCCGCAACTTGAGCCCGGCGCTCCAACTGACTTGGAGCTTATGAATGGGATCCAAGCAGAGGACCCCGATGCGCTTTCACAGCTCTACGATCGATACAACGGTATTTTGAAAGCGCTCATTTTGCGAGTGGTTCACAACGAAGCAGAAGCCGACGATCTCTTGCAGGAGATCTTCATGGAGATCTGGAACCAGGCGAAAAACTTCTCGTCTCAAAAGGGCAAACCACTCGGCTGGATGGTGACATTGGCTCGGCGACGGGCGATTGATGGGTTGCGGAAAAAGCAGGCTTACGCGCGCGCAGAGGAACGTTTGCAAAATGAAACCGAACAGCAGCCCGATGCCTGGGCGCATAATACCACCGAAGAGGAGATCGTCCTCAGCGATACACGCGACCTCATTCGCAAGGTAATCGCCGGCCTGCCCCCGGCCCAGCAACAGGCTATCGATCTTGCATTTTTTCGGGGTATGAGCCAGCGCGAAATCGCAGCTAAAACGAATACACCGTTAGGCACCGTAAAGACCAGGCTTGAACTTGGACTGAAAAAAATCTATGACGGCCTCAAGGAGTTAAGAGGTGAACTTTAAGGAATTCCAAAACCAATCACGGCTATACGTCATTGGCGCCCTGGAAGCCGAAGAATTGGAGGAGTTCGAAAAAGCACGCAAGAAATTTGGCAAAAAAGGCGAAGATTATATTGGCGAATGTTATGGGCTACACGAAGCGTTCGCTCTCAGTCTACGGCCGGCGAAGGCGTCGACGGCAATCAAAGATCGCTTAATGGCGATGGTCCGTTCGCGTAAGGAAGCGTAGTTCCTGGCTCTGGGGCTTCAATGTTCCAACTCGCGCAGGATAAATTCCTGCAGAAAGCCGTAGAAGTTTATTTGAAACAGACTCAGGTCCCGGCGCGATCCAATGGGGGACCGAAAATGATCGCTTAATTCGTTTTCGGTGAAGTTGTTTTTTGCGGCGATCACCAGTCTTGCCTGATTCAATGCGCTCAGCCACGCATCGGTATGTTTGGCAGGAATGCGAAGGGTACGATTCGCCAAACTTTTTTCGTTGCCATTTAGTTGCTCCAAATCGCTTGCCACCGTTTCGGTTGCGCTCTGGAACAGACGCCGCAGTTCAGGTTCGACGTACTGCTTCCACTCTGCCCGAAGCTCCGGTTCTTTTCCATTAGTTGGTGAACTGAAAAGCCGTTGCTCGGCCGTGGGCACGCCATCGGGACTTGTACTTGTGGGAATTTGTCGAAGAAGCTCGGCAAGAAACGGGTCCAGCTCGGAGATTTCAATCTGATCCTTATGCCGGCAAATCTCCATATCAGGTGATCTTTTCCAGAGTAGCGAGCAGAAGATAGCCGTGCAATTGCTGGACATAAAGTTCCGCGGGCTCCCGCATGCCGGCCCATAGAATGGACCGTCCTTTGTGATGCACTTCAAGCATATGCCTTTCGGCCTTCTCGCGTGGATAGCCGAACACCCGTTGAAAAACCATCGTCACGTAGCTCATTAGATTCACGGGATCATTGTGGACAACCACCTGCCAGGGAAGATCGAGATCTTCTTCAGACCGTGTTTCCTCGGTGGGCTGCGCAGTCGTTATGGCGCCGGTCTCATTCAAAACGTAGGTCGTTCGTCCCGCATCTTTGCCCTGTGCGCGGCATCCGACGCCACGCCGTCGCTCGCGACTCATGCCGGAAACGCTAACATACGCCGCTCTCACTTCAAACAGCTGGAGCTTTCAAAGTCATGTGCCTCGGATGTCGATTTTGGAACCATTTTCAGGCATTATCGATTCGGGCCACAGTTATCAACAATCTTGTTCTGCATGGCTTCCATTTTCCGTGCTGTAGCTGGTGTTCGATCATCGAACCCCTGCAAGTGTAAAAATCCGTGGGCGATGTAGAGGCAAAGCTCCCTGGTCAGAGAATTCCCAAAGGCGCGGGCATGTCTTTTCGCTGTCTCGACGCTAATAAATATTTCGCCGTGCTGAAATGTAAGCACGTCCGTGGGACCCCTCTGATCCATGAATTTCCGGTGTAAAGCAGCCATTCGCTGATCTGAAATCAGCCACACGAAAACGGCGTTCAGTTTCTGCAACTCCGTGTCCTGCTCCTTGTGCAATTGCAAGCAGCAGCGTACCGCCTCTGCGGCGAATGTTTGGAGCGCAGAAACATTGACGGGTAATTTTCGCTGAAGATTTCGGAGGAAAATTTCCGGAGGTATCATTCTGAGCGAAGCCAGGAATCTCTCGTTCTGCCGCGCACGCGAAAGAATAATCGGAGATGTTTTGCCTGGCTCAAGATTCCATGACTCAAGCGGGCGGCCTCTGTTCTGATTGAAAATTGCGCGTAATCAAGCGTGCGCCTTTATCGAACGTAAAGTACGCCCAGGCCCATTGAAAAAGGACCAGCAAGCGATTTCGAAAACCAACCAGCCAAACGATGTGAATGAACAGCCATGCCAACCAGGCTGACAGCCCATTCAAGTGCAGAAATTTTAAATCGGCCACCGCTTTGTTTCTTCCAATGGTCGCTATGCTTCCCTTGTCCCAATAATGAAAACGCTTCGGTTGGCGCCCTTTGATCATTGCAAGAATGTTGCGCGCGGCATGGCGCCCCTGTTGGATTGCTACAGGAGATACTCCAGGTAATGGCTGGCCGGTCTGATAGGAAAAATTCGCCAAGTCACCGATCACTTGAACTTCAGGATGACCGGGAATTGTCAGATCATCATTAACCACCACCCGCCCGACGCGATCGACCGGCACGCCGAGCCCTTTTCCGACAAAAGAGGCATTGTTGCCAGCTGCCCAGATCTTGACACGGCACGGTATGAACTCATCGCCCAGTTGCACACCGTCCTCGCTAACATTTGTTGCTTGTCCGCCCGTACGCACGTCTACGCCAAGCTCCTTAAGCTGTTTTTCTGCACTTCGCGATAAGTCTTCCGGAAATCCTGCCAGCAAGCGCGGGCCACCTTCGATTAGAATTACGCGTGCCCGGGATGGATCGATATGCCGAAAATCTTTGGCCAGGGTGTAACGGGCAATTTCTGCGATTGCGCCTGCCATTTCCACACCGGTCGGTCCGCCACCGATGATCACAAACGTCATCGCTGCCTTGCGCGCTGCTTCATCATTCGTTTTCTCCGCATATTCGAATGCCATGAGAATCCGGCGCCTCAGCTCTATCGCGTCTTCAAGACTCTTTAATCCTGGGGCCAGTTTCTCCCAATTATTATGTCCGAAGTAGGAATGGCGGGCGCCGGTCGCGAGGATGAGGTAATCGTAGTCAAACTCCGCGTCTTTGGTTTTAACTTTTTTCGCCGCAACGTCCACGACCTCGACCTCGGCGAGGATTACCTCGACGTTTTTGGAGCTGCTCAGGACCGAACGGACCGGAGCCGCTATGTCTGCGGGTGAGAGCGCAGCGGTGGCGACCTGGTAGAGTAAAGGCTGAAACAGATGGTAATTCGTGCGGTCAATCACCGTGATCTGCACATCCTTACGGGCAAGCTTCTTTGCTGCCTGAAGCCCCCCAAATCCAGCACCGACGATGACGACACGCGGCTTTTGTTTTTCTGATTCTTTCATCCTCGCAATTTCAACAACGTTTCACTCCAAACGATTGCCAGCAAGCGGTTAACCGTGGCCGAGCTTTCAAGTGAACCACGGGGACAAACTCCAAAAGTCGGTTGTGAAAAGCTAACGGCCTACTATCTTATCGCCCTTATGCCTAAGCCAATCGCTCGCAGTAAAACCCGTAAGTCGGTGGCGAAACGCTTTAAGATCACAGCGCGCGGGAAGGTTTTGCGGGCGCACTCTTCTCGACGGCATTTATTGTCAGTAAAAAGTGCAAAGCGGAAACGTCACTTGAGCAAATCGGCGCGGGTTGACGAAACGGATGTAGCCCGCATCAAGGCAAACCTGCCGTTCGGTTAACCGCGCTTTGTGTTTTGTGTTTAAACGGTCAGAGCGAAGCTAGTATCGCCGCCCGCCTCCCGGCTGAACGATTTCGGCGGTTCGAGTTTGTGGTGTGGTTGTGACGCCGTACCACTGACGTGCAGCCTCCAAAGAATCCGGCGCTGGTTCGGGGCTGTAAAGATCGCGTCGGTTAACGAGTGTTGTGCAGGAGCCCATAGTCGCCATGACCAAGATCAGCAAAGGCACCGCAAAGCATTTCACGGCGTGGATGCAAACAGAAGTGTCATGGCTTGTCAACGTCGGCCACTTTGGCGACGCCGCTCGCGGGTTGCGTGATGCTCATCTTGCTGTGAGATTCGCTTTCCGTCAGGGGCTATGGATTGAGGACTTACGAATCCCGCCAGGGCAGGAATGCAGCAACGGTAGTTTGATCCTCCTTGCCGTAGTTCTCTGGCGGGCTTTTTCCACTCGACGCCCAGACCGCTGGCACGGTGAACCACTGAGTTATGAAGCTGCTCAAGACGAAGACGGTACGCTTTACACAGGTTGTTGAGAAATGCGGCAAGCCGGAAGTTTACACTCTTTGGCAAAAACCATCAGCCGATCGACACCTCCAGGCGCAGCTGAAAAATAATCGAGTCATGACCATTCTAAAGACTGACAGCGGGACGGATTTTGCAATTGCAGGCTTCAAAGAACAGAAAGGGGCCAGCTATCTTATTTTTCCAAAGTCGTTGAAGCGATTCGCGGACCAGCGTGTGGTCGGAATCGATTGGTCCCTGATTATCCAATAGCGCTTGGAAAACTCGACTGCCGCATGTCGAAGTTGGAGAGCAGCTTTTCTGACCGGCCTAGCCGGGTGGCCACGCCAGTGCGCGCTTGCCAAGAAGATGCACATGCAAGTGGGGCACACTTTCGCCTGCATCCGGACCGCAATTAATCACGACGCGATAACCACTGGATAACTCCAGTTTTTTAGCCAGGTCTCGTGCGAGCAAAAGTAGTTTGCCGAGCAGCGCCCGATCATCGTCCTTTGCATCTGAAAGCCGAGGAACCACTCTCTTCGGTACTATCAGCACGTGCACCGGTGCTTGTGGATTAACGTCGTGAAAAGCCACAGCATCGTCGTCTTCCCAGATAATGTTCGCTGGAATTTGGCGGGCGATAATTTTTTCAAAGATGGTCATGGTGCGAAGTGTTTGTCACTCGGAGGATTCGACTAAATCTGCCCATTCTAGCCGTAATTCAAACGCGAAACGCTTTTGGTTCGAAGATTTTGGCCGATCCGAATAAACGTCCTCAACGCAGCGAACAATCGAGCTTCGCAGCAGTAGGATCGATTGCAGACGTTAGCCTTTCGCGAACAAAGCAGACAATTTCTTCCCGTAACGCATCACAGGCACGCGTCCAGCTCTTCACTCCGCGAAGGTGCTTCACGCAAGCCTGCAGGGAACAGAGCTGGAGATTGTCGATGCCGATTTCGATCAAACTGGTAATCCGTTTTTCCAAAAGATCAAAAAATGCGAGCTCGTACCCGGTGCCGGCATGGTAAGCGATGTCGAGCAACGAAATGCAAATGGGTGGTGGCGCTGGCGCGAAAAAAGGCACGATCTCCTTGTAGCCGATCGCCTTTAGAACGTACCGCACCGTCTGCGATAACTGACTGAATGCGACCACGCTTTCGTCGTTTCGCAGGTGCAGGTAGAAGGCGATGCTTTCGGTCACGTGATCGGTCAACCACCAACTGGGGTAGCCAGCTTCGTCAGCTGCACGCGTGATCGCCGCGTGCAGCCAATCGCGATCGAATTCGAACACGTGTCCCGAATCTGTACGCAAATATGGAAATTCTTCTTTAAACGCGACCATGATTCTTCGCAGTTGGGTTCTTGGGGGATCCGACCACGGGCTTCTGATCGGCGTCGGCCGGAAACAATTCGCGCTGCAGGGCATTCGGTTTGACGCGACGCCCAAGCGTGTGAATTGCGTCTACGAATTGATCGACATCTTGAAATTGCTGATAGACCGATGCGTAACGCAGGTAGGCTACTTCATCTATCCCACGCAGTTTCTCCAGCACCTTCGCGCCGATTGCAGACGAAACAACCTCACGGCCGCTCGTTTCAAGTTCGTGCACAATCTCGTCCACTGTGTCTTCCAAGGTAAGAAGACTGGTAGAACGTTTTTCGAATGCTTTCGCGATGCTGGCGGCCAGTTTGCGGCGATCAAACGGTTCGTGAGTTCGGTCGCGTTTCACTACACGCAGATCGGAGCGCTCGATCTCTTCATAAGTAGTAAAGCGATATTGGCACTTCAGACATTCGCGGCGACGGCGGATACTGGAGCTATCCCGCGACTGACGGGAATCGATGACCTTGTCATCACGAGACCCGCACTTGGGGCAACGCATAGTATGAGAATCGCAATTACCATACTATTCCTTGTGGTGTCAACGTTTCTTTGGCTTGTTCATACGAATTAACGTGACGAAGGGAAAAAGACGCTGAGTCCTCTCCTCGCTCTCTTTCGGCGGATGGAAGCGCTCTGGCGGTAATTGACGCAATGCATCAGTCACGATACACGCATTCGAAATGCAAACACGTGCAGCACGGAGCGCCCATTATGGTCCATGGCTGGTCGGTCTTGGGGCTGCGTTGTGGGGCACTGAGAGCGCCTGGCGTATCCCACTCAATCAGTTGTTTGACGCCGAGGTAATCGTGTTTTGGGAGCACGTATTCATTTTGATCATGTTCCTACCGATGTTACTTCCGCGCCTAAAGGAGATTTCGAGAGTTGGCGCATCCACATGGGGCTTTCTTCTATTCTCAGCCTTCGCTGGTTCTGCCGTCGGCACGATTTTCTTTACCCTGGCACTTAAGTACGGAAATCCGACCGTGGTAAATGTCGTACTAAATATCCAGCCGGTCATCTCGACCATTGGTGCATTCTTGCTTTTCAGCGACAGGCTTGCCCATCGCTTTTTCTTTTTCGCTGCCATCGCGGTCATTGCCGGCGTATTCGTTTCTGTCACGCATCCAACGATGATCGGCGTTTCGTTTGAACGCGCCGGCCTTAATCTCGGGTCGGGATACGCGCTGATTTGTGCAGTTTTCTGGGGACTGTCGACGGTGGCTGGGCGCGGTGTGATGACGGGCATGTCGCTTCGACTTGCGTCGGGCATGCGCATAGTTGTGGGCCTCGGGTGTATGACGCTAATTCTCCTGGCGTACGGCAAACTCCATGGCGCCGCGCTGTGGCCGGCAACAGCGCAAGCACACGCTTTTAAGGCAATCGTGCTATTATTGCTCCTGGCCTCGATCTCAGGCGGAATTCCGCTCCTGATTTATTTTCAAGGACTTCATCTTACACGTGCGTCAACAGCCGGCTATTTTGAAATGATGCAGACGCTCGCGGCTGTCTGTATTACATGGGGAGTCTTCCATGCAACACTTCACTCGCACCAAGTCATTGCAGCGGTCGCGCTGATCGCCGCGGTGGCGATGGTGCATCATGTGCAACACGAAGTTGAATCTGCAGATCAGCATGTTGGCAAAGAACACTGATCACGGCGATATTACTCAATAGTCCGCCGAGTTCTTACCCGCGTCGTATTTTAGAAGATGTTCGCCTTTGTCGGATAACCGCGGATTAGCCAATATAAATCTTCCAGTAGACGAGCTTTTTTCGCACGGTTTAATTTTATCTGTGCTCGTGGTTGTGTGAAGCACAAGTCACGCGCGGACTCCGATCCGCTCGGTGCGTTCAGCGACGCTGACTGTTGGCTAGACGCTTTTTGCCTCGGTCGATTCCGTCTCGCGAGCCGGCTTTTCCGGGAACTCGAAACCGACTTTCTCGTCTTCCAATTTCAAGTAGGCGGAAAACGGACGTCCTCGTTTCGAAATGAAACCCTCGATGAGATCGGTCTTTCCGGTTGTTAGGAGTTTTTGCGCCTGCTCCTTCGGAATGTCTTTGCCTAGGATTGTTTTACTTAGCTTAAATTTGCATGGCTTCCGATCTGCCTGGGAATGCTCACAAATATAGCTGGTGTCGGTCTCGAAAATCTTGCCGCCGCATTTTGGACACGTGCCTATCGGCTCTTGGCCTGAGAAATCGATTTTGGCCACCGGTTCTTTTGACTTTCGCTCTTTTTTTGCCTTTGGTTCGCGTTTTTCAAATTCAAATCCCACGTCTTTTTTGTCGGTGACCACCAGGAATGCTTTGAACGGTCTGCCTTTCCGGGAAATGAAGCGCGGAAGCAAATCAGTCTTTCCAAGACTAAGCAGTTTCTTTATCTGTTCCGGATCTACCGGCTGTTGCAGGATGACTTTGCCGGCGCGAAAATCGCATGTCTTGCTGGCGCCTACTGAATTTTCGCAAATATAGCTCATTCCCACTTCGAACACGCGTCCGCCACACTTTGGACATTTACCCAGCGGTTCTTTTTCTGAGAAATCTATCTGTTGAGTCGCGCCATTTTCCTGGCCGTTGGGTCCAAAGTCGAATTCAGCCTTGAAATCGTTGCTGAGTTTAAGCACAGCCGGGAAGCGCCTTCCTTTCCTGCTGCGAAAACCGCTTAGAGGCCCGACTTGTTTGTCCCGAACGAGAGTCTCAAATTCTTCGCGGCTTAACAGGCGTCCTGCAATGGTCTTCCAGACCGTGAAGTCGCATTCCTCGTTTGTGCAGGTGAAACTCTTGAACCGCTCAATGACGGGCCAACCACATTTCGGACATGTGCCGAACGGCTCGCTATCCGGCATATGCTCATCGGGATGGAAATGCTTCGCCTTGCCAACTATTTCCTCTGTCAAATGGCGAATATCTCGCATGAATGCGTCGCGCGTAAGCTTGCGATGCTCGATTTCACGCAAACGAAATTCCCATTCACCGGTGAGTTCCGGGCTGGTGAGCTCGGGCACCGCGTTTTTTAGAAGAGTGATCGTTTGGATCGCTTTTGCTGTAGGCTGCAGTTCTTTTCCCTGCCGGGTCAAATAGTGCGCTGAAATCAACGTTTCGATTATTGACGCGCGAGTAGCCGGCGTTCCCAGACCTTTCTCCTTCATCGCATCCCGTAACTCTTCGTCTTCGATAAGCTTTCCAGCGCCTTCCATCGCACTGAGGATGGTCGCTTCGCTGTAACGGGCCGGCGGCCTGGTTTGATCTGTCTTTATTTCGACGTCGATTGTGACGACGTGTTCGCCTTGTGTGACCACCGGCAAATTTTCCTCCGGCTTGTCACTAACGACTTCGCGGCCATAAACCTCCAGCCATCCAGGCGCCACCAGAATTTTTCCTTCAGTCTTGAACGCCTCGCCTTCAACACGCGTAATCCGGGTCGTATTTTCGTATTGCGCAGGCGGAAAGAATACGGCCACGAAGCGCCTGGTCACCATGTCGAAAAGCTTTTGCTCATACTCATCGAGTGAGCGTGAAATCGTTCCGGTTGGAATAATCGCAAAGTGATCGCCCACTTTGGCATCGTTGAAGATACGTTTGTTAGGCTTCACCCAATGGTTATCGAGGACTTTTCGAGCGAATGGATTGTCGATTTTACCTAATGTCGATATTACGCTAGGGACATAATCTTCCGGCAACGCCCGGGAGTCCGTGCGCGGATAGGTGATGGCCTTGTGCTTCTCGTAAAGAGCCTGCGCAATTTGCAATGTGCGTTTGGCCGAGAAACCAAAACGATTGTTTGCTTCGCGTTGTAGAGTTGTCAGGTCATACAGTTGCGGTGCGGTTTGCGTGGTCGGCTTCTTTTCTTCCAGCTCGACGGTTCCATCCTTTCCAATGCACTTATGCTGGATCGCCTCTGCAATTTCGCGATGCCATAATCGCGGCGCGGCACGGTGTTCGTCCCAGAGCGAGCCCTTTGCCGAGTCGAGTTGCTGCTCCGTATCGGCAAGGTTTAGCTGGAGTCGGTTTAAAAGCCTCTGCGTTCGCTCGGTTTCAGTCTCATCTTTCTTAAAAGCTTCATCGAACCATCGCCCCGGATATTCGCCTGCTGCGGCTCGAAATTTGCCGATAATTTCGTGTAGCTCGCGCGGCTTGAAGTCCTGAATCTTTTTCTCGCGGTCAACAATGATCGTGAGTGTTGGTGTCTGCACGCGTCCAAGCGAGGTAACGGTGCTGCCTCGCCCGCCGCTCAGCCGCAAAGTAAACGCCCGCGTCGCATTGATGCCGATGAGCCAGTCCGCCTCGTTTCGGCTGCGAGCGGCACTGGCCAGGGGCAACATCTCAGCGTCGCTGCGCAATCTATCGAAGCCGTCGCGGATCGCCTCGATTGTCATCGACTGCAGCCAGAGTCGCTTGATCGGCTTCTTTGTGCTCGCGTATTGAATGATGTAGCGAAAGATCAATTCGCCTTCGCGGCCGGCGTCGCATGCGTTAATGATGTCCGTGACATTTTTATCTTTAATAAGCTTGCGAAGAACATTGACGCGGCTGCCCATTTTCTCCGCAGGCGCGAGTTCAAACTCTGGAGGCATAATGGGCAGCTTTTGCATGTCCCACTTATCCTGGGCCTTCATCGAAGCAGGCACGGCGAGTTCGAACAGATGGCCGACAGCCCACGAGATGAGATATTTCTCGCTCTCGTAGTAATCCTTGCCTTTTTTGAAGCCGCCCAGCGCCTTGGCGATATCGCCGGCAACCGATGGCTTCTCTGTAATTATGAGAGACTTGGACATGGGGGCTGCCAATCGAACCCACTTACGAGACTTTTGCAAGTAGGACTCGTTTTTAGGCGACCCATGACTTGGGAGACTTGCATAAGGCGATAGCTATCCCAGCTTTACAAAATATTTGCCCGGCAACTGTTTGACTAAATGCTTCAATTCCAACTGCAACAACGTCGCTGAAACAGCCGCAGTCGGCACCTTTGTTCTCTCCGTAATTTCATCAATCGATGTCTCCGTCGCGTCAATCGCGTCATAGATGCGGCGTTCGTCTTCAGAAAGAGGCGGCAACGGGCGCGCGGCTGCTTCGGCTGAAGGTTTTGCCTCAGGGAGAAGAATCTGCAAATCATCAAGGATGTCGCTGGCGTCCATGACCAGTTTGGCGCCTTGCTGTATTAGACGATTGGATCCCATCGCGCTCGGCGCATTAATATGGCCGGGCACGGCGTAAACAGATCTGCCCTGTTCAAGCGCCTGCGACGCGGTGATGAGCGCCCCACTGTTTAAACCTGCTTCGACCACCAGGATGCCGTGACTCCAACCGGAAATGATCCGGTTGCGCATCGGGAACGTCTGACGATCCGGTTCAATTTCCATGGAAAATTCGGACACAATTGCGCCGTTTCCTGCTCGAATTTTTTCAGCAAGCGCAGCGTTTTCTGGCGGATAGAGCTTTGCCAACCCAGAACCGATCACTGCGATCGTGCGGCCTTTTGCTGCGAGCGCTCCCTGGTGTGCGGCGGTGTCTATACCACGAGCAAGTCCGCTGATCACAGTCAATCCCGCATAGGCGAGCTGATACGCGAGCTTTTTTGCGGATTCCGCGCCGTAATGTGTAGTTCGCCGCGCCCCAATAATTCCGATTGCGTGACGGTCGCGCTCCTGCAGTTCACCCCAAACATAAAGCACAATCGGCGGTGCATGAATTTCCCGAAGCGACTTGGGGTATGACAGCGATTCCTGTGTGATAACTTTGGCACCGAATTTGCGAATTCGATCAAGCTCCGCGCCGAGATCGACAATCGACTCCCAGCTGCTGATTTGATCGGCCACCTCACTTCCGATTCCTTGGACGTTTCGCAGTTCGTGGCGTTTCGCTGCGAGAATTTGTTGCGGCTGTTTGAATACCTCCAATAATTTTCGAAGGCGTACAGGCCCGATTGTTGGCAGCATGTTGAGCGCGATACAGGCTTCCGTCGCGTTCATGTGTAAGCCTCGCGCTGGAGGCTCGAGCTATCTCTAGAATGGAATTTCGTCGTCGTCTGGCTCGGTCGGCCTGGCCGCCTTCGGCGGCGGGGCAGTTTTGCCTCCGGCGCTGGTGCCTACTCGATCTTCGTCGGCGGTTTCCCCTCCCGCGCCCGCGGGACGGCTACCCAATAACTGCATACTTTCGCCTACGACCCGAAGTTTAGTTCGTTTTTGTCCGGTCTGCTTGTCATCCCAGCTGTCCATCTGGAGCCGCCCTTCGATAAAAACGGGTCTCCCTTTTCTCAAATATTCGCCCGCGATCTCAGCCAGACGCGCCCACAGCACTACATCGACGAAGGTAACCTCTTCACGTCTTTCGCCGCCTTCGGTCGTGTAAGCCCTGTTGACCGCAATGCCGAGATCGCATACTGCGCTGCCTTTGGGGGTGTAGCGCACTTCCGGATCGCGCGTGAGGTTTCCAAGGAGGATAACTTTATTGAAACTGGCCATTCCGCCTTATAACCAAGTCACTTGGCTTTCGCCATCTTTTTCGCAGGCTTTTCCTTCCTTTCCTCGACTCGCTGGTAATTCTGGCGATACACCTCCGGGTCGAGTTTGAACTTTGAGCGCAGCTTTGCAATCGACTGTGGCTCAGCGTTAAAGACAAAGTTGACGTAATATCCGCTGTTGAGCGGGCCGGCTGCATAGGAAAACGGGCGCTTATCCATTTTCTGCACTTGTTCGATCTGGGCGCCTTCCTGTTTGAATTCGGATTCCAATCGATCGATCACTTCCTTGACTGTATCTTCCCTGCCTTGTGTGTTCAGCACGAGCAGAGCTTCATAACGATGTTTCATGGTTCTTCAGTTTTGTTGAAAATGTTCATCGCGGAAACGAGGTTATTGTCAATCGCGCATTTCACCGCTTCAACCGCGCGATCGATTGCGGATCTAACAACCGGCTTTTCCTCCTCAAAGAACCGGCTCAATACGTAATCGACCGATCCCGCCGGTGGAGCCTCTCCGATTCCAATTCGGAGACGGGGGATTTCCTCAGTGCCAAATTGCACAATGATTGATTCCAGGCCGTTATGACCTCCAGATCCACCGCTGGCCCGCAATCTCAAACGGCCCAGCGGCAATGCAGTATCATCAAGCACTACAAGAATCTCGAATGGCTGGATCTTATAGAAGTGTGCGACTTTCAGCAGGCCGTAGCCACTCCGGTTCATGTAGCTCATTGATTTGGCAAGAAGTACATTGCCGGACTTGGCGATTAACGCGTCCCACTTTGTCGAGTTCTCCCAAGTCGATCCAAACTGCGCTGCGAGCTGGTCGACTACCATGAAACCAATATTGTGCCGGGTCGTTGCATATTCCGGCCCTGGATTTCCCAGTCCAGCTACCAGGCGAATCGACGATTGTTCCACCAGCGACAGCCTTTCTACGGTATCATCCGTACGAAACCGAAGGGGGATCCGTTCTTGAAATACAAAATCCCGTCGAAGCACTCAACAGTTCAAACTGGATCCCCAATGTCGCTCCGGTCCGCTCGGAATGGCAATGTCACTTCTTCTGCTCTTTTTCCTTTGGAGCAGGCGCGGCGCCAGCAGCTTCGCCTTCTTCCTTCTTTTCAGTGATGACTTCAGGGCCGGCGGCCGCGGCAGCCTCAGCTTCGGCTGTGACCGGTTCTTCTTCGACTACTGGAGCTAGCACTGAGAATGCGGTCAAATCCGCTGGCACTTTGGCAGTAACTCCAGAAGGCATTTGAATATCCCGTACGTGAATCGAATCGCCGATATTCAATTGCGCGACATCTACGGCAATTCGATCTGGCAAATCACGTGGCAGACATTCGATAGCTAGCGCTCGCAAACTCTGCTCGAGCAGTCCGCCGAAAGTCTTAACACCCACAGGCGTACCGGTTGGTTCGAGAGGGACTTCAGCCTGAATGGTCTCATCCATGGAGATGGCGTGAAAATCGACGTGGACAATCTCGCCGCCCACGGGCGAATGCTGGACTTCCTGCACCAGGGCGGCTCGGTTCGATTTTTCGCCCACGATTTCAAGATCAACGAGAACGTTTTCGCCCGAGGCCTGGCTCATCATTGCGTTGATGTCCCGGGCCGTAACCTGCACGGCCTGCGGCTTGACTTTCCCTCCGTAGATGACGGCTGGAATAATTCCGCGGACTCGTAGCTTGCGTACGCCCGAACGACCCACGTCGGTCCGCGGCTCTGCTTTCAATTTAACCTGTTTTGCCATTTGCTTCGTTCTCTATGTTGAACAGCGACGACACTGACTCGTCATTATGAATCCGCTTGATGCCTTCCCCGAGGAGCTCGGAAACGCATAGCACCGTGGTTTTAAAACCTTTTACGGCGCGCACAGGCGTGCTGTTGGTCGTTACTAATTCCGCAATTTGAGACTTTTGCAACCGCTCGATTGCCTTGTCGACGAGAACAGCGTGGGAGACACCCGCGTAGATCTTCTGTGCACCGCGTTTCTTTAGGAGCTCGGCGGCTGAAGTCAGCGTTCCGGCCGTCTCAGTCAGGTCATCGACCAACAGGACATCGCTGCCTTCGACTTCACCAATAAGGTACAGGGCTTCTGTTTCCGTGGCGCTTCGGCGTTCCTTGGCCACAATCGCCAGATTGGCGCGCAGAGCTTCGGCATAGGCTGAAGCCATTTTGAGTCCGCCCAAATCTGGCGAAACAACGGTCGTTTTTCCCTTGAGCTCCTTTCGCAAATACTTGATCAAAACGGGAAGCGAATAGAGGTGATCTACCGGAATATCGAAGAACCCCTGCACCTGTTGCGCGTGCAGATCCATGGTAAGGACGCGGTTCACGCCCGAGGCATACAGCAGGTTCGCTACCAGCTTGGCCGTAATCGGGACTCGCGGTTGGTCTTTTCGATCCTGCCGCGCGTATCCAAAAAATGGAATCACCGCGGTGATCCGATCAGCGCTGGCACGCCTGGCGGCATCCACCATGATGAGCAATTCCATCAGGTGCTCGTTAGTAGGCGGGCAGGTCGGCTGAATGATGAAGACGTCGTGGCCGCGAATATTTTCCTCAATTTTCACGTAGGTCTCACCGTCGGGAAACGAGCTGATTGTCGCCCGACCTAATGGCGCACCCACGTATGTACAAATGCGTTCGGCAAGTTCGCGGTTGGCTGAACCGCTAAAAATTTTCAATTCCGGTTGGAGCGCGAACATGGAGCGGTTAACTTAGGCGTTCAGCGATGGTCTTGGCAATCTTCAAAACTTGCCAACAGCCATTCTGAAGCCAAGTTTTTGATGCCCCTATTTTCTCCGATGAGTTCAGAAGCTATTCGAATAGAGCGTCCCTCAACGAACTCGCGGGTGTTCCAGCATACGCGCTGGGACGCTATTCCCGCGCTCGCTGGATTGTTTCATCTCGCCTATTTCATTGGACTATTTTTCCTGTATCCCCATGCGCCGCTGTGGTTGATGTTGATCTTGGGGTTCGTCTACGCGCTAATGGTCAACGCGAACATCAATGGGATTGGACACAACTTCATTCACAATCCGTTTTTTCGCTCGAAAGCTCTGAATCGCATTTTTGGCGTCACACAGTCAATCGCTTGCTGCTTTTCGCAAACGATGTACGACGCCGTCCACATGCAACATCACAAAGGGAATTCCGATCGGCAGGACGAAAACGGTGACACCATAGATTGGCTGTCGATTTATCGTCATGGAGAGGACGGCGAGGCTGAAAACCCGTGGAGATACGTCTTTCTGAGTTTTTTCCGTGACGACGTAGGCGCGATCCGGAAGGAGCTGCGCAAACGCAATAACGGCGATGTTTTCTGGGGCAATCTCGAGCTGGCAGCGTTCGCAATCACCCTTTTCGTGATGTTCCTGTTTAACTGGCGCTTCGTGATTTTTTATTTCCTGCCGTTTTGGTACCTCGGACACTGCTTTAGTTATCTCAACGGCTACTATCGGCATTACGGAGCGAATCCCGATAAACCGATTGCGTGGGGCGTGAGCAGCTACGGGAAAATCTACAACTGGCTATTCTTCTACAACGGCTATCACGCCGAACATCATTTCCGGCCCAAAGTGCATTGGACGAAGATGGAAAAATTTCATCAAAGCATCGAAGACCTTCAGAAAAAAGAGGGCGTTCGCACCATCAAACGCGCGCATATGCTCGGTTTTCTGGATCCTGATCTACCGAAACGGCGGGAACGTCAACAAGTTGCTCGGGAGGCGATAGCGCAACCGCTGCCAGTTTCGCCGCCCAAATAGTAACAGTGTAGGCAGCCCTTACCCAGCTTTGCGATTCAATCGCTGCTATCGTGAGCGGCCACCGAACGCGATTGAAAATGCGAATTGGCCATGCGCGTGAGTTTATCCCTTACTCGCGCTATTATCGGCCGCCAATCGCCGGGGTTCGTTTGCCTAAACAAACGCATGGTCGGGTACCAAGGGGAATCGGCCCGCTCTAGCATCCATCGCCAATCGCAATCCGAGTGCAGTAAGATCCACACCGGGATGCCCATTGCCCCGGCTAAATGCGCAGGCATGCTATCGATCGTGATCATCAAATCGAGCGCCGCTACCGTCCGCGCCGCCTCATAAACGTCGTCATTTCCTGAATCGATCCCGAAATCCACCGGTCGATGCAGTAACGCGCTCCCGCGTTGCAGAATGTGAAGACTCAGTCCCCGGATCTGGTCAAAACCTGCTAACAGTTGCACGGGCAAGACACGGCGTAGATCCCAGTCGCTTCCGCACCACACCAAGCCGATCCTAAGATTGTGTGTGGGCGAAAATGCGCAGGGAGTTATGCAAATGTACGGAATCTGCGCCGGGATAGTATCAAGCTTTGTCCGAAACAGGTGTGGCAGTTCAGCTAAATCGATGGCAACATCGTACTTCTCAGGTGAAACAGCGTTGTAGCGCGTGAACAACGAATCGATTCCCTTTACGTGTTCAAGTAGCTTTACAATGGGAGCTTGAGTCTGCACCAGAACAGAACGGGCAATCTGGCGGAGAAGTGGCACGTAGCGAATGAACTGCAACGTATCGCCAAGTCCGTAACAACACCTGACCAACACACGTTTTCCATCGACGGGTTCACCGCGCCAGTCGGAATCCCGCAAGCCATTTGAGCCGGTACACTTACGGCGCGAGTGCAAGGCTTCATCGCTAATCCGCCAAGCTGTTTCGAAATCACCTCGACGCATGCATTCCCGCCACACCGCTGTTAAGGCCTCAGGCATCCCAAAAAGGAACGCCGCTAAGTGCGCGGTTGGATTCGGCAGAATTACTGGCGCGCGACTCCGCCGCGCAGCTTTTCTTTCTTACGTTCGCATTCTTCCTGCAAACGCTGAATCTCCGAGGCAAGCTGTTTCTCGAGCGATTGCACTTCGTCGACTTTCCCGGCGCTCTGCGCCTTCCGAATTTGATCTTTCAAAAACAGTTCTTTTTCGGCGATTTTCGCTCGACAAACGGAATCCACCTCTGCGATTTCTTTCTTCTGTTCTTCGCTAAGCGAAATGGACGGCGACCTCTTTTCAAGTCGCTCCATGGCGAGTTCGTAAGCGGACTTCATTGTGCTTCTTGGGCGCCGATAACGGCGTTGCTACTAATCGACGCATTGCATGTCGAAAATCAATTCCTAAGTTAATTCGATGTCTACGCGAATCCAATTGCTCAGTACCGATTTCGACGGAACGCTGGTGTCGCACCTGGGGGAGCCGGCGCTGGACCGGCGTTGCATGGAATTGATTCGCGAGTTGCAGGACGCGGGAGCAACCTGGGCGATCAACACTGGCCGCTCGGTTGACCTCCTCGAATCCGGGCTGGTTAACTTCGAGTTTCAGATCAGGCCGGATTTCATTCTAACAACCGAGCGTGACGTTTTTCGGCCCGGTGGAAACGGGGAAAAATGGGAACCGTTCGGCGATTGGAACGATCGCTGCGCCCGCGATCATGATGAGTTATTCTCTTCAGCTCAGCCGGTCCTAGCTGAAGTCGTCGACTACGTGACTCAGCAAACAAGGGCCCGTCTTATTTACGATTCCAATCGCCTCGAAGGCCTCGCAGCTGAAAATGAACAGGAAATGGAACAGATCGCTCAATTTATCGAGCAAGCGCGCGCCGGGCACCCTAAGTTCGATTACCAGCGAAATGGTATTTACCTGCGTTTTTGCCACAGCGATTATCACAAAGGGGCGGCGCTAGCCGAGTTGGCGCGCCTGATCGAAGTTCCGCGCGATCACATCTTCGCGGCTGGCGATCATCACAACGATATTTCAATGTTGGATGGAAAAGTCGCTGCGATGTCATCCTGCCCGGCGAATGCAATTGCTGATGTGCAACAGGCAGTGCGCAAAGCGGGCGGGTACGTAGCGCAGCAAGAACATGGTGCGGGCGTTCACGAAGCGCTGCGTTATTTCGCGAACAGTTAAACGGTTGAAAAAGTTAAATCGTTAAAGAGTTAAAGAGTGACCACGGAATGCACGGACCATCGATCGTATCCTTTTCAACCATTCAACTATTTGACTATTCAACTTTCCAACTTTGCCGTTGCTAACGCCAACGGCGCATCAGCTTCAATTTTCCCCGCGAAGCGATTAGTCATGTAGGTGAGAAGCAACACCCAAAAACTCAGGGCCAGCCAGAATAATGGAAATTGGAGGGCCAGAGGCAGCGAATAGATAATTGCCATCAGTGGAACCCAGACTGCCCACGTGGCGACCAATGTGGGGATGATTTTGTCGCGATAATGCTGCCACGTAAAAAGATCGCGAATTGGTTGT
>JBKPMH010000045.1:0-4439 GCA_046732035.1 Verrucomicrobiota bacterium
GGAAGATGGCGTCTTGGTCGTTGATGCGCGGAGTCGCGTCACGCTGATGAATTCCACGTTTCAAAAACTATTCGATCTGAGAGAGGCGGCAGTGGGTGTTCCTTTGGTGGAGGCCGTTCGCCACGCCACGCTGGATCAATTGATTGCGGAAACCCTGGACAGCGGCGACGCCATGCGAAGCGAGTTCAGCGTGGCCGATTCGCGAACACACAGCGAACGGCACATCCAGGTAAGTGCCGTTCCAATCAGGAAGGCTGACAACGAAGTGGCCGGGGCGGTCGTTCTGCTCCATGACATCACGGAATTAAAGCAACTGGATCAAATCCGGCGCGAGTTCGTGGCGAACGTTTCGCACGAACTCCGCACCCCTCTCTCCATTTTACGCGGCTATGTCGAGGTGTTGCGTGATGAGCCGGAGACTTCGCGAGAGGAACTTGCCCGGATACTTTCCATTATGGACCGGCATTCCAAACGGCTTCAACGGCTGGTTGATGATCTGCTAAGTCTTGCGCAGTTGGAATCGTCCCAGGCAACATTGGACCTCAGCGTCGTGCGGATAGGTGAGCTGTTTGCTAACGTCGTCCGCGACTGGAAAGAAAAACTCGCGGCGAAAAATCTGAGAGTAATTGTCGATTTGCCTGCGGAGCCATTAATCCTTCAGGCCGACGGAACGCGTTTAGAGGAGGTGCTCTACAATCTGCTCGATAATGCCGTGAAATTCTCGCCGAACAACGGGCAGGTCCATCTCTGCGCGACACGTCGCGGTTCCCACATGGTTTTAAGCGTCGCCGATCAAGGACCGGGGATCAGCAAAGAGCACTTGCCACGAATTTTCGAGCGTTTTTATCGCGCTGACAAAGCTCGGAGCCGCGAATTGGGAGGGACCGGTTTGGGTTTGGCGATTGTGAAGCATATCGCGCAATTGCATGGGGGTTTTGTGGAAGCCGAAAGTGAGCAGGATCATGGAACAACGATCCGTGTGGTGCTTCCAGAGAAGCCATGTGGTTAGATCGTCAAGTCTTTGAACTGATTCAGCGTTCGCGATTTCAACGTTTTACGACTCCCTCGTCGGGGCGTGTCACACAAAAGTAACATTAAAAATTTTGACGCTTCTGCGCGCGCTGCGGCACGCTGGGCAATCTATGAAATGTCCCAACTTTGCTCACAAAATTTTAGCGACAGCGCTGCTGGCAGGCATCACCGCGACCGCTTCCGCGCAGATGATGATTAACGGCGCCGGCGCGACTTTTCCATATCCAATTTACTCAAAGTGGTTCGATGAGTACGCGAAAGTCGATCCGTCGGTGCGGTTCAATTATCAATCCATCGGATCGGGCGGCGGCCAAAAGCAGATTCTGGCTCAAACAGTCGACTTTGGGGCCTCCGATGGTCCGATGACCGACGAGAATCTGGGCAAAGCCCAGGGCAAAATTCTCCACATTCCGACAGTCGCCGGAGCGGTGGTGCTTACCTACAATCTTGCGGGAAATCCGAGCTTGAAACTAGATGGGGACACCGTCGCCGGAATTTTTCTTGGCCAAATCAAAAAATGGAATGATCCGAAGCTGGCTGCGTTGAATCCCGGCACAAAATTGCCCGATCAAGAGATCGTGGTCGTACACCGCTCGGATGGCAGTGGAACCACATTTATCTTCACCGATTACCTGAGCAAAGTAAGCGGGGAATGGAAGCAAAAAGTTGGGAACAACACTTCCGTCAATTGGCCGGCCGGCATCGGCGGCAAGGGAAATGAGGGAGTATCAGGCCAGGTGAAACAAACGCCCGGAGCAATTGGGTATGTGGAATTAATTTATGCCACACAGAACAAAATGCCGTATGCCGAGGTAAAAAATTCTGCCGGCCAATTCGTAAAACCGACCATTGATTCTGTGACCGCCGCAATCGCGACGGCGAATATCCCGGACGACTTTCGATTTTCCATGACCAATGCGCCCGGGAAAGATGCTTATCCGATCTGCGGCGCCACATGGCTGTTGGTTTATGAACAGCAAAAGGATGCTGCGAAAGGGAAGAAATTAGTAGAGTTCCTGAAATGGGCCGCAAAAGATGGTGAAAAGATGGCCAAAGATCTCGACTACGCCCCGCTGCCGGAGGCTGTGCAACAGCGTGTTTTGAGGCGAATCGACGAAATTAAAATGTAATCTCCGATGGGGGTCGCCACCGCTCCAGCAATCAACCGCGGCGAGCCAGTTGCAGCCGCTGCTGCGATGAAGCCGCCCTCGCGCTTTGGCGACAAAGCGTTTGAATGGCTCACATTGGTTATGGCGTTGAGTGTTGTTGTCCTCGTAATTTTGACTGGATGGCAGCTCTATCACGGATCAGCGCTGGCTATTAAGAAGTTTGGGTTCCACTTTCTCGGCACATCCACATGGGACCCGGTCGCGGAGCAATTCGGCGCGTTGCCCTTTATTTACGGAACTTTGGTTTCGTCCGTGATCGCGCTGGTGATTGCAGTTCCGTTGGGCATCGCGACGGCAGCATATTTGACTGAACTCGCTCCAATATGGATTCGCCAGCCACTTGTATCTCTCATCGAGATGTTAGCTGCAATTCCCAGTGTGATTCTTGGGCTTTGGGGGATCTTTGTGATGATTCCGTGGCTTCGCCAATATCCTTTCCCATGGCTCAAACGATTGTTTGGATGGACGCCTTTTTTCAGTGGATCGATCTACGGCCCTTGTATGCTCGCCGGCGGAATCATCATCGCGGTGATGATTTTGCCGATCATTACTTCGGTTTCGCGAGAGATTCTGCGCAGCGTTCCTGATTTGCAACGGGAAGCCGCCTACGGTTTGGGTGCAACTCGCTGGGAAGCGACGCGAATAGCAGTGCTCAGTTACGCCAAGAAGGGATTGTTCGGTGCGGTGATTCTTGGTCTCGGGCGCGCTCTCGGAGAAACGATGGCGGTCACGATGGTGATTGGCAACACGCCTCAGATCGCCGCGTCGCTGTTCCAGCCTGGATATACTCTGGCCAGCGTCCTGGCTAATGAATTCACCGAAGCAACCAGCGATATGTATCTTCAGGCCTTGTTCGAGATCGGGCTGGTTCTATTCGGCATTACCATTCTGGTGAACCTGCTTGCCCAATTGCTTCTGCGGACCATCGCCGTCAAATCAGCAACTCGCGCGGTACAGTAGTTATGCATTTCGAACGAGCGCACAATCATACCTGGCGAAAAATTAAAAGCGCCCTGGCGGTCGGGATTGCTTTTGGTTCTGCAATTCTTGTGATCTTGCCTTTGGGGCTGGTGTTTGTTTATCTGTTGATCAATGGCGCCAGTGCAGTGAATTGGGATTTCTTCACCAAATTGCCGGCACCGGTAGGGGCAGTTGGAGGCGGGATGGCAAACGCAATCGTTGGCTCTCTGGAATTGCTTGCTCTTGCGGGCGTAATCGGAATACCGATTGGGGTTTTAGGTGGAGTTTATCTGGCTGAATACGGCTCGGCTCGGCTGAATTCTCTCCTGCGGTTCCTGGCCGACGTTCTGAACGGCATTCCCTCAATCACCTGGGGCGTTGTGGTGTACGGGTTGATCGTCTTGCGGTTCAAAGGTTTTTCGGCATACGCCGGTGGTCTCGCGCTCGGCCTGATTATGATTCCGCTCATTCTCCGCACTACCGAGGAAGTGATTCTTCTTGTTCCGAACGGTTATCGTGAGGCGGCGCTCGCGCTCGGGGTCAGCCGTTGGAAGACAATCGTTCATATTGTGATGAAGACGGCCTCAAAAGGGATCATCACTGGGATTCTGCTCGCTCTAGCCCGTGTGGGCGGTGAAACCGCCCCGCTTCTTTTCACTGCTTTTGGGAATCGATTCTGGAATCACAACCTCAGCGAACCCATTGCGGCGCTGCCTTTGCAGGTTTTTACCTACGCAATATCTCCCTATGACGATTGGCATCGCCAGGCTTGGGCTGGCGCGCTCGTGCTCGTCACCGGGGTTTTTTGCGTTAACATCTTGGTTAGAATTTTGACTCGAGGGCGCACGTCGTCCGTTGTGTAGGGGGCTTGCGCATGGAGGACTTAATCATGGAAACGCCTCAACAAACTGTCATCGAGCGTCTCGAACAGGGGACAGCGCCTGCTCCTGACGCGGAGGTTCCTCCGGCGCTAACGTTTCAGGTTAAAAACATGTCGATTTGGTACGGTGAAAAGCGTGCCATTGATAACGTGTCCCTCGACGTGGCGTCGAATGCGGTGACTGCCATCATAGGGCCGAGCGGTTGTGGAAAATCGACGTTTCTGCGTGCTCTCAATCGCATGCACGAGCTCACTCCAAGGACTCGTATGGAAGGCACAGTCTTGTTGCACGGTGAAGATCTCTATTCGAGCACAGTCGATCCCGCCATTGTCCGGCGTCGTATCGGAATGGTGTTTCAGAAATCGAATCCGTTTCCGACAATGACGATTGGCGAAAA
>JBKPMH010000046.1:0-6853 GCA_046732035.1 Verrucomicrobiota bacterium
GCTCGGCTGTTACGACGGCGTCGCCTTCTTTCAGGCCTTCCACCACTTCGGTTAGGATGCCGTCACTAATTCCGGTCTTAATCTGCCGGGCCTCCGGGCGACTGGCGCCAATGGGCAAAACGTACACTGTGCGCTTAGCGCGGTCCGGAGGGCTGCTCTGTCTGCCCAAGGGCCGTCCTGAGCGACTTGTGCCAGTTCTTTTCGTCGCGACTGATATCGCATCCGGTGGATGATATCGCAGCGCCGCATTTTTTATCTGTAGGACCCCGTCTTTATGCGCAACCACGATTGAAACGTTGGCCGTCATTCCTGGTTTCAATTTCAGCTCCGGATTACTGACTCCAATCACAGTGTCGTACGTAACTACATTTTGCACTGTGATCGGAGCGTTCCGCACCTGGACGACTTTCCCGTGGAATGTTTCCATGGGGAAAGCGTCCACGGTGAATTCGACATGTTGATCGATCTTCACCACGCCGACGTCCGCTTCCGCTACATTCGCGTCGATCTGCATTTTGGTAAGATCGTTTGCAATGGCGAAAATGACGGGGGCCTGCAAACTGGCTGCCACCGTCTGCCCAACGTCCACACTGCGCGAGATCACGACGCCATCAATCGGCGAGGTGATTGTGCAATGCTCGAGATCGGCTCGAGCCTTGTCGAGCGCGCCTTGCTTGATTTTTACGTTAGCTTCAGCCGTGTGAAGAGCTGCTGTTGCCTGGTCCAGGTCGGCCTGCGACGATGTTTTCCTGGCAAACAATTCCTGTATACGGGTCGCATTTACTTTCGCGAGTTCCAGCGCGGCTTGTGCGCTGGCCAGGTCACCTTCGGCCTGGGTGACGGTTGCCTGAAAAAGCGCCGGGTCGATTTGTGCGACTACCTGGCCAGCCTTCACCTGGGAATTAAAATCCACAAATAACTTGGCGATGTTTCCCGAGACCTGGCTACCCACCTGAACATTGACGACTGGATTGAGTGTGCCAGTTGCGGTGACCGCCTGGGTAATGGGGCCTCGCGTAATCGTTGCAGTCTGATAGCTTGCACCGCCACCATTGCGACACTGGCGGACAACCGCTGCTACGACCAGCAATCCGATGATCACCGGAAGCCATGGAACAAAACGTTTCATACGAGCGATGTTGACTGTGCCTAAGTTAAGAGACAGGAACAAATGATGCGGCGTTACATCAAAATTTACTACATCATGCTGCGCAACTCGCTCATTCGCGAGATGAGCTTCAAGGCGAACTTCCTGTTATGGATGGTTGTGGAGGTGCTTTGGTTCTGCGGCCAGATTGTTTTCTTCAGCATCATTTTCGGTAATGTCGATCGAATTGGTGACTGGACAAAGTGGGAGGTGGTTTTGCTCATCGGGACGCACCAAATGATCGCCCAGTTGTTTCAGGCGTTCTTTTTTGTGAACGTGGCGAACATTCCCGAACTCGTGCGTACGGGTAAACTGGATTCGCTGCTGGTGTTGCCGATCGACAGCCAGTTTGCTGTTTCAACGAAGCAATTCGGTCTGGACAGCATTATTAACGCCGCGTTAGGCGGTGTGGTAGTTTGTGTAGCGCTGTCGCGCCTCAATGTTGTTCCCGATCTGACGTCGATCTTGCTGTACCTCGTTGCCTTGTGCTTTGGCATCGCGGTGCATTATTCAATCATGCTTGCTCTGGCAGCATTCAGTTTCTGGATCGTGCGCGCCCAGGGATTGGTTTATGGCTACTTCAATTTCCTGAACATCGCGCGTTATCCAGATGCGATTTTTCCATGGCTGTTCCGCTTGATTTTCGGCTGGATTATCCCGGTGGTCATCATCGCAAATATCCCAGCTCGCTTGTTGATCAAATCGCTCGGACAACCCTGGCTGTTAATGCTGCATCTCGTTATCGCTTCAAGCATTGTGTTTGTCCTGTCGCGCAGCTTCTGGAAATTTGCGCTGAACCGTTACTCCAGCGCGAGTTCCTAGGCCTGGTGGCACACGGAATCGCCGTCAACGGTGTCGAGGGGAAACCGTTTTTCGATAGTGGTTTCGCCTAGGTGCAATCAGCATTTTGTTGTCTGGTAAACTTTTTTAACCAAATCCGCTTGCGCCGTCGGAGAAATGTTCTTAATTAAGCGTCCATTTTTCGGGCGCAATCGATTACCAAAGGCGTCAACGCTATGGCAAAAACAACAAAAAAGAAGAGCTCTCCGAATAAGGCGGCTGCGCACAAGACGCGTCCACCTCAAAAGGAGAGCCTAAAGCGAGCCGTATCAAAGAAGGTCGTAAAGCCAACGACAGCTGGAAAACGCGGGTCTTCCAAAACCCAGAAGGAAACGATTGAATCTCCAGCCGTTTTTCTGGGGATGAATCATCGCGAAAAAAGGCTTGATCCGTTTGTACGCAAACAGAAAGACAAGCTCCTTCAACTCCGGGACGCCATGGTCGATTCCATGGCCGGTGTGGCCCAGGACACTCTCAGATCGCGAGCTGAAGGCAGCGAGGCGTCGGCGTTTGGAATGCATCAAGCTGATGCCGGATCGGATGCCTACGATCGCGATTTTGCGCTCAGTCTGCTCTCCCAGGAACAGGACGCGCTTTACGAAATCGATCAGGCTCTGAAGCGAATTGAGCTGGGAACCTATGGCAAATGCGAGATGTCGGGCAAACCGATCCCGCACGCCCGGCTGGAAGCGATCCCGTTCGCGCGTTTCACCGTTGAATGCCAATCGCAGTTGGAAAAGCAAAACAAGGCGTCGCGGGTCCGCCAATCGGTCACCTCACTGTTTGGTCTGACCGAGGAAGATGGTGGCGAGAGTGAAGAAGAGGAAGTCACGCCGGCGGAAGTGAAAGAGTAAAAAATGGCGCAGGAAATTGTTACGCTGGAATGCACGGAAGCCAAAGCTTTGGGTAAGCCTGTCTCCCGTTATATGACCACGCGAAACAAAAAAAGCCCGCGCACCCCCAGTCGCCTGGAGAAAAAGAAATACAATCCGTTCTTGAGACGGCATACTTTGCACCGCGAAACAAAATGATAGGGCCTAAAACTGCCAAACGCCGTTCGGCTTTCCGCCGGGCAAATCGAGCAATGCCGCGCCGGCGCATAGATATTGCCATCGAGGCTATCGATTACAAAAATCCCGATCTGCTGAAAAAATTCGTCACGGAGAGTGGCAAAATCCTCCCGCGCCGCGTCACCGGCATGCCTGCGCATCTGCATCGCAAGATCACACGCGAGATCAAGCGCAGCAGGTCTGTGCTATTGATGAAATAAGTGCCGCTTTCGGCGGCCGAGGTACTTCGGCAATGGGCTTTGCCTCATTGACCTCATCTGGCGCTCACGCTCGTCGAGTTTTCTCGCCTTGCTCGATCAGTTTCCAAAACTCTCGCGTTTCACCTAGTTGAGCGTCTTCGGAGACGGGCAGCTTGCTTCGGAAAAGAAAATCCCGAAACGTGTTTTTGTGGAGGACGCGATGGACTCTGATTCCCTCGTCAGTCTTGGCGAAATAGATGCGATAATCTTTCGCACGATAGCGGAATAGCTTTTTACCTTCGCGCTGGATGACCCCAAAGCGTTCAGAGTCGAGTTGGTCGAGATCCTCGGGCAAAATTTGGAACTCCGAGAGCAGTTCAAGCTGCAATTTCTTGGGAAGCGCGGAAATCTCCGCTGCGCTCAATTCGTTAAAGATGATTTGGAACATGAGGTCAGTGATTCGCAAGTTGTTACAGCAGCGGCCAACTTATGATTCTCGAATCTCGTGTCGCGATCAAATGAAAACGCGCTTCACGCGCTGGCCAATTCGTGTTGTAATTTCCCACGGAATCGTGCCAGCAGCCTTCGCCAGTTCCGCGCAGGAAATTTCCTGATTTCCGTTGCGTCCAAGCAAAACAACCTCATCGCCCACTTCTGGATTAGTGATCTTGCTGACATCGATCATCATCAAATCCATCGTCACACGGCCAAGAATGGCACAACGTTGTCCCTGAACCAGGACGGTGGCCTCACGATTAGAAAGGTGCCATGGATATCCGTCGGCGTAACCGGCCGATAACGTTGCAACCCGCATTTTGCGCGGAGCAATAAATGTGCGGCCATAACTGATAGAACTTCCCTTGGGCATGTCGCGCACCAGACAAATGTGCGTTTTCCAGGTCATCGCCGGTTTGAGCAGATTCTGAAATTCCGAAAGTGGCGAAACGCCGTAAAGCACAATCCCGGCACGCACCATGTCGAAAACTCCTCCGGGTTCAGCGAAAGCGAGAATACCGGCGCTTTGCAGCACGTGCGCTTTATAATTGAGCGGAACCGCAGCGCGAAACCGCTTCATGATTTCGCCGAAACGCAAAACCTGATCACGCGTGTAACCGGCATCCTCTCCAGACGCTGGCAAATGCGTCGACACGCTGTGAATCCTGATGTTCGGAAACGCGGAAACTTTCTTGAGAACCTCGCATGCTTCGTCTTCCAGCACTCCCATCCGGCCCATGCCGGTATCAATTTTGAAGTTAATCGCTACGGGCGAACGATGGGCTACGCGATTGAAATCTTCCGCTTCATCGAGCGCAGAGATCGTGGGAATGAAACCGCGCTCGGCGATTGTCGATCTTTCCCCCGGCAGGGCTGGACCAAGAATGATAATAGGGTGAGAGCAGGATTCCCGGAGTGCGAGTGCTTCTTCCAGATTCGCGACGCCAAAAAGCTGGACCTCGTGCGCGAGCGTTTCCGCTACACCGATTGAACCGTGCCCGTAAGCGTTCGCTTTCACCACGGCAACAACGTCAGCAGAACCGACGAGTTCCCGGACCACCTTGGCATTGTGACGCAACGCGCTGCGGTCGATCTCAGCCCAGCAACGATACGTTTGCTTCATTTCGGCATGGTAATGTGCGGCTCGCGTAAGTAAATCGGTTCAAGCAGTGGCACAGAAAAGCTGCGTTGCGGTTCTTGCGCAAGCCTGGCAAGCACACTGGCGGATGGAAAGCGAACAACGGCTCGCTCGAATTGCGGCAGCGGATCCGAAGAGAAGACCGGCGTTGTGAACTCGATGTCGTCGAGTTTCGATCTCAGCTCGGACTCCGAAAAAAGCGTTGGATCTTGTACCAGGTTATTCGCGCGAACATTCGCAAAGAAAAAAGATTTTCGGCGGGCATCCCCAATGACAAAGTACTCGTGCGCGTCACAGTCCATTGCACAGAGTGATGGAAAACCAATCAGGCGCGCGCCAGAAGAAGCCTGCAACCCGACCGCAGCTGAAATTGCAATACGAGTACCGGCGTAAGAACCGGGGCCAAGCCCGACGATGATCGTGTCAGGCAGGCCTAGTTTCTTCGTTACATCGGCAAGATTTTCGAAGAACGCACCTGAGTTCTTCCGGTCGTTCGGCCAGTCACGACTGAGACCGTCGCCATCTTCGTCCAACCACGCCAGGCTGCCGCGCATAGTGGAAAGTTCCAGAGCGAGAATTTTCACATTTTTCGGAAAGTAATAGCGCGCTGGTCCTCCGATTTTATCTCAAACAGAATCCAGCGCGCGTGTTCGGGAATGAATTCCGGAAAGCGATCTGCCCATTCAATGACCGACACTCCGTCGCCAAAGAAATAGTCATCCAACCCGAGCCGTTTGACCGACAGAGCAGTCTCCACACGAAAAAGATCAAAATGATAAACGGGCAGACGCCCATTTTGATATTCATGCACAATCGTAAAGGTAGGGCTAAAAACGGCCGCGTTGCTTCCCATGCCGGAGACGAAACCTTTAGTGAACAGGGTCTTGCCGCTTCCCAGTTCACCCTGCAAAGCCAAAATCGAGCCCACTCCTGCCTTCTCCGCAAATCGTCGTCCAATTGCTTCAGTCTCAGCCGCGCTGTTGGAAATGAGTGTAGCCACCTGGCAATTTCGGATTTAGGATTTTGGATTTCGGATTTAAGCGACCAATTCTGGTAAGGCGCAATTTCGGAAATTTCTTTCGCCAATCTCGTTCCAGACGGTTTCTATCGCGTGGCGAAATGGCAAACAACAGTTCGTAATCTTCGCCCTCGGAAATCGCGTCATCAATCTTCGCGCCGCGCGCGAGCGGCAGATTCTGCGTTTCGATGGCAAATCCAACCCCGCTGGCTTTTGCGAGTCGCGGAAGATCGGCTCCCAATCCGTCGCTTAGATCCATCATCGCGTGGACACGGAAATTTTTTGTAAGCCAGCGCGATTCGACGATTCGCGGGATGAAATGCAAATGCTTTTCTTTCAGCGCCCCACCCAGACGCCCAGTGACAAACAGATCGTCATTCGGCTTGCCGCCGCGACGCGATACGCGACGGCTCTTCTCAACAAAACCAACCACGCTAACCGAAATTGCCATGGGTCCCGACGTACCGCTCGTTTCACCGCCAACTATGCTGACTTTGAATCTCTTCGCCGCGCGACGCAGTCCACTGTAAAGCCGCTTCACCCATTCGACCCTGGTTTGTCCGGGGACAATCAGGGTGATGAGTGCAAATCGAGGTACGGCCGAGGTTGCAGCAAAGTCGCTGAGCGGACGCATCATGGCCTTCCAGCCGACCTCGAGCGCGTCTGCCGTCGAAAAAAAATGCGTGCCTCCGACAACACAATCGGTCTTGAATACAAGGAGGCGTTGAGGACTGAGCGCTTCCATGACGGCGCAATCATCACCTGGACCGTTGATCACTTCTTTTCCGAGCGAGACACGAGACACAAGCTCTTGGAGCAGGCGATCTTCGCCGATGTCGCGCAATTTCATTGCGGAGTGATCCCTGGAACGCGAGTAGACCTCTCGGCGGACTGGAGACTCGCGCTCCCTGGACGAGTCATGGAGAAAAGATCTCCGGAAATGCAAGAGCGGTAAGAGTGAGCGAA
>JBKPMH010000047.1:0-14996 GCA_046732035.1 Verrucomicrobiota bacterium
CAGCCGCCCATTCACTATTATCGGGGTCGCGCCGAAAGGATTTATTGGCACCGAGGTCGCGTACGATCCGGAGATGTTCATTCCGGTAATGATGGCGAAGACGATCGAACCCGGAAGCACATGGCTCGACAGGCGCGACGCGAACAACCTTTTTACCGTCGGCCGTTTAAAGCCGGGAGTATCGTTCACCCAGGCCAAGGCTGCGCTGGAGACGCTGACCGCCAAACTGGCGCAGGATTATCCGGAAAACGTTGGTCGCGGCATCCGGCTCGGCAAACCGGGCTTGTTCATTCCAGATATTGCCAACTCCGTCTTTGCTTTTACTGGCGTGCTCGCGGCGGTGGGCGCGCTAGTGATTTTGCTCGCATGCGTAAATCTCGCCAGCTTGCTCCTCGCTCGCGCGACAGAACGTCGGCGCGAAATCGCGGTGCGGCTCGCGGTCGGCGCAAGCCGACGACGACTGGTCAGACAACTGCTCACTGAGAGCCTTCTTATTTCGCTCAGCGGTGGAGCAGCAGGAGTATTCCTGGCTGCTGTCATAAACAATGCTGTACGCGGCATTCGGTTGCCGAGCGACGTTACTTTGCTATTCGACCTGCGCACAGACTGGCGCGTGCTCACCTTCGCGCTGCTGCTCTCGATTGCGACAGGAATTCTTTTCAGCCTCATCCCGGCGCTGCAATCGTCCAAGCCGCAACTGGTGCCCGCATTGAAGGACGAATCATCGATGGCCGGTTTCCGTCGATCGCGTCTGCGCAACTTCCTCGTAGTCGCGCAAGTCACTCTTTCGTTAGTCCTGCTCATCAGCGCCGGCCTGATTGTGCGCAGTCTGCAAGCTGCTCAGAAGATGCGGCCAGGCTTCAATCCAGAAAACGCCGTGGCGATTTCGTTCGATGTCAGCTTGCAAGGCTATAACGAGGAACGCGGGCGGGCGTTTCAGAAACAAGTGCTCGATCGTGTAAAAGCTTTGCCGCAGGTCGAGAGCGCGGCGCTAACTGATAACCTCCCGCTTGGTCTGAACTACAATGACAGCACGATTTATATCGAAGGCACCGAATTCAAAGGCGCCAGCTCATTGCCAATTGCGATCCCAATCGAAAGCACCCCCGGCTACTTCGACGTGATGGGCATTCCACTACGCGGCCGCGATTTTCGAGATGACGAAAACAAGAAGGAAAGCCGCGTCGCCATCGTGAACGAGACGTTTGCGAAAAAATTCTTCAACGGACAGGACCCCATCGGCCGACGCTTTAACTGGCACGGTCCAAAGGATCCGTTCTTTGAGATTGTTGGCGTGGTGCCTGCCGGCAAGTACAACTCGTTAGGCGAGGATCCCAAGCCCGCGCTCTATACGCCGCTGTATCGCGATTATACCGGCATGGTTACAGTGGTGGCCCGCACACACGGTGATCCGCGTCAGGTCTTGAACGCTTTGCGCAATGAAGTGCACAACCTCGATCCATCGATTTCCGTTCATGCAGCAAAGACGCTGAAACAACACCTGGGCATATCACTTTTCCCGGCGCGGATGGCTGCGATTGCGCTGGGCAGCTTCGGTGTGCTTGCCCTGATTCTCGCCGCCGTCGGAATTTACGGTGTCATGTCACACGTGGTAGCGGGACGGACGCGGGAGATTGGATTGCGCATGGCGCTTGGCGCGCAGCTTTCCGACGTTCAGAAACTGATATTGAAACAGGGCATGGTGCTCGCCGCCATTGGTTCGTTCTGCGGGCTGGTGATTGCCTTGGGCGGCGCGCGCATGATGAAGAGCATGCTTTACGGCGTGAGTACTTCGGATCCGATCACATTCACATGTGTCGCTTTGGGTTTGCTAAGCATTGCGCTTCTGGCGTGTTGGGTCCCGGCACGCAGAGCCAGTCGCGTCGAGCCAATGCTTGCGTTGCGCGCCGAGTGACCGAGCTAAAGGAAATTCTCGAAGTTTGGGGCCGCGCTTGGATTCTTACGGAACAAACACTTCTGCGCTGCCAAGGATTTCGTAATCCTGGTTCAGGCCGCCCGTCGCGAGTACCCGGCCATTGGGCAACGCGGCGGAAGCATGTTGGTTACGTCCAGTAATCAGCCGGCCGGTTGAGATCCATCCGCGCCACGCAGGATAAAAGATCTCGGCCGACGGAATAACCTGACCGTTCCAACCTCCGGCCACCAGCACGCGTCCATCCGCCAGCAAAGCAGCAGTATGCCTTGTCCGGGCGTTTCGCATCTGGCCGGCAGCGCTCCACAGACCTGTCGCAGGATTGTAAATCTCAGCGGTATTAATCCCGCCGTAGTTCTCACCTTCACCGCCGGCTACCAGCACGCGACCGTCTGCCAACAGAGTGGCGGTGTGGAAATAACGCCCGACCTTCAGTCTGCCTGTCTGCGTGAACCGGCCAGTGTTTGGATCAAAAAGTTCACAGTTCGCCACCGCCCCGGTATCGGTATAACCACCGGATATTAGAACGCGCCCATCGTTGAGAGTCGTCGCGGTCGTCCAGGAGAGCGGGACAGGCAAGTTAGCTGCCAGCGTCCAGTGACCGGTTGCCGGACTAAATAGCTCAGTGCTGGCCAATGTTCCGGCATCGCCGTACCCACCGACAACGAGCACGCGACCGTCGCGCAGCAACGCTGCAGCGTGAACCTCTCGCGCGACATTCAACGAGCCGGTGAGGCTCCATGTGCCTACGGTTGGATTATAGATTTCCGCGCTCGGCATTTCATCGCCGTCATAGCCGCCTGCCACCAGCACGCGTCCGTCCGCAAGCAATGTGGCGGTATGGCTGTAACGGCCAAAGTGCATTTCGCCAGTTTCACTCCATTGCCCGGTAACAGCATCGAATAGCTCCGCCTCGGCAACAGTGTAGGTATCATAACTGTAGCCACCGGTGACCAGCACTCGTCCATTCCGGAGAGTTGTCGCGGAAAACCAATCACGCTCGTACTCCATTGGGGCGACGGCACTCCACGCACCTGTGGTGGGCGCATCACTCGTTGGCTCGGCCGAAATTGTGCTGGTAAAGGACAGTCCAAACACAGAAAGCAGCGCCAAAAACTCGCCAGACAGACCCTTCAGAAGATGATTCATAAGACCTCCATTAAGGTCAAACGCAGGCCGAACGTGTGCGGGATTGCTTTAATTTGTGCGGCGGTCTGGCCAGACCTCGAATGTGGTAATTGGACAAGCAAATACCACTTGCTTACCGAGCGGGAGAGCATAGTCTCCACTCGGTAACCGTGAGTAGGCCGAGCGATCTCGTTCAAGGCACCCTGGACCTTTTGCTTTTGCAAATCCTGGCACACGAGCCCATGCACGGGTGGGCCATCAGCCGCAGGTTGAATCAGATGTCCGATGACGTGTTGAGCGTCAGCGATGGCTCTCTTTACCCAGCGTTGCACAAACTGGAGCATCGCGGTTGGATCAAAGCCGATTGGCGGCCGAGCGAGAACAATCGCCGCGCGAAATTTTACTCGTTGACCAGGGCAGGTCGACGCCAGCTCGAGCGTGAAACGCACGAGTGGGAACGCCTCTCAGGCGCTATTTCGGCGTTCCTTCGGGCCAACAATGCGTAGCCATGCTGGAAAGATTGTATCACTGCCTGAAAACAAAATTTCGAGCGGTCTTTCAAAGGCGCGCAGTCGAGCGAGAGCTCGCCAATGAATTGGAGCATCACATCGAGGAAAACATTCGTCGATTGTGCGAACAAGGTGTGACACAAGCCGAGGCACGCACGACCGTTCTGCGCGAGTTCGGTGGAATTGAACAACGAAAAGAGGAATGTCGCGATGCGCGCGGAATTTCTCTTGTCGAAGATCTGTGGCGTGACGTTAAGTTCGCCGGCCGCGCCTTAGTCAAAAATCGAACCTTCACCGTCGTCGCCGCTCTCACGATTGCGCTCGGAATCGGCGCGAACACGGCCATCTTTACGCTGGTCCACGGAGTTTTGCTGCAGGCGCTCCCTCTGCCTGATGCCGATCGGCTTGTTGCGATCGGCGAGACGTCTCCTTCTGGAGATTTAACTGCAGTACCGTACCAAAACTTTCGTGACTGGCAGTCGGCGCAGCATTCGTTCGACGGAATGGCCGCACGGCTTCCGGCGGGTGGCATCATTACGGGTGCGGGTGAACCTGAGCGTGTTTTCGGCAGATACGTTTCAGGGGAGTTTTTTTCAGTTTTGGGAGTGTCGCCGCAGATGGGGCGTTTTTTTAATCAAGCGGAAGACAAACCAGGGGGCGATCATGTTATTATAATAAGCAACTCACTCTGGCAGCGTCGATTCGCCGGTGCCGCAAACATCGTGGGCCAGGCCATCCGATACAACGGTGACAGTCGGACCGTGATCGGCGTGCTTCGACCGGATTTCGACTTTTATGGTCAAAACAATGAGAACAACGACGTGTTTCTGCCTCTGGGACAGCTGGAGCAGCAGGATTCGGGAGGCCGTGGTTACCCCGTCCGAATCACGGCCCGTTTAAAACCGGATGTTAGTGAACAGCAAGCCCGCGCCGAGATTAAAATCCTGGCGCAACAATCCGCGCTTAAATATCCAGAGGCAGACACTGGCAACACAGTCGATCTTCAGTCCCTTCTTTCCGACTACGTAGGTGAAGCAGCACGGGGACTAACGGTCATATCCGTGGCCGTTGCGGTTTTGCTGGTTATCGCGTGCGCAAATGTTGCAAATCTGACTCTGGCGCGAGCCATGAACCGTCAGAAAGAAATCGCACTGCGCCTGGCTCTTGGCGCGTCGCGGGTCCGCATCATCCGTCTTTTGCTCATTGAATCCGTTCTCGTCGCGGTGATCGGTGGATTCTTAGGCGTGTTTTTGGCGAGCTGGGCGATCGAATTGTTCAAGGCGGGCGCGCCGGAATCGCTTCCGCGCCTGAGCGAGATCCACCTGAATAGTACGGTATTGGCCGCTACCATCATTGCTACGCTGCTCAGCGGAATTGCGTTCGGGTTGGCGCCAGCATGGCAGACGACACGATTTGATCTTAATCAGAGCCTCACGGCAGGTAGCGATCGGGTTTCGGATTCCCTCGGGCATCAGCGAGTGCGCCGCGCTCTGGTGATCGTCGAATTCGCACTCGCTTTTATTTTACTCATCGGTTCCGGCCTGCTTGTAAAGAGTTTTCGCAACTTGATGACAGTGGACCGTGGTTACGATGCGAAAAATATTCTGTCGTTTCGCCTGCGCCTGCCAGACATGAAATATCCGCAACCCGGGCAGGCGATCGTGGCGCTGAAGGAAGCACACAGGCGATTGAGCAGTCTGCCGGAGGTAAGGCAGGTCGCTTTCACCACTGGCATTCCGTTAGGCCGTTTTGTGCAGGATAACTACTGGATCGAAGGCCGGCCGGAGCCGAAAAATATGTCTCAATGGCCGCTCAGCACGGCTGTTTCGGTCAGCGACGAATTTCATGACGCATTGGGGATCAAGCTGCTGGCTGGCCGAGTATTCGACCAACGCGACCAGACTGATTCGCCGCCTGTGGTTGTAGTAGATGAAAAGTTTGTTCGGCGAAATTTCGGTGAAGCGCCTCCCGATTCGATTTTGGGTCGCCGTCTCCATTTCGAGGGTGCCGACGAACCGTGGCGCGAGATTGTTGGTGTGGTGAGACACGTGCGATATCACCAGCCCGAGGAAGAACCGTTAGTCCAAATATATCGGCCCTGGCTGCAGATGAATCTCAAGCGAAACGGGGATTGGCTGCGGGCGATGGATGTGGTCATAAAAACTTCAGTCGACCCGTGGACAATTCTGCCGGCGGTTCGAAAACAAATCGCTGCGCTTGATCCGGATCAACCGCTCGGTCCCGTACATACTTTCGAAGAAATGCTCGATCGGTCGCTCACTTCGCGTAGACTCAACCTGACCTTGATCTCGGTTTTCTCGGCGTCTTCGTTACTTCTCAGCGCGGTGGGCATTTACGGCGTTATGTCGTACGCGGTTGGTCAAAGGCGCCGTGAAATCGGCATACGCATTGCGTTGGGCGCGCAAAAACGTGATGTCGCACGCCTGGTTATCAGCAACGGCCTGATCATGGTGGCAGTCGCAATCGTCATTGGAGTTATCGGCGCTTTTGCGCTGACTCGTTTTATGTCAGGGCTGCTGTTTGGCGTGGAAGCAGCGGATCTTTCTACCTATGCCACTGTGGCGGTGCTCCTTCTCGGCGTGGCATTATTTGCGTGTTACGTTCCGGCGCGCCGGGCCGGGAATCTGAATCCTATCGAAGCGCTTCACTCCGAATAACGGGCGTTGATCACGTGTGATGGCGCGGTGGAACGCGTGTATTTTCTCGCGCATTTGGATCGCGTTTGGAAAATTCGAAGACATGGAAATCAGAAGAGTTGGCTCACAAGCGTCCGCAAAAGGCCCCGCTGACTGGTTCACGGGAAACGTTCGGATAGACTCGCTGTTCGAAGCGCCTGAACCGGCACGCCTTCGTGCCGCAAGTGTGACGTTCGAGCCCGGCGCACGCACTGCCTGGCATACGCATCCGCTGGGCCAAACGTTGCTTGTCACCGGCGGTGTCGGATGGGCGCAGCGTTGGGATGGACCGATTGAGGAAATCCGGCCGGGTGATGTCGTTTGGTTTCCGCCTGACGAGAAACATTGGCATGGCGCTACGGCCACCACATCGATGACACACATTGCCATTCAGGAAGCGCTCGACGGCAAAGCGGTCGAATGGATGGAGAAGGTAAGCGACGAACAGTATGCGAAGTGATCGGGTTGAATGATTAGTGTTCGTGCTCGCGCGACTCTTTGGCGCGAGATTGCAGTGCGTTTGCGGGCTTTGGCAGGTCTGGATGCATGGCCTCTGTTCCGGTTGCCGCGGCTTTGACTGTGCTCCCGGTGGAACGCACAGCCTGCTCTATTTTCTTTTCAGTCGTAATCACCGGATCGTAAGAGATGTGAAGCGCATCGTTTTCAATTTTGAGTTCGATCACGCCTTCTAAAGCTCCGACGGCGTTGGTTATTTCCTTTTGGCGGGCCGGATCTCCGAGTTCGCTGATTTCAAGACGCGCAGACATGGTTTCGCGCACGCTGTAATTCGGGTGGTCGGGTTCGTTCTTCATATGCCTAAAAGATGTTCGTGCCAGAGCCGGTGACTTCGTGTATTCCGCGACGGATTATCCGAGCCACAACAGTTGAGAATTGACGCAACCGGTCCGACGGCAAGCTCTCCTTGACGACTTAGGAGAGCGGGCTAGACTCCTAAGCAATTTAGGAATCTCGTGAACGAGGAAGCCGAACTATTGCCTGGCACGCTGGATCTGCTCATACTGAAAGCCGTCTCGCTTGGACCGCTCCATGGTTACGCCGTTCTCTCGCGGATCGAGCAGATTTCCGGACAACGATTGTTTGTCGAGCAAGGAGCCTTGTACCCCGCGTTGTTTCGGCTGGTTCGCCAGGGATTGCTCAAAACGGAGTGGGGCAAATCGGAAAACAATCGGCGTGCGAAGTTTTACCAGCTGACGGCGAAGGGCCGCAAACGATTGCAGCAGGAGACGGAGTGGTGGAAGCGTGCGGCCGCTGCGGTCACGGCAGCTTTGGGTGCGCGTCCCCGCGAAGCATGAATGTTCTCTCATACGTCCGTTCACTGGCCACGAGATTTTTACATGCATCTCGAATCAGCCGCGAAATCGAGGAAGAGCTTGCAACACACGTGCAGCTCCGCGCCGACGCGCTCGAACGTGATGGTTTGGAACGGGCAGAGGCGGCACGACGCGCCCGAATTGAATTTGGAAGCAGAGTGGTGTTCAAGGAGCAATGTCGCGAGGCGATGGGCGGAAGCGTAATCGACCAGTTAATACAGGACTTTCGCTTCAGCTTCCGCGGATTACGGAAATCGCCGGGATTTTCGCTGGTGGCAGTGATCACTCTTGCGCTCGGAATCGGCGCAACGGTTGCCACCTTTTCGGTGGTGAACACGGTTTTGCTGCGGCCTTTTGCGTTCAGTCATCCGGAAAAATTGCTCTGGATTTATTCGCAACGCAGCGACAATCCGCGCACGAACTTTTCGCTTCCAGAGTATTGCGATTATCGTGACCAGGCCACCTCGTTCGAGGGATTGGCCGGTGTCGCAAGTTTCAACCCGAGTTTTGCCGACTCGGGTCCGCCCGAGCGGGTTCAGGGAGTGCGAATGTCAGCAAGTGCATTTGTGTTACTTGGGGTGCGACCGTTTCTGGGACGCACTTTGATTGCTGAAGACGATCGCAACGGTGCGCGGGGCGTCGTTTTGATCAGCTACGGTTTCTGGTCGCGTCGCTATGGCCGCGATCCGTCCGTAATTGGACGGGCGGTGAATTTGAATGGGGAAATACGCGAAATCGTGGGGGTTCTGCCGGCCAGCTTTGCGCTGCCGAACCTCGACAGCGAGATTGTGGTGCCACTGCAACCCGACGCCGATCCGCGCCGGAACGTGCGCAATTCAGTTAACTTTCTGCGCATGGTGGGCCGGTTAAAACCGAATGTCGCCGCCCCACAAGCTCACGCCGAGCTCGAAGCCATCCGGCAAAATTTGCAGAGGCAATATCCCGGGACCTACACGGGAAAAATCGGACTAACTCTGGTTCCGATTACGGAAGAGATCGTGATGAATATCAAATCGGTGTTGCTCACGATTTTCTGTGCGGCGGGTGCAGTGCTCCTGGTGGCATGTGTGAATCTGGCCGGCATTTCTCTTTCGCGAGCCGCCGCGCGGCAAAGGGAACTGGCAGTTCGCACTGCCTTGGGCGCGAGTCGAGGTCAATTGGGGCGGCTGCTTTTGACGGAAAGCTTCGTCCTCGCTGTGATGGGCGGCTCGTTAGGCGTATTGCTCGCAGTGTGGTGCCAAAAAGCATTGCTTCGACTGGTGCCGACGGACTTGCCACGAATCGAGAGTTTTTCAGTAGATTGGACGGTAGTTTTTTTTGCAGGTGTTCTGATTCTTCTCGCAGCGCTCGCTTGTGGATTGCTGCCCGCATGGGTTCTTTCACGGTCGGATCTGCGAGACGCACTTGTAACAAGCGGACGCGGGTCTGCCGGCGGTAGTTTGCAGTCCCGGCTTCGCACGTGGTTGGTGTCGGGACAAATTGCGCTCGCACTGATTTTACTTGCGAACGCCGGTCTCCTGCTTCAAAGCTTCGTGCGTTTGAGCAGCGAACAGCCTGGATTCGATAGCGCTGATGTGCAGACGATCCGTTTTTCATTGCCGCAAACGGGGTACGACGATGTGGCCGCAATCGTGCGTTTCTTCGATCAGTTACATTCACGATCCTCGTCGATCAATCACATCAAAACTGATGCGCTTGTATCGATTCTGCCCCTGGCTCCGAAGAGCATTTCGTTTGTTCATTTCACCCGGCCGGATCGACCGCCTGCCAGGCCGGAGGACACGCCCTCAACGAATTACCGGATCGTCTCCCCAGAATATTTTCAGACCATGGGTATCCCATTGCTGGACGGGCGTAATTTTGCCGAATCCGACGATGCCGACCATCCGCCGGTCGCAATCGTAAGCAATATTTTGGCGAAAAATCATTTTCCCGATCGGTCGCCCATTGGTCAGCGAATTCTGGTTGACGATACCGACGGCGATCCTCGCCCGATCGAGATCATAGGAATTGTCGGGCCAGTGAAACAAACAAACTTGGAGACACCGGCCAAAGCTGACATGTACCTGCCGCTTCGCCAGATGCCTAAAGATGGAGTGCCATGGCTACGGAACAGCGCCTATTGGACACTCAAGACCTCTGGCGACGCGACGGGATTGGAACAACTTCTGCGCGATACCATTCAAAAAGTGGATTCAAATGTTGCGGTGGGGCCTTTGCGGCCTATGGCCGAAGCGGTTGCGGCCGCACTCGCGGCGCGTCGTTTTAGTTTGCTATTGGTTGGCTCATTTGCGGCAGCGGCGCTTTTTTTGGCGGCGGCGGGATTGTACGCCGTGATTTCGTACGGAATACAACAGCGAAACCGCGAAATCGGCGTGCGACTCGCGCTTGGTGCGACGCGGGTGACAATCCTTCGGATGATCTTTAAGGAGGGTCTGATGCTCGTCATCAGTGGAATCATCGCTGGCTTCGCGATTGCGCTAGCACTGGCGAAACTGATCGCCAGTCAGATGTACGGCGTAAACGAGCACGATCCATTTAGTTTCGCGGTCGTTGCCCTGATTCTGTCCTTTGTTTCATTGATCGCGTGTGGAATTGCAGCACGACGCGCGATTAACATCGATCCTGTTGTGTCGCTACAATGCGAATAGACAAGCCACTCTGATTGACACTCAACGGGCTGGCAATATGGTCGGCCCCGTGCCGCAGGAGAAGGAGACGCGCATCGCAAGCCGATACGAAACGTTCATCGCGACTTTTATTGCCTTACTGGCGGTATCTGTAGCTGGTTACACAGCGTACATGCAACGCCAGCAGGTGCGCGCGGCTGTGTGGCCAATTCTTGAGTTCGATAGCAGCAATGGCCCCGATATTCACTTTAGCCTTTCTAATAAAGGAGTCGGGCCGGCGATCATACGGCATGTCATTGTAAAGGTAGATGGCCAGCCAGCGAAGACTTGGAATGACGTCCTCGAAAAATTGCTCGGACCGGGGAAACATCGGTATTCAGAGAGCGACATGAACGGACATGTCCTCGCGCCTAACGAATCGATGACCGTGTTTACTCCGCACGATCCGGAAGGTAACGCGCTAAGCGACAGATCAAACCCACTCTGGGCCGAGATGAATAAGGACCGGGCACGGCTGTCCGTCGAGATCTGCTATTCCTCTACGCTCGGCGAATGCTGGATGCTGCGTGCCAGCGGTCTAAGCGCCGGCACGACAACGCCCACTCGTGGTTGTCCACGTTCGTCAGACTTTACTTTTCAGCAGTAGGATCGCAGCGAAATTGTAACTTTACTTCGCACCAATCTTGGAGACGCTCGATAAGCGCAAAGTCCGTTAGGCGTCTCAGCAAAAAGAGCCACCTGACTCGCTTCTCGCCGGGACACACCACGCAAGCGAAGGGCCCGCTCGCACAATCGGAATGTGAGACTCCAGACCGCTCAGGAGAAACAATCATGACAGCACAAACGACAGCGACCCGTCCGCCGTTGCCTCCGTTCAATCGCGAGACTGCCATTCAAAAAGTTCGCCTGGCCGAAGATGGCTGGAACACCCGCGATCCGGAAAAAGTGGCGCTCGCTTATGCAATCGACTCGCGTTGGCGCAATCGGGCCGAATTTCCGAATGGACGACAGGAGATCATCCAATTCTTAAAGCGGAAATGGGCAAAGGAATTGGATTACCGGCTCATTAAGGAACTCTGGGCGTTCACCGGGAATCGTATCGCCGTGCGGTTTGCGTATGAGTGGCACGACGATTCGGGTAATTGGTTTCGCTCTTATGGCAACGAGAACTGGGAATTCAATCCCGACGGCCTCATGGCTTTTCGCTTTGCGTCCATTAACGATCTGCCGATTTCGGAATCAGATCGCAAATATCACTGGCCTCTGGGCCGTCGCCCGGATGATCACCTAGGATTGAGTGAGCTGGGTCTTTAGTCTCTTGTTAACCAAAAGGGACCCTAATCATGAACATGAAACTCGAAGTGGTGATCATACCCGTTTCGGATGTCGATCGCGCAAAAGCGTTTTACGAGAAATTGGGATTTCGGCTGGATATCGATTACGCACCAGACGGCGAATTTCGAGTTATACAATTCACTCCACCTGGCTCGGAGACGTCTATCATTTTTGGCAAAGGAGTCACGTCCGCAAAGTCTTCCCTGGCAGAAAGTCTCGTACTTGCGGTGAACGACATCGACGCCGCTCGGGAAGATTTGATCGCGCGCGGAGTCAACGTGAGTGAGGTGTTCCAGTACGCCGGCGGTCCATTCAACAATTCCACGAAGAAGCCACATGTTGTCGGGCGCGACCCGGAAGCCCGTTCTTACTTTTCTTTTGCCTCGTTCGAAGACCCGGACGGCAACGGCTGGCTACTCCAGGAGATCACGACGCGACTTCCCGGCCGCGAATGGAAGCCAACTCGCAGCCAAGGTATAGACGTCGCAACTCTGGCGGAGCTGCTCCACGAGACGGAGCAGCACCATGGCGAATATGAGAAGACGCACGCCAAACATAACTGGTGGGACTGGTATGCGGCTTACCTGAGCGCCCGTGAGAACGGCAACAGTTCAGCGCAGGCGGCAGCCGCCGCGGATCGTTACATGGACGACGTGAAGCGCATTGCGAGCAAAAGCTAACAGGCGAGTGCCTATGAGCGGTGACATTGTTTCCAAGAGCTGTTTTCTCACATTACGAACTTACCGATCACGCCGGGAAAAGAGGAAGCTCTCCGACTGCATTCCGAATGCGTTGCCGAAATGCGGGGAGATTCATAGCCTTAATCAATTAATTCACGGGGCTTCAGCTTTTTCGTTGAAGGACATAGAAGACGTAGGCGTAGCTGTCTTCTGAAATCGTAAAGATTTCGATTTCTCTAAGAGTCTCGACGGCAAAATTCCTCACGGCAGGATCGGACTGGTTAACGAGCGATTTCGCACGTGGCTCGAGAATGTCGTAATAACCCTTCACCCATGATTCCTTTGGCAGCCTGTAGGTGTTGAACACTTCGTAACCTGCCTCTTCTGCAGTCTGGAAATTTTGCTCAACCGATTGCATTTGCGGATATCCTGAGCGGAAAAACTCTCTCACTGCGTCTGGGATTTTATCGTCTCGCAGCCAGCACAGCTCGCTGATGACTGCGAAACCGTCCGGCCTGATCGCTTTTGCCCAGCCGATCAGAGCGTTTGCGAAACCGATGTTGTAAGCTGCTCCTTCCGCCCAAAGCAGGTCGATTGTCGGAAAGACATTCGGAATGTCTTTCATATCCGTGCAATGCGGGCGCACCATTTGGGCAAGACCTTGTTCTTTAGCCCTCTGGCTGAGGCGGTCCAGGAATGGCTGATAAGAATCTACCGCGTGGATTACAGTGTTGAGCTCATTTGCGAGCACAAACGTTTGGCGGCCCGCGCCGCAACCGGCATCAACGACGACCTCAAAACGATGCTCCGGTAAAGATCGCAAAACGTACAGACTCAGCCCGTCGTCACCGGGACTCAGCTTATCCATGCCGGCAAAAAGGATATCAACCGGATTTGGCGCGTTCATCCATCTAGGCACTGACTTATGGCCGTTTCGCTTTGGCAGCGACGATTTGCGGCAGCAAAATGTCGCGCACGTAATGCCAGTAGGGAACAATTTCGAGCGCGTTGCGTGCATAACGTTCGGCGGCATTTACGTCGGCCGAGTTCTCGTTCAGATAGCAATAGGCCAGGCTCATCATCAGTTCCGGTTTACCCCACGACGGTTCAAGCGGATCGTCGCTCGTTTTGATTTTTGAACAAACTTCCAAGCCGCGCTGGTAATTTTGTATTGCCTTGTCCTGGCCGCCACCGCGTTCGGGTGGTGAATTCCACAGGATCGGACCGCGCACCCAGATGAGTCGTGGATTGTCCGGCGCGATTGCGGTCGCTTCCTTCTCCAGCGCCAGAATTCGTTCGATCCGCTCTTTTCGCCGCGTCTCATCCTTTGGCTCAACGAAGAGCAGAAAACCATTACATGACATTATCCCGAGCTTCGCATCTACGAAGTTGGGATCCTTTTGGAGTGCGCCATTGAATTCATCGAGCGCGCTGTTCAGATCGTGCTCCAGTTCCTTTGGGTCGACGTTATCATTGAAGCCGTTGATCGCTCGCCTCCATAGCGCGAAGCCGCGCCAGTATCGGATGCGCGACCCGAATTTCTGGTCTTCGACGAAAGGCTTCAAATCATCGTAGCCGCGCTGCATGGCAGGCCGGTCGGCTTCGTAATCGGCTCGTTGAATCTGTGCAACGACTCGGGCGGCTTGTTCGCGAACATCGTTACTTGGAATCGCTGCAGCGAAAGAAAGTGGAACAAGACCAACCGCTGTTAAAAACTGGATGTTCATCGTGTGGGAATGGGTTGACCGGTGAGAGGTCGCAGAAATTCCAAAACATCATTGGCTGCGGGCCCGCCTTTCTCGGCGTGCACGATCAAAGGAATTCGGTGAGGCCCGGGTACGTGCACAATGTTCGGAAAAGCCGCGACCGCCGCTTTCACGATGTCGAGCTTACCCAGCATCGTCGCGGCGAAAATGTCCAAGCGCGCATTGTGCTCTAGCAAGTATTCGGCGATGTCGCGGCGACCCATGTGTGACGCCCCACCCAATGCGGTTTCGAAATCGCCATTGCCCCAGTCGATAGTGCCGTTGAGCAGATTTGCTTCTTCGGCCAGCATTGCTTTCACTGCGGCGAGATTTCCGTGTCCAGCAATCACGAATCGTTTCACACGAGCGCGATCGAGTCGCGGATGGTGTTCGGGGAAATCTGGTACGTAGTCAGCTGATTCCGGAGTTGTTGACGGCACCAAAGCAGATGGACTAATCCCCGGTTGAGCCGATAGCAGACCGCGACCGCAAAATAGACCGACGGCGGCCGCGCCCGTGCCGATAAGAAATTGCTTACGTGTGCAAAGTTCATGGATGTTTTCCATAGGTAATTTTCTCTCTTTGCGGACAAGAATACGCCTCGCGCTTCGTATGCCGACGTGAATGTCGTGAGCGCTGGAGGAAAAGTCGTGAGCGCGCTGAATTAAGCCGTAGTCAGCGGACGGCTAAAGCGGTTTTCCAAGAAGGTCGAACAATTTGTCTTTGTAGTTTCGGCTCAAAGTGAGCTTTGTCCCATCTTGTAGAAGTATTGAATACTCGCCGCTAAACAACGGTTGTAGCTCTGCGATCCGCCCGATATTGACGATAGCCGATCGATGAACACGCCGGAATTTTGCCGGATCTAATTGCGCCTCCATTGCGCTCAAGGTTTGTCGCACCATCGGCCGCGCCTTACTTGTGTGGAGGTGCACATATTTGTCGTCAGCTTGAATCCAATTGATTTCGTCTGTGTACAGAAACGTGATGCGACCACCTGCCTTGATCACAA
>JBKPMH010000048.1:0-47757 GCA_046732035.1 Verrucomicrobiota bacterium
AGCTCCGAGCGTGGTAGCGGCTGCGACCCGACAATGGCAGCAAGCTTATCGTCAGGCTGGACCGGTCTCATGAAGGCGGGATTCGGTTTGCGCTTGGAAGTTTTCTTTTTGGTTTTCGGCATGGAGGCTGATTAACGTTTCGCCTGCGAGAGAGCAACACTAAATTTACGCAAACGAAAAATTTATTCATAGGGTCATTCGCCGCACCGCCAGAGCGGTTAGATCGTCGGACAACTGGTTAGCGTTATTCGGCGTTGCTCGGTCTAACATTCTCTTCAGCAACACTTCCGCAGTGGGAGCGGAGTGATCCAGCATCTTCTCTAATTGCTGTGGCGTTACTCGATGTTCCCCATTTTTTGACGAGCCAAACAGGCCGTCAGTGTAGAGAAGAAAGGCGTCTTCTGGTTCGAAAACGAGAGGGGTTTCCACGAATTTAGGACGTTCAATCAGACCCAGCGGAGGTGCCACTGAAGGGACTGATTCTGTTGCCCCATTATGTCGAGCAATGAGAAGAGGCGGGTGACCTGCTCCTACCGCTTCCGCGTTTCCATCGGTGTAATTAAGTGCGACACACATTGCTGTCATGAAAGAGCGTCCACCAAAGATGGTGCGAAAGTCATCGTTAACAGCCTCCATCAGGGTAGCCGGCGAACTGTGTTCCACGTTGCCGTGGTGAAACAGAAGCTTTGCCAGTGTTGTCAGCAATGCAGCAGCAGCTCCGTGGCCTGACCCATCCGCGATCCAAAACAGGATCCGCTCATCCTTCATTCGGAGCCAGCCATAGATATCGCCGCCCACCTGGATCACCGGGCGATAACATGCCGCAACCTCCCATCCGGGAACCAATAAAGGCTTCTGGGGAATGAGTGATTGCTGCGTTAAACGCGCTGCGGCCAAGTCTCGCTCGAGATCACGGCGCCATTGTTCGAGCTCGTCATTTTGCCTCTCCAATTGGCGTCTCATCGAACGCAGTCGAAGCTGAGTTTCAATGCGCGCGCGCAAAACTGCCGTGTTGACCGGTTTTGTAACGAAATCGTCTGCGCCAGCGTGCAAACACGAAACTTCGCTTTCCTCACTCCCATGCGCGGTCAACATGATTGTGGGCACCTGGGCGACGGCCTGTTGTTCATCCGAGCGGAGCTGTCTTAGCACCTCCGCGCCGTTTGCGCCTGGCATATCGAAATCGAGCAACAGAAGCGAAGGTGGCTTGGCATGAATTAACTTCAAGGCTTCGGCGCCGTTCTCACACACTTCGCAGTTGTATCCGGCAGACGTTAATACCTGCGCCAGGATTTTGCGACTCAACGCATCATCATCCACTATCAAAATTTCTGCGTGGGAGCTGTTCGCAGTTGACATTCCTATCTAGGATTCGGATGGAGACCGGACCGTCATTGTATCCGCACCAATTTTTGTAAAACCATCACGCAGTGTGAACAAAAAGATTTATCATTGGCAACAACTCAGACTGTGGATACGATTGTGGCAGTCTTTTCCATTTATGAAATTCTCATTGTCGCTTGCTCTATTCGCGGCCTTCCTTTTCGTTTCATGCAGTGAAGAGCCACAGCCACCACCGCCCCGACATCGGGTCGCGACCTACGGCCCTGCCCAGCCTGAACAGTACCCGCCTCCGCAACAGCCATTCAATCCAAATGGCCCGGTTCAACCCACAGGCACGCCACCTGTCCAGACAACATCAGCAGCGCCACCACCTCCTCCTACAGCAGCGCCGACAAAGATTGCGAAGGGCGATTATCCATATGGAATTCCGGTTCCAGGTAAACCTCACCTGGTAGAAAGTCCCTATTCCCCTGGCAAATACATCGATGTGGAGGGTTTCCCTCCCGGAACGGAAGTAAAGGACCCATACACGGATAAGATCTTTCTCGTTCCGTAATCGATTGCCTTACGGGTGTTCCAGGCTGATGTTACGTGCTCGATTGGCACGGCGCCGGTTTTGTCGAGTATCCCGTATTGAGTATCCACCAGCCGTTTCTTTTTATCTATGGACTTGCGGGTAAAACGGGCACCTCGAATCGATCTCGAGATTACTGTACCTGGCGACAAAAGCATCTCGCATCGTGCGGTAATTATCGCCGCCTTGTCCAACGGGGTGTGCACTTTGAATGGGTTTCTTCCCAGCGAAGATTGTATGCACACAGTGAATGCACTACGCGCGCTCGGAATCAAGATCGAACAGCCCGAGCCCGCCACGTTGATCGTGCACGGGAAAAAGCGGGTGCTTACGCCACCTAAAGGTGAAATCAATTGTGGCAATTCCGGCACCACCATGCGCCTGCTCGCAGGGCTGCTTTCTGGACAAACATTTGAAAGTCGGCTCGTCGCGGACGCTGGGCTTGCAAAACGTCCCATGGAACGCGTCATCACGCCGCTTCGCCAGATGGGGGCAAATATTATCGCCGAAGGTCCGGAAGAGACTGCGCCGTTGCGGATCCAAGGCGGTTCCTTGCGCGGCATCCGTTATAAAATGCCGGTGGCAAGTGCACAGCTGAAAGGCGCAATGCTGTTGGCCGGCCTCTTTGCGAAAGGCAAGACCACAGTGGTCGAGCCAGCGCCCACTCGGAATCATATGGAAATGATGTTTGATTATTTCCTGGTTCGAACGGCAGTCGATAGTAATGGCACCGTCAGCGTGTTTGGCGATCAAGTTCCAGAGTCGCGCGACTTTGATGTTCCGGGTGACATTTCTTCCGCAGCTTTTTGGTTGGTTGCCGCTGCGGCGCAGCGACGAGGTCATTTGCTCATTCGTGATGTAGGTTTAAACCACACCAGGACAGCTTTACTCGGTGTTCTGCTTCGGATGGGTGCGCAAGTGCGCGAGGCAATTGAAGACATCGGTCAGGTGGAGCCGCGCGGGATTGTAGAAGTCACCGGTTTCCCGCTTAAAGGCACTGTCATTCAGGGTAAAGAAGTGCCACAGCTGATTGATGAACTTCCAATTCTCGCCGTGGCCGGAGCTCTGGCGGACGGCAAGACGACTATTCGGCACGCGGAAGAGTTGCGGGTGAAAGAAAGTGATCGCATCGCCGCAATCGCCCACAATTTACGGGCCATGGGCGTACAGGTAGCAGAAATGAACGATGGTCTTGAGATACTTGGCCCAGCCCCATTGCATGGAGCACGCCTGCCGAGTTTTGGCGACCATCGCATCGCGATGGCATTCGCCGTAGCCGGTTTATTCGCTGATGGCGAAACCGTTGTTCAGGAAGCCGAATGTATTCGTGAATCGTATCCCGGATTTGAAATGGTGCTTGAGGAGTTTACAAACCCGAAACGGATGCAGGTAAGCACACCGGTGATTGGTTCACTTACTCCCGGGCCGGTCGAAGAGGGGGCATGAGTGCCAAATTCGCACAACGCACGAAAGCTCTTGTTTGACGAAGGCAACGCTCAACGCACACCACCCAGCGTCCTGTTCAGATAGTTGAGCGTTCGGCTTTTGCTTTCACTTCTGGCTTCTGAGTGGCGCACGGCGCGCATTGCATTTGCGCGCGTCGTCCCGCTAAAATGACAGCTTGTCTTATGCCGGCCTCGAAGCAACGTTCTCATCGGGTAATCGCCATTGATGGCCCGGCGGCCTCTGGAAAAAGTAGTGTCGCTCGAGAGCTGGCCCGGCGCCTGAAGTTTGTGTACGTCAATTCTGGCGCGATTTATCGAGCGATAACCTGGCATCTCCTTCAAAGGAAAATACACTTTGAATCAGGCGACAGTGTTGCTCTTGCTCTTGAAGCGGCCGTCCTAACGTGCCGTTTGCAGGACAATGAATCGCGCATTCTTATTGATGACGTCGATCCTGGTAAGCACTTGCGCGATGATCGTGTGAACAAAAGCGTTGCGGGCGTCAGCCAGTTTCCCGTGGTACGCCGGATTGTTTCGAAAAAGCTGCACGACCAGGCATGTAACCAGGACCTGATTGTCGAAGGTCGAGATATTGGTTCAGTCGTTTTTCCAGAGACCCCATACAAATTTTACCTTGATGCTTCGCCCGAGGTGCGTCTTCAGCGGCGGGCTGCACAAGGAGAACGTGACGAAATCGCGATTCGCGATCGCGCCGACTCGTTACGCCGTGTCTCGCCATTGATCATCGCAAAAGACGCACATGTCGTCGATACGTCGCGTCTTACAATTCAGGAGGTGATCGGGCACATTATCGGCCAGCTCAGGACAATGGGCCTGCCAGTTTAGCAGCTTAAGGCAATTCGTTTACTCGGTGATGAATTTCTATTACTGGTTTGGTTATCATCTTAGCCGGCTCGTCGGTCGATTGTTTTTTCATTTTCGCATCGTTCACCGGGAGCGCATGCTTCAGAGTGGCCCCGTCATCCTGGCGATGAACCACCAGAGTTATCTTGATCCGCCGCTTGCCGGGACCGCTTGTGATCGGGCGATTTACTTTCTGGCTCGGCGCACATTACTGGACGTGCCGCTCCTAGGCTGGCTGTTACCGAAGCTCAATGTAATACCTGTCAACCAAGAGGGAATCGATCGGAGCGCGCTGAAAACTCTCATTCGTATTCTAAAGGCCGGGAACGCGGCTCTTGTATTTCCGGAAGGCTCGCGCACCGTTGACGGGAGCTTACAGCCCGGTGAACCGGGATTAGGTCTTATCATTGCAAAAACATTGGCGCCCGTTGTGCCAATGCGGATTTTTGGTGCTCACGAAGCCTTGCCTCGAGGTGGTGGCAGCGTGCACTTTGTGCCGATTACAGTTGTGGTCGGAGAACCAATTGTGTTTACAGCTGCAGACCTGGAATCACCAGGGAAGGATCTCTATAAACGGATTAGTCAGAGAGTCATGGACGCGATCGCCGCTTTGCGCTTAAGTTGATGAGGTAATCCTCGGTCGGGATGGACTGTAAATAGGCTTTCCTGCGCAGCTCAAATCGACATCGATACTCACATGTGAATGCGCCGCAGCACCCTGCCGGAAAGAGTCGATCACCTCAGGTCACAAGGAGCACCATTGTCCTGATGGTCATCATTCTTGGGTCACTCGCGTTACTGGCCGTGTTTGCCAATATTCAACGCTTTCGCCGCGGCCAGATCGAGACGGTGGTCGTGATCCCGGCAAGTTCGACCACGCCAGAGCCGCGGTAAGTTTCATTTGACTAGAACCCGTCCACTCGGTTTCTTCGTACGAAATTAACGAAAAACCTTAATTACGACCTCTGATATGAAAAAACTTTTCGCTCTTTCGATGTTCATTCCGCTGGCTTTGCTTTGCTGCTGCCAAAAACAGGACACAGCGGCCGAACAACAGCTCGCCCAGCGAAAAGCCGAGTTGGATGCGCGCGAAAAAGCACTGCAGGACCGGGAAAAGGCGTTGGCCGAAAGACAAAAAATACTGGCACATGCGACGATGATCCCACCCGATTCTCAATTGCGAGCGCTAAAAAAAGATGATTCATCGAATGCTCCGGCTGCTGCGACCGTGCCTCCGGGTTTAGCGCCACCCGACAATTCACAGCTTAGGGCCAGCCGGGAAAAAAGAATGGAAGAGCTACGCGCGCTGAGGCAACGCCGACTGGAGGCGATACAGAAAATGCGGTCCATGAGACAACCGAATGCGGGCACGGGTGCTGCCGTTGATACCGGCGCGTCCGGAGGCAATACCGGCTCCGCCGATGCCGGCACGTCCACGGGCACCGGCGCAGAGGCGGCTTCGCCATCTCCTTCAGTTACGCCACAGTAACCAACGGTCACGAACGGCCTCAGCGTAAAGCGGTGGGAGCGTTCCCGCGCTGTGCTGCAAGTTCGCGAGCATATTGCAGCGTATCGATTGAATCTACATCCTTGTCGCGCCGGATTGTTTTAATTCGTGGGAAACGCAATGCCAGTCCACTGCCGTGGCGTGAACTGGACTGAATTGAATTGAAAGCCACTTCAAGGACCACGTCCGGTTTGACCTCGCGATATCGACCGTGGTCTGCGATCGTATTCCGCTTAAAGTGCTCGGTCAGTTCTGCGATTTCCGTGTCGGTTAATCCGCTGTACGCCTTGCCGATCGGGAGGAGCTTGCCAGTAGTCTCGTCGCGGACCGCAAACGTGTAATCACTCAGAACATGATTGCGTTTGCCGTGGCCAAACTCGGCGCCAACGACCACCACATCCAGTGTCGCGAGTTCTTTCTTGAGTTTAAACCAAAACATCCCGCGACTACCGGGTACATAAAAACTCTCCGGGTCTTTGATCATTAGCCCTTCGTTCAAGCGCTGCCGCGCCTGTTGAAATGTTTCTTCGATCTCAGCAGCAGAATGTGCAGGGAGGACCCTGGCAATCTGAAACTGCGAGGGTAACTGCACATTACTCAGATACCGTCGTCGTTCATGCAGCGGACTCTTTAACAACGATCGGCCATTCAGCCAAAGAAGATCGAAGATCACAAAGGCGACTGGCACGTCTGCTGCGGCACGCTCAAATAAATCACCGCTGTCGCTCTTTCGCCCCAGCCGCTTTTGCAGGTCAAAGAAGGTGAGTTCCCGACCGCTCTCGAAAGCAATGATTTCACCGTCGACGATTAGTTCTTCCTGGAAATTTCTTGCCTCGTCTGCCAGCTCTGGAAATTGACCTGTGATACGGCGCAGATCACGAGAGAAGATCTCCACCTTTTGGGCACTGCGATGTAACTGCGCGCGAATACCATCGAACTTGTCTTCCAGATAAACAACAGTCCCAGTCGACGCTGCCCGTTCCTGACTAGTCTTCGCAGCTTCGGCGAAGCGTTCCCACACCGCTTCGGCGGTCGGTTCAGGAGTCGCCAACATGCATTTAATCGGCCGAAAGAGTGACAGCTCCGCATTTGCAAGCTCATTTCGCGAAGCCAGCAGCGCGGTTTGAGCAATGTCACCTAACAACATGTTGGCCTCCCTTACCTGATCGAGAGAAGCGCCGAAGGCTTTCGCGATCGCCTCCTCGACCAAACCCTCGCGCAATCCGATGCGCAGATCGCCAGTCAGAATTTTAACGACATACTGGCCTTCGCGTGCGGACAACTTTGAGAATCGGTTTCGCAGCAGTTCGGCTTTGGCGATTAGCCCTCGTGCGCGGTAAAGATTATTAAACAAATCGTGCGATTCACGGATCGTGAACGGTTGTGGTGTCGTTCTTCCACCGAGAACCTCAAACGCGCTTTTGGCTGCGTCGCCATGGGTACTTGCGATGCGGTGAAACTCCGCGTCTTCGATTCTCGTGGCGGCTTGCAACGCCCGCAAGATTACGGCCCAGCCGATCTGCAGGGTCCTCGGATCGCTCTGGCCGAACGCTTTGCCGGTGAAATAGGGTGTCACGATCGCAAGTTGCTCGCTCGTTAGGCCGCGCAGATAATCGGCAAGCAATCGAATTTTTTCCAGTTTGGCTGGAGTTGCAGCGATCGTTTCCCCAACACTTGCGAATGCAAGGAATTCGGACGCGGCAGGGCAACCTCCTTCCGTGCAGCTTTCGGAGCCCGATCCACCAGCGAAAGAGGCGACGGAGCCCTGAGGCAGCGTGAACTCCATCTGATTTTCTTCACTCAACGCCCATGCTTCGATGCCGCGTGCACGCAAATCGCGCGCGAACGAGGCAGCGAAACCGTGGAGCGTGAGCACGCGTTGGGGCCCCACGAGTTCGACATACCGAAGCAGATCGTCGTAATCAGCGTGATCGGAGAGTGCAAACGCTGCATCAACCTGGTAGCGATAGATTGCGTTTGGATCTACGGCCCAGCCGCTGATCATCGCGACACGTTTGCGCCTGATCTTTTCCAGCATAGGCGAATGATTCGCGCTGGGTGGGCAAATCAAGACTTTCCCAGCAATATCATTTGGCTTGTAGCGAACGTACTCGCAAAATGACTGCCCAAACTGCTCGTAAATTCGAGTCATCTGATAAACCGCACCGTGGAGCATTGGCGTCAGGCCTGCTCCATCCAGCGAACAGAGGATCTCCTGCGCTTTCCCTAACGAATACCCAAGTAGCACCGGAATGCCTCCGTCATCAATCGTTTCCCGACAGAAGGCGATGATTTGTTCGATGACTTGTTCCACCGGCGGGAATCGATAGCAGGGCAAGCCGAAAGTCGTTTCCATGATGAGCGTATCCGCGCTCCGCCACTCGGCTGGTTCAGCGGATTTTCCGCGACGCAGCTTAAAATCGCCGGTATAAAGCAGCGTCTCGTTTCCTGCAAAAAGGAAACACTGTGCCGATCCAAAGATATGTCCCGCCGGCAATAGCATCAGATCGACTCCGCGCACCATTCGCCGTTCACCGAATGAGAGAATGTGCTCTGTGCGGTCGCCCGGCAACCGGGTTTGCATTAAGCGTGCGGTGCGCTCGGAAACAACGATTTCCTGGTGCGGGGCGATGTGGTCGCTGTGCGCATGCGAAATGAAAGCGAATCGCTTCGCATCCCACGGATCGAGCCATAGATCCTGACCGGGCAGGTACACCCCGCGCGAATAGCGAACTTCAATCATAAAGCCGAAATGTACGTTCAGATTCGTGTGAGTTCCAAAAACCGAACGGATTGGAGGAGCGGTTGCTCGTTGACACTCCCTTCAAAATCCGGCTTTATTAGGCAAATGAGGCTCGCTCGCGCCCTCTTCGCTTTGAGTTTTTTGAGCATCGCCGTGTCCGGTCAAGGCGCTCGCCAACGCGCGGAGCCAACAATCGTGGAAAAAATCTCGCCACTACCAGTGGTGTTAAGCAAGGATTTCGAATTTCGAAAGACAAGGCTTTTTTTCATGAGTGAGAAGGCGCCAAAAGCAAGCGAACGCGCCCGTTCGTCATCGAGCACGATTGGCGGAAAGTCGAACTCGCCTAACCAGAAAGTTTCGACGGTTCCCGATGCTCCCATTGCTTTTGAACGCCAGTACAGGCTTTTCGGGGCGGTGACGGCACTCGACCAGCGTCAGCGTTTCGGCAATTACTTTGACTTCTATTGGCGGGCTAAACGCCCTTCCGATGTCACGGTGCGTCTGGAATATCGCCAGGAAAAACTGCACGAACATGTCCAGGCGCAGGAAATTTCATATCGAAATGTGCGCGGCACTAAAAAAACCGAATTCAAGGTGATTGGAGACGACTATTTTGACGACGGTCGCGTAATTGCATGGAGGTGTCTGCTAATCGAAAACGGCCGGATCGTGGCGGAGAATCGCTCCTTTATGTGGGAGTGAGATCAAACGGCACGTCTCACCTTTCCTCTAATCTGACGTGATGCAGCCTGTTGTTCCCCCGATTCCGAATCAGTTTCTGAGGCTTTGCTCAAACCGGGGGAGCATTGACAGCGAGCCTTCCGGGCTGGTATCTTTTAGGTAGAAACTGTGGACTCATCTATTCAAGTAGGGGTGAGCGGACCAACCGTGTGGGTGAAAGTGGAGGGGAGAGGTAGTTTCCTCAACAGCGGGAATCTCAAGGAATTTGCGCGCGAGATGTTGGACCGCGGTTACCGCGAATTTGTGGTGGATCTGGCGGATTGCGCCATGATGGACTCCACATTCATGGGAACAATGGCCAGCGTTGCGCTGCGATTGAAGGAGCTGGGCCGTGGACATCTTCATATCGTTCATTGTGGAAACAGAAGCCAGGAGCTTCTCTCTGGATTGGGCTTGGATCAGATATTCGATATTCGTGGTAACGGTGCGAATCCTCCAGACTGCGGGGCGCTTGAGCGAGCCCCGGCCGTCCAGTCCCCGGCGGAACGGAAAAAGCAACAAACGGAGACGATGCTGGCAGCCCATGAGGCGCTTTGCGAGGCGGCGCCGGAAAATATTCTTCGCTTTAAGGACGTTCTCGATTTCTTAAGACAGGACCTTCATCACGAGACGCCTTTGAAGTAAGCTGGCCCTTGCATGATGTGGCCGACTCTTCTTCTCGGACTGCTTGTCGCGTCTGTCGGTGGATGGATTGTCACGGCGTGGTTCCAGGTACGCCGGATTCGCAGTCTGGAGCGTTCTCACGAAGAAATTCAAGTCGAGGAAACGTTGGTCTTCGATTTTTTGCACGGCCTCGGCGAAGCATTCCGGGAGACCATTCGGCCTCAGGAGCTGCACCGCCTCATCGTGGAGGGCGCAACGCGTATTCTGGACGCCCACGGCGGCGCGCTATACGTGACCGATCGAGCAGGCGGAAAACTTAGTCCTGCGTTCATCTCTACAGGTTGTCCGCCGCTGGTGGACGTTCCCGAAAATATCCTGCAACAAGCGGCATCCGTTCCTATCGCGCTGGAGAGCTTTTTACGTTTACATACAATCGGTCCGGGCGAAGGGCTGATCGGACGAGTTTGGCAGACCGGACAATCGGTTTGTTTGACTGAGTTTTCAGAGGCTCCGGAGCTGGCAAAATTGCGTAGCAGCGCGTTTGGCAGTGCGTCGATCATGGCTGCGTCACTTCGGTACGGAAACCAGGATTTGGGCGTTCTCGCGCTTGCCCAAGGTCCAAGGGGGCAACCTTTTTCGCAGGGCGACTTTGTGGTTTTTAAGTCAATCGCCGAGCAATCTGCTTTTGCGCTCTACAACGCCATCATCTATTCCATGGCAAACGAGAAAAAACGACTCGATCACGATCTTGAGATTGCGCGGGACATTCAGCGGATCCTCCTCCCATCGGAGGCTCCCGGCATTAATGGATTTCAAATAAGCGGCATCAATGCGCCGGCCCGCCAGGTGAGTGGCGATTACTTCGATTACATTCAGGTCGACGAAGAACGCCTGGGCGTGGCCATCGCCGATGTATCGGGTAAAGGCGTGCCCGCGTCCCTCATTATGGCGATCTGCCGCAGCGTTTTGCGGGCCGAAGCGGCTCGCAATCCGTCTCCAGCCGATGTTTTGCGTAAGGTGAATCGCCAGCTGTACCCGGATATTAAGGAAGATATGTTCATCAGCATGGCCTATCTGATCCTCGATCACTATCGCGACGAGGTTAAGCTCGCACGCGCCGGACACGACGCGCCTTTGCTTTACAAGCGCCATTCAAATACGGTTACGCCAGTAAAATCGCCAGGAATGGTCGTGGGCATTGACAGTGGAAGTGTGTTCGATAGGCTAACGACTGACTTCGCAGTCCCGCTCGAACGCGACGATTGTCTCGTCCTCTACACGGATGGCGTGACCGAAACGCTAAACTCGGAAGGAGATGAGTTTGGCCTCGAGCGCATGATGCAAGCGGTTCGTGCCAGTGCAAGCAAAGGGGCACAAGCAATTGTAAACAGAATCATCGACGACGTTCGCGACTTTACTGGTTCGATTCCTCAAAATGACGACATCACTTTGATTGCCATTCGTAAAACATGAAAAAAATTCCTGTTCCTGGACAAGACAAACAAACGAAACAATCGGCGTCTTCGAGTCCGCTTCCTCCATCTGGTGTGGCCGCCGCTGACCCGGCGCAAAGCGATGCGGAGGATCCCATGGCTGGATTACAAGCTGATCTTGACCGGTTTCGCGATCTCGCATTGCGAAGCCAGGCCGATTTCGAAAACTACAAAAAGCGCTCCGCGCGCGAAAAGGAAGAGGCGATCAAATATGCCAACAGCTCCTTATTGGAACGTTTAGTAGGCGTTATCGACAACTTTGAGCTTGGCCTCGCGGCAGCCAGGGACCAGGGTGCGGACTCTCCGATTTATTCCGGAATGGTTCTCGTCCAAAAACAACTTGGCGATTTGCTCACCGAAAGCGGACTGCAGCCGATTGAGGCTGAAGGGGAAACGTTCGACCCGAACTTACACGAAGCGATCGCTCATGAGCCGAGCGATCAAATTTCCGAAGGAATTGTTATGCGCCAGACCCGGCGCGGATACCGATATAAAGATCGGTTGCTACGGCCCGCGAAAGTGGTTGTTTCCAGTGGCCCCGCAAAGTAGCTCCGGAACCTCTCCTGCCTTACTCGTGCTCTCAGTCTGGCGCGGTGACGATTTATCAGACCAGGCCTGAGCTGAACAAGGGTTTTTTTAGAAAATGGCTACTGAGAAACGTGATTACTACGAAGTGCTTGGTGTCGAACGAAGCGCCACCGACGAGGAGGTTAAACGCTCTTATCGCAAGCTGGCGGTGAAATTTCATCCAGACAAGAATCCAGACGATCCGCACGCTGAGGAAAAATTCAAAGAGTTAGGTGAAGCGTACGACGTACTGATAGATCCTAACAAGCGGGCTGCTTACGATCGCTTTGGACACGCCGCGTTTGGCCCGGGCGGAGCTGGCTTTGGCGGCGATTTCCACGACCCGTTCGAGATTTTCCGTGAAGTTTTCGGCGGTGGCGGATTCGGTGGGGGAATTTTCGAGACATTCTTCGGGGGTAGCGAAAGCGCAGAAGATCGGAGGCGCGGATCCGATTTGCGTTACGACATGCAGATCAAGCTCGAGGAGGCAGCCTTTGGCGTGGAGAAAGACATTGAGATTGCGAAACTTGGCACTTGCGACAAATGCAAGGGCAGCGGCGCAGAGCCGGGTTCGCGCACGATTCAGTGTTCTACATGCAGCGGCCGTGGACAGGTGGTTAGTTCTCGCGGTTTTTTTCACGTTTCGCAGACCTGTCCTCGCTGCCGCGGTTCTGGCGAAGTCATAGAAAAACCGTGCCAGAAATGTCGGGGCGAAGGGCGCGTGGAAAAATTGAGCCGTGTTAAATTGAAAATACCGGCCGGAATCCGGGAGGGTTCGCGATTGCGGTCGTTCGGAAACGGTGAGGCGGGTACGCGCGGCGGTCCACCGGGAGATCTTTACGTGGTTATACACATTAAAGAGCACAAGATTTTTCAGCGCGAGGGCGACGATCTTTATTGTGACGTACCGATTCCTTTTTCTCTTGCAACATTGGGCGGAGAGATTGCGGTGCCGACGCTTGAAGGCGGTGCTCATCTGAAGGTTCCATCGGGCACCCAAAGTGGGCAGATGTTTAAATTGCATGGCAAAGGCATTGCAAACGTCAATGGGCGCGGCCATGGCGATTTGTTCGCTCGGCTCATTATCGAAGTGCCGACGCGCTTGAATGCAGAGCAACGTCGCAAACTTGAAGAATTCGCAGAACTTTGCGGTGACGAAAACACACCTTTGCGCAAGAGTTTTTTCGATCGCGCCAAGGATTTTTTCAAATAGGCGCTTGTTGTCTCTGTGTCTCACGATGCCGTTAAACTGATCGAGTGTCCACGTGACGCCTGGCAGGGTCTCAAGCAGCAAATACCGACAAAACTGAAAGCGCGTTATCTTGGCGGTTTAATCGCTGCAGGTTTCACGCACATCGATGCAGTCAGCTTTGTTTCTCCCAAGGCTGTTCCCCAGATGGCCGATAGCGAAAAAGTCCTGAAACAGTTTCACATGCCAGACAATGTCGAAATCATCGGCATCGTCGTGAACGAGAAAGGAGTCGACCGGGCTGTGGCAACGCGAGCTGTTACCACGCTGGGTTATCCTTTTTCCATTTCTGAAACATTCCTGCGCAAGAACCAAAACCAAACAGTCGAAGATTCTTTCAGAATGTTGGAATCGATTAAAACAAAAGCTGAAGCGGCAGGACTGGGCATGGTTGTTTATATTTCGATGGCGTTCGGGAATCCATATCACGATCCATGGAATGAAAACGAAGTGCGTCACGCGGTAGGCCGAGTGGCAGCCCTGGGTGTTCGATCAATCTCACTGGCGGATACTGTGGGCATTGCTGGTCCTGATCTGATTCGCCGTGTGGTTCAATCGATCACGCACGAGTACTACGATTATGATATTGGTTTACATCTTCATAGTGCACCAGGAGAAGCCGTGACTAAGGTGCTGGCCGCTTATGATGCGGGGTGTCGGCGGATCGATTCAGCCATCGGAGGTCTTGGTGGATGTCCCTTTGCGCAGGACGCGCTGGTTGGAAACATTCCTACTGAGAGCGTCATCGCAGCTCTTCAGGAGCGCGGGATAAAGCTGCCCATAAGCCAACCGTTGACAAATCTGCTGGCAATGAATTCGCATATCGCCTCCGAATACCAGTAAGGAAATGAGGTTTTCTGTCGTATCGGTCGCGTTAATTCCAAACTTCACATGCATCGCTTCTATATTTCGCCAGACGATTGGAACCGCAGTGCACTTGAGTTAGCAGGGGCGGAAGCACACCACGCACGCGATGTTCTGCGGATGACAGTGGGGGACAGACTCGTGATCTTCAACGGACGCGGACGCGAAATCACGGCTGAAATTGTCGATCTTGGCAGCGATGAGGTTAGGTTGAAAAAACTGCACGAAGCCGATACGCCACCGTTGCAATCGCGGCTTGTGTTGGGGCAGGCGATCCCAAAAGGAAAAAATATGGACCTGATCGTGCAAAAGGCGGTCGAGATCGGCGCCGCCGAAATTGTGCCGATTATTTCCGATCGCACCATTGTGCAGATCGATTCCAAAAGCGCGGCGGCAAAGCAGTCGAAATGGCAGCAAATTGCCATTGAGGCTGCCAAACAATGCGGCCAAAACTGGCTTCCGCACGTGCACACGCCGAAAAAACTTTTAGAATTGTTTTCTGCGACGTCGGACGAATCATTCGATCTACGATTAATCGGATCGCTGCAGCCAGGCGCCCAACATCTGAAGAAAGTTCTCGCGGATTATTCAAATGAACATCAACGTGCTCCTCGCACGGTCTTAATGCTCGTCGGACCGGAGGGCGATTTCACACCCGCGGAACTTGCGCTCGCGCGTCGTCATGGCTGCCAGCCAATTACGCTCGGCCCGATCATCCTTCGAGTGGAAACCGCAGCCATCTATTGCTTGAGCATTCTCTCCTACGAATTATTGATCTAGCAAGCAGCTGGAAGTAAAAAACGCTCGGGACCGCGATTGCGTGCTCTGCTGCAGCCGACACCGTTGATGTCGGGCTGCAAACTCGGATTTGCCCGCTCAGATCAGCGATCCGGCATGGAGATGCCGGCGTTACTCCGCTATCGCTGTCTCAACAGGGGATTCGCTCGGCGGGGCAGGCGCCGCCGTACCCTGATCCGGCGGCGCGGCTTGAATCGAAATAATGGTAAATTCCGCTGACTCATGTTCGGCATTGAGGGAGACAGTCTCGCCGACTTCGTGACCGAGCAGCGCCTGACCGATCGCGGTTTGATAGGAAATGATGTGATGGTCGGGGTCGCCGTCCCACGCTCCCAGGATGGTATAAGTTTCCTCCTTATCGCTCTCCGTGCTGCGCAACCTCACAATGGTGCCAATGGAAACACGCGAGGTATCAACATTGTCGAATGCGGTGCCCCGCGCGTTGTGCAGCATTTGCTCAAGCTCGGCTTTGCGGCGCATTAAAACGCTTTGCATTTGTTTGGCTGCTTTAAATTCAAAATTTTCGCTAAGGTCGCCATATGACCTGGCGAGCGCGATTTCTTTGGTGTTTTCTGGAATTTTCGTCCTCACCAGCTCTTCGTATTCGGTCCTGCGCTTTTCCAAACTGCTCCACGAAACAATCAGAGGCGCGGCTTTCTCCTGCGTTTGCGCGCCAGTAATCATGCTTTCTAGTTCTGGATAAACCTTGACGATGCGGGCAAGAAGCGATCGTTTCGTCAACTCATCGAACAGTGGGCTAAGTTGCAGCCGCCGCATGGCATCGCGCGCAGCAGCGACATCGCCGCTTTTGAAGATGTCGCCCAGTAATTCACGATCGTCCATTAGAGCCCGGTGCAACTTGCTGCTGCGCCCGGAAGAGTTGTGCTGGTCGCGTTCCAAAGCCGCCAGGATCGCAGTAAGCAAATCGGGCGTTATCAGTTCGCTCCAGTCTTCGCGTTCGCTACACAGCCAGGCCAGCATGTCGCTGGTGGCTGAATGTTCGCGAATGCTTCGGTCCAACATGGTCCGAAGCTCTTCCCGTTTCCCTGCTTCGCTTAAGATTCGCGGGATTTGTGCAACCATTCGGCCGTGGCTCGCCTGCATCAAATGTAGGGCTCGATCGCTCCATTCGGAACCAAGCGCAGACGGCAATCCTTGCAGGATTCTTTTCTCTTTAGCGGCCGGCAATTTCGGCAGAATCGATACCAGGCGTTTCTCTTCTTCGAGAATCAATTTTGAAACGGTTAAACCCACATGAGTCGAATGCAACGAAGGCATGTGTGCGAGCAAATCATCCCGCGCGATGACAAGCTCAAACGCAAACTCGGGATGCATTTTCTGGTTGCGCACTGACATGTTTTCGAGTGTGGCGACGATTGGTTGAAGCTGGTTTTCGTCGAATTGCTGGTGCGATTTAATGATCTGCTCTAGCGCGGCGATTTGTGCCTTCGGTTGTCGCGCCTTGTTGAAAGCCTCGAGCAGTTCGTCCGCGTGCGATACCCCTTCGCCGCGTATCTGAATAGGATCGCTCTTTTTTGAAGGGACTGAAAAAACGCCGCTTGCTTTGAGCACCTTCTTGGTTGACTCCCACCAGCGCTTCCATTCTATCTCAGTGAAAACATCACCCACAAGCCATTCTCCGATCTGCTGCGCCGTGGCTTTACCGTCCAAACTCTCAAGGATGTTACGTACCAGCGCGGCTGGATTTTCTTTCGCCAGCTTTTTGATCGACTGGAGATCAGTCGCCTTACGTGCCAGGAAGTGCTCCGGTGGCAGCGGCGTTAGGTTCTCTGCTGCATACAGGGCCTGCATGGGGTGCCCCTTTTTGCCTGCGAAATCGATCACGATCTGGTTGAGCAGCAGATTCCATTCGCTTACGCGACCGAACCCCCAGCTTTTATGCAGGCAAAATGTGCCGGGCTTTAATTGCTCGAGTTGCTGCGCGGCCTGGGGTGTGAGTTTGCCGGCTTCGACCAGTTTTTCCAATTCGCTATTCATCAATAATCCTAATGAGTACCGTGTGACCTATAAGGCCCATGGGTCAGACGCGCAATTTGCGTTTGCTGTGCGCCCTGCTGCGTGAAAGTCTCCCCGCCGTGAAGACGAGTATCTGGTTCTGGATCGCCTTTCACCTCGGCGTATTCGTGGCAATTGGGATCGACCTCTTCACGTTCCATCAGCGAGGCCGCGAATTAACCATGACTGCTGCGGCCCGTCGGAGCCTGCTGTGGGTAGTCGTTTCACTCGCATTTAATGCTGTGGTGTGGCGCATCAAAGGACCACATCACGGGTTGGATTTCTTCACCGGTTATCTCATCGAATACTCATTGAGCATGGATAACATTTTTGTTTTCGTGCTCATTTTTGCGCACTTTCGCGTTCCACCAAAGGCGCAACATCGCGTGTTGGTCTGGGGGATCATCGGAGCATTAATCATGCGTGGAACGATGATCTTGGGCGGTATCGCCCTGGTGCAACGCTTTCATTTCATTCTTTATCTATTCGGTCTGTTCCTGTTGATCACGGCGGCGCAGATGTTTTTTGGAAAACGCCCAGCGCACGATTTCGCCGAGGGCTGGGTGTTGCGGATGTGCCGCCGAGTACTTCCGATTACCCGCGAATTTCATGACGAACACTTTAAGGTGAAGCTGGATGGCCGGTGGATGCTGACCCCGCTCGCTTTAACCATGATCGTGATCGAGGTCACAGACCTGATCTTTGCGGTTGATTCGATCCCCGCAATTTTCGCGATCACACGGGACCCGTTCATTGTTTATACATCCAACATTTGCGCGATTCTCGGCCTACGGTCGCTTTACTTCCTGCTCGCCGGATTGATGGACCGCTTTATATACTTGAGAACCGGACTTGCTCTCGTACTAGGGTTCGTCGGCATCAAAATGATTCTGGTGGATTATTTTCCGCTGCCCCGCGCTCTTTCGCTCGCAGTCATAGCACTCATTCTTGGAGTTACGATCACTATTTCTATGATGAAGACAAAGAACGCCGACGCGGTCGCGGACCGAAAATAAGTATTGCCCTTGCGCGGCAATATTTGTTTAACTCCGTCGAGCCCTATGAAAGTCCTCGCTCTCTTTTCATTGGTCTTCGGCCTGGCCGGAGTTTGTCTCGGTGACATTCAGGACCCACCGTCGAATGATTATGGGCCAACACGGAAACTCGGTCGCGGTTTCTCAAATTTTCTATGGGCGCCCACCGAAATCGTTGTGAACATTAACAAGGTCAACAAGGATGAAGGTAACAACGCTGCGTTTGGGTACGGCGTGGTCCGCGGTGTGGGTCGCTCAGCTACTCGTCACGTAGCGGGACTTATTGAGATTTTGACATGGCCTTTCCCAATCTGGCGCAATAGCTACTACCCGATTTTGCCACCGGAGATTCCGTATATTCACGCCGGCTACTCGGAATTTCCTCCCGAGATTGGCAATCAATCAAAATATCCCTACGTCCGGGATTACGATCAGGATCCATATTAAATCCCTGCTTGGAGGTGCATGGGCTGCGGGTTTTTTGTGAAGAGCCAATCAAACCGATCGAGCTCGAAGAGGTGAAGCAGCTATAGAGCTGCGCGATCGCAACGTTAGTAACGCCCTTCCACGCTGCCGCATGCGCGTTGTCGATCTGAGAATTGAAGACATTGCTTTCGGCGGAAAGGGCGTCGGCCGCCAGCAGGGAAAGGTCGTCTTCGTGCCTTACACGATCGAGGACGAGCTGGTTTCTGCCGAGATCCTGCGTGAGAAAAAACAGTTCGCCGAGGCGGAACTGGTGGAAGTTACGGAGAGATCGCCAGATCGAATCGAACCGGAATGTCCGTATTTTGGCCGTTGCGGCGGATGCGCATACCAGCACATCGATTACGAACATCAACTCGCGATTAAATCGCGGCAGGTAAGCGATGTTCTTCAGCGAATTGGCAAACTTAAGGACATTCCTATGGGACCGATGATCCCATCGCCGAAGCAATACCGGTATCGAAATCGAATAACGGTACACGCTCAGAATGAAATTGTTGGATTTTTTCGGCGCGATTCGCATCGCTTGCTCGACATCGAGCAGTGCCCGATTTCGTGTGATGAAGTGAATCGCGAGTTGAGGGAGTTGAGGGGACGAAATCCGCGCGATGGACATTACACGTTGCGGGCTGCCGCCGGCCGGCGCGTTTTCTCTCAGACCAATGATGAGGTTGCGGATGCACTGCGTGATTTAGTGGCCGATATGGTTCCGCCCAATCAGGATCTACTTATCGATGCGTATTGCGGCGCAGGATTCTTTGCCAAGGCATTGCTCGACAGGTTTAGCCGTGTCGTCGGGATCGACTGGGACAGGTTTGCCGTTGCGGCTGCAAAAGAAGGCGCCACTGAAAAGGAAACGTATGTCGCCGGCGAGATTGAGGAAGAACTAGCGCGCGCCTATAGATCCTCATTGTTTGAAGATGAGACGGCACGGGCGGACACCCCACACTCCTTTACGCTGATTGTCGATCCTCCGGCCGCCGGCCTTTCGGGAAAGATGCGTCGCACGATTCTCGACCTTTCGCCAACGACGTTGATTTACGTGTCGTGTAATCCAGCCACGCTGGCCCGCGACTTGAAAGAGCTAGGGCAGAAATTCAGCATCACTTCGATTACGCCACTCGACATGTTTCCGCAGACCGCGGAGATCGAAGTGGCTGTCCATCTGCGCGTCAAAGATGAGCAGAGGTGAATTCCTAATGCCAACGTGTTGAAAGATACCAGATCATCAACGCGCCAATCGGTAGTCCAATCAACGATCGTGGATCGTCCCGAATCCAGGCATTCAGCGAATCGCCGACGAGGTTGACACCAAGAATGGCAATGGCCAGCCGCCGTCCCCACCCCGTATTTCGCGCGAGTCCAATTGCACTCAACCCACACGCCGCGCCGACTACTGCCATCAGCGTGATAGACGTAGCGCGGCCGAGTTTCAGGAAGTGAAGCTGCGCTTCCGGTTTCAATCGCCAGACGGATTCCAGAAAACTTCCCGGAAACGCCAGCGCCAGCACTGTCACGACGCAGATGAAAGCTCCCGCTCCAAAAAAAAGTGCGAGTAACATTTTGCCGATGCCTGCTCGATGACGCGTCTCGTTCACGCGTAAACGACAAGCTCGATATCCTCCGGTAGGGAATCCGACACTTCGCGAATGAGGTTTCCGCGAAGCAGATTTATCAGCGCGCTACGCTGCGGCGCGCCCAGAATCACCCGCGAAACGCCAACCGTCGCGGCAACATCTACAATCGTTTCAGCAGCTGATGGACTCACAGCGTAACAGAACAACGGAGTGTTGCTCGCTGCTTTGCGTTTAGCTTCAGCGAATATCTCGCTCGCTTCCTGGTCATCCTGCCACTTACGGCCAACATCCTGATCGGTCATGAACGGTTGTTCGCGCACAAAGAGCAAATACAGCCGGGAGCCGAACCTGGCCGCCTCACGTACTGCAAAATCGAGTGTGCGCCCCGCGCTGCGAATGGCGCACAGAATCGATTCGCTGTCCGAAGAAGCCAGAGCTTGGATCTTCGGTTGGGTAACATCAATTTCAAGCCGCTCCGGTATGGCGGCGAACGCTGCTGGAGTTTCTTTTTTCATTCGTCGCTCGAGGACCAAGCCGCGCAGAATCAAGCCGACTGCCAAAATGGTCACTGCGAAATAGCGCGCATTCGGTTTGTCGATCAGAAGCGACATCTCGATTCCCGCCATAACGATGAACGTGATGAACATCAGCCCGCGCTCCCATGTTTTGATCGACAACTTTCGGTCGGTTGCGGTCGCCCCGAGATTAGTGGCAATTGCGCCCACGACGCCGACGGCGTAGAGGTCCGCCAATCCGGCCATATCCTTGACAAACAGCACCAGCAGCATCGGCACCACGGTGGCGAATGCCATGCCGAAACCAGGCACGCCCCAGCGGTTAAGACGCTGAAATATTTTGGGAATCTCGCGGTCACGAGACATGAGGAACTGGATTGTGATAAGATCAACGATGGCGGTGTTGACAGCGGAAAGCAGCAGCAGGCCAAACACGATGCTGATGATGAAACCGAATACGTGACCGAATGCGCCGCCGACGAACACTTGTCCCATATAGCGCAGCATGTAATCGCGCACGCCCTCGGCTCCTGGGGCGTTCACATCGCCGTTAATGATTGTGAGACCGGCCAATGCATTCATCGCAAGGCCAAGCAGCGCGGTAAACACACAAACTTCGATCATCACCATCAAAATTGCAGGTGTAGATGTCTTGGTGACACGCGGGTTCGCCTCAGTGCTGCCGGGATCGAGTTTCATTACGCCTGTGGCGTTTGCAATTGCTTCGACGCCGGAGAGCGCAAGCACGATGCCGACGAAACCGGCCCAGTTTTTTGCCAGCGATCCATGCAGCGGCTGCAAATTATGCAGGGCATCGCTCAGATGCGGAATGCTGAACGCCGCGAGTGCGATCACGACTAACACGGTTGGGATCGAAATCAGAAACGCGAGTCCGCCGGTGTGTCGCGGGCCTAGCAAATTCAGCAAGCCAATAACCAAGATTGCGAGTGCAGCGAATTTCTCAGGGTGGGGCACACCCAGATACGCGAAAGCTGAAAGCGCGCTGATGGCCGCCGTCACGAGATAATCTGCGATAAGCAAAAATGCTCCAACGATTGAAATGACTTCGCTGCGATGCCGCACGCTCGCGTAAACGCCGCCGCCGTCTGGATAGAGGCGACAGATTACCATGTAATTTGCGCCGACAAGTGCTGTTAGAACGCACATGGGGGCGATTAGCCAAAGGGATGAATACCCCGCCACAGCAAACGCCAGGCCAATGACGTAAGCTTTGCTGGTTCCCCAGTCACCGTACAGGATCGCGGCCGCGCGCTTCCAATCTACGTTCCGCGGTCGCTTAACGTTTGTTGGTATCATCAGTAGTGTATGATGAAATCCATGGACGCGACGAATTGGTTTCTTCGCGAGCCATTATCGAAAGCGGCAGTGTCGTAGGAGTGATCGAACCGCAGTTCGGGCCGCAGCGTGACGATTTTGTCGGGCCACCAACTCAAGCCTAACGAATGCTCGGAATATTTCGTGGCGTGGCCGGTGCGACTTCCGACGATGTCATTGTAGAATTCATTTCGTAATGTGAGAAACGCGCTCGGTGTGATTCGGAACATCGTGTAATTGAGAACGCCCCATTCCGGCGCATAGCCGGGCTTCACCGGAAAGAAACCGCTCTGGAAGGGCACTGCGGCGGTCGGATGTGTCTTGGCATCGAGCATGTACATATAAAGCGCCTCCGTCGCGGTATAAATTTTATCGTTGAACTTGTGGGTCCACGTGCCGACGATTTGCTGGAGATTGTTGTATCCGAATTCGCCGTTGTTGAAAGCGTTGTCCCCAGCGTAGATGGAATCCGTTTGATCAGGCGAAATCCATTGAATCATGACAGTGCCGGTTGGTTGATTGCCGGGATCTTTTTGCCAGAGCGCGACGTCAGTGCCGTTCGACAGGCCGAGTTGAACGGTCCATTGATCATTGATCTTCGTGGTCGTGAAGATTCCCGTCTGCGTATAGTTGTCGAAGCCGTAAACGAGTGAATGGGTCGCCATTAAATTGTTAGGAGCAAGCTGCGCTTCGATATCAGGCTCTGAAATGACACGGCCGATACGGACGTTCACTCCCTGAAAAATCTTCGGGATGTACAAATCCAAATACAACATCGGCATATCGAACCCGTAGTAATTATTGTGCTTGAGCAATTGGTCGCTGAAGAGCCCGCGCGAAATCATGAATCGATAATCAAGCCCATACACGCCGGATACGCGGAAGCCCCAATCGATGTGATCAGTTTGTGCCTCATCAGGTACGCGCTCGATGTAGAGCACAAATTGGTTCTGCTCGAACCGATTGGGCCGCAGATCGTAGATCAGTGGGAAATTCCCGTTGGCGCCGCGTGAAGTATTCGTCGACGTGCTTACATTCCAGGAAAAACATTCCCACCCGTAAATCTGGATCCGGCTTTTCTTCCATTTTTCTCCATTTGGACTGGTGTGAATCGCTTCCATTAACGGCCAAGGCCCTACGTTGCCAGGATCGCCAACGATTGGCGTTCCGCCAATTTGCCAATCAGCGGATGGAAATGGCGGCGAATCGAATGGCGCCGGCGGGAGGCGTCGCTGTGATGGCGAAGCATTTGGCGGCGGCGCTTCGTACGCCGGCAATTGCAAGCTCCTTTCAAAGGCATCGAACAAGGGCTTTCCAAACCACTTCAAGCTTTGTGCGTCAGCGAGGTTCGTATTAAAATCCCAACCACCAGCGCAACGGTGGCAGCCTCAACTGTATTTCTCCGACTCAATTCAACGTTACTCGCGCGACGAGACCCTTATGGTGCGCAGGTCAAATTCGCCGGAGTACGAAAGAGTTTTGGCGAGTGCGGCCGCGGATTTTCGATGAACCACGTCCAAAACGGATGCACTGACTCATTCTGAATTGTCGAATTGTCGCCCCTTGAGAGCGTGACTGCTTGCGAGCGTACGCTGAACCGCACGGCGAGTCGCTGTCCTTCCAGCGGTTTCACATCGGACGTCAGGTCGAACACGACCACTATCGCTTTCATCCCACAGCATCGCCCTGACTTCGATGCGATCGGTAATTAAAATATTTGCCTGAAACGCTAAAAGATTGTTAACGCTCCGGCAGCCGTGCGCGTGTTCTAGTGCTCGGTGGAAAGCCTATACCCGATGCCGACTTCTGTTTTGATGAGCCGCGGCGTATCCCGCCGGGCTTCGAGTTTCTTCCGTAGATGGGTGACATAAACACGAAGATACTGCGCCTGGCTTTCAGATTTCTCTCCCCAAACCGTGCGAAGCAATTGCCGATGGGTCACCACTTTCCCAGCGTTTTGCACCAGCACCCGCAACAATGAGTACTCAGTGGGCGTTAGCCTGATCTCTTCGCCGCCGATTTTCACCTGGCGCGCCGCGAAATCGATGTAAAGCACTCCGGAGTTAAAAACTGGATCGCCGGTTTCCGTAAGCGAGCGCCGTTGTGCAGCGCGGATACGGGCCAACAATTCTGCGGTGTCGAACGGCTTGGTTACGTAGTCATCCGCGCCAGCATCCAGCGCGGCGACCTTTTCCTCCGGATCGTCGCGCACGGAGAGAATCAACACCGGCACGTCTGACCATTCTCGCAATCGCCGCAGCAGCTTTTCGCCTTCTATATCCGGGAGACCAAGATCGAGTAAAACTACATCGGGACGGCGGTTAACGATCTCCATTAACCCCGCGTGTCCAGTGTCGGCCTCGTAGACTTTATGATCTGCTCCTTCGAGCGCCAGACGAAGAAGGCGGCGAATCTGCTTTTCGTCATCGATGATCAACGCGGTACGAGCTGATTTCATGACGCCAATTCCATGGCGTTTACATCTGTCACACGAACCGGCAGTGTGATGATGAAACGTGCGCCTCCCCCGTCCCGGTTCTCGGCTATGAGCTTGCCGCCATGAGCTTCAACTAATCCCCGTGCAATAGATAAACCGAGACCAAGGCCGCCTGTTTTGCGATCGTCGCCATGATAGAATTTTTCAAACAATCGCTCCGTTCCTTCTGTTGGGATCCCTGGCCCGCGGTCACAAACAGAAATCAGGAGATGGTCGTTTCTGTACTCGGCGTCAATTTCGATTGGAAGCCTCCGTGGCGTATGGCTACCGGCGTTAGCCACGAGCTTCGCAACAGCCTGCTCAATCAGCGTGTGATCCACGAACGCCAAAGGAATTTTCTCCGGCACGTCCAACCTGATATCGCGTCCGTCAATTGATTCACGCTCGATGTCTACAGCCGACTGAATCAGTTCGCGCACATCGCACCATTCGCGCTTTGGTCGGATCACTCCGCTTTCAAGCCGATTCATGTCCAGCAGATTGTCCACTACGCGATTGAGCCGGCGGGATCCTTCTCGAATTTCGCTGGCAAGCTCTGTGAGAATTTGCGGATCCCGGATAGTTGGTGCCAAACGCAAGAGTTCCTGACTGGCCGCTGCGATGGCTGCGAGCGGCGTCTTTAACTCGTGCGACACGCAATCGAGTAATGTTTTGCGAAGGCGCTCGGATTCTTGTGCCAGTTGGACTTGGGCTGCGAGATGTTCTCGCGCCTTTAGTTGCGCAGTTAAACTTCCGATAGTGATTGCTACGATGAAGTAGGTTGCGAACGTTAAGCCATCTTCGAGCTTCGCGATGTGTAGCGTAAAGCGTGGCGGGATGAACAAAAAATTCCAGGAAACCGCACTGAGTGCTGCAACTAACAACACAGGACCGCGATTGAGAACCATCCCAGCAAGGAGCACTCCCAGCAGAAAAATAAGCGAGATAGCTCCGTATCCGGTTAGCGGCGTTATCAACCAGCAAATGATGGTCAGCGCGCCTACGCCTATCACCGCGATGATGTATTCCTTTAATGGTGCCAAAGGAGTCATCGGCAACATGGCCTCTTCGCCATTCGTCGGAGGCCTGATCGGAGGTTCAGCGGATTGGCGTTCGAGGGCACGCGAACTGGACACTTCCATCACGGCATTAATGTAGCGCATCGCCAGGGGTGCGAAACGGGGTCAGCTATAATTTTAGTACCGTTTTAATTATTCTGAAGTTCCAGGTCACTTAAAGTGCCCTCGGAAACGGTGAATTCTGGGTCCCCATCTTTAATGCCAGCTATTGCTGACTCGGCGTCCGTTCCGTCTGCGCTTGCGGCCTCCAGGAAACGTCATCGTAGCCTGATTTTTCTTTGTCTCGCCGGGCTTGGCATCGTTTACGGCGACATCGGCACCAGTCCGCTTTATGCCATGCGGGAGTGCTTTTTCGGTCAACATGCCGTTCCTCCTACGCGGGCGAACGTCCTCGGTGTTCTGTCGCTCATTCTGTGGTCTCTGATCCTGATAATCTCCATAAAATATCTAATCCTCATCCTGCGGGCCGATAATCGAGGTGAAGGTGGGATTCTGGCGCTGGCAACTTTGGTGCATGATGTGTTGCGGCGGGGAAAACTTTTTTTTCTGCTGGGTTTGTTCGGCGCAGCGTTGCTTTACGCCGATGGAATGATTACTCCTGCGATCTCGGTTCTGAGTGCCGTGGAAGGTCTCCATGTCGCTACACCGTTGTTCGATCCCTGTGTGCTGCCGATTGCAGTCGTTATTCTAATCGGACTTTTCCTCTTCCAATCGCGCGGCACCGCCGGCGTTGGGGCGGTATTCGGCCCGATCACGATGTTGTGGTTTATTTCCATAAGTCTGCTCGGAATAGGACAAATTGTTCGCGCTCCGGAAGTCCTCGCGGCGATCAATCCGACACACGGTTTCGAATTCTTCATGATCAACGGTTCACGCGGTTTTCTGGTCCTCGGCGCCGTTTTCCTCGTCGTCACCGGCGGCGAAGCTCTGTATGCAGATATTGGACACTTTGGAACGGCCCCGATTCGTTTAACCTGGTTCGTCGTTGTTCTTCCGGCGTTAACGCTGAATTATTTTGGGCAGGGGGCGCTTTTGCTGCGGCAGCCAGAGGCTGCAGTAAATCCTTTTTACCGGATGGCGCCTACGTGGGCGTTATATCCAATGGTGACGCTTGCCACCGCGGCCGCGGTGATCGCATCCCAGGCAATCATCAGCGGTGCGTTCTCGCTGACGATGCAAGCCATCCAACTCGGTTACAGTCCGCGGTTGAAGGTCATTTACACCTCCGCGCGGATTATCGGACAGATTTATGTCCCGGTAGTGAATTGGGCGTTGATGATCGCCTGCATAGCGCTGGTGCTGGGCTTTCGAACCTCGAGCAATCTCGCTGCCGCTTATGGCGTAGCGATTACGACCACAATGCTGATTACTACCATTTTGTTTTATATTGTAGCTCGTCGCCGATGGAGCTGGCCGTCTGCCGTTGCTCTTCCAATCGCCGCATTTTTCGTGACCATAGACCTCGCATTTTTCGGCGCAAACATGCTCAAAGTGGCACACGGAGGCTGGTTCCCGCTGATCGTCTCCGCCCTCATTCTTTTCCTGATGCTAACGTGGAGAAAGGGACGTCGCGTCCTGCGCAATCGGCTGAGCGAAATCTGCATTCCACTCGACGATTTTTTGCCGGAATTAAAAAATCAGAGTATTCGACGTGTGCCCGGGACGGCTGTTTATATGTCAGGCAATCGATTTGGAACGCCACTGGCTTTGCTTCACAATCTCAAGCATAACAAAGTGCTGCATGAGCAAGTGGTATTGCTCACCGTCCGAACTGAGGAAATTCCTTATCTGGTCAACCGCAAAGATCGCGTCACATTGGAAAATTTGGATGAGGGCTTCTGGCGCGCACAGATCCATTTTGGATTCATGGAGAAACCGAATGTCCCTGTGGCGCTGGAGAGTGTCAGACAAATCGGCCTGCGATTTGATCCCATGCGAACCACCTATTTCATTGGGCGGGAGACAGTCCTCGCCACGCGGAAAGTGGGCCTTTCTACCTGGCGCGGCTCTCTATTCGCGTGGATGACGCGCAATGCCGGTGATGTTACGTCGTACTTCTGCCTGCCACCCAATGGTGTGGTTGAGTTGGGCGCTCGGGTCGAGGTTTGACTCGTCCCTCCAGGCAGAAAAATAGAATTTCTCGACAGCGCCTGGCTCGATTGAGAAAGAGCTTGCAAGCAGGCGTGAGAGCATTTGAAAGTTACGGCTCACAGCGATGGCCGAAATTATTTCCGCAGGCGTCCATCGGCCGCGCAATGTTGATTGGCAGCGCGCCGCCGCCCTGCTTTATGGCGACTGGGGTACGAGCAAGGCTTACGTACTCGGTTTGGCATTTGTGGCCGCCGGTTTCGCATCGTTTCCAATCATTCTGGCGGTGTGCGCGCTGACGGCAGTCGTTGCTTTCAATTATGTTATTGTTTGTGCGCATTTTCCCGATGGTGGTGGCGTCTATTCTGCCGCGCGCCAGCAGAGCCGATTTTTGGCCTCTGTTGGCGCCCTGTTGTTGATTGCGAATTTCATCGTTACCGCAGCGTTGAGCGGGTGGGCTGGAGTGACGTATCTCGGTGTTCCCAGCCGGTATGCGCCCATGGCGGCGATGGCAATCATTCTGTTGCTTGGTGTGGTGAATTATTTCGGCCCTAAACACAGTGGCAGCGTGTCGATCTGGCTCGCTGTGCCCGCTGTGATTGTAGTGATCACCACCGTCGCTTTTAGCGCGCCGTATCTTAATGTCACCCATCTCGAGCCTCGTCATACAGACCTGGAGACGGTCTGGATACAATTCGTCGGAGTGATCCTTGCTTTGAGCGGTGTGGAGGCGATCGCCAATCTCACCGGTGTGATGAAGCTCGACCCACATGCCACCCCGGCTCGGCCAAAAGTCACGCGCACGGCCACAAAAGCGATTTTGCCTGTGGCGCTTGAAGTTGTCGGCGGGACTGCATTGCTTGGCTGGGCAATGCTGTCGTTGCCTAAATCTTATGGCCCCGACTTACAAGCGCACAAGGAGGACATGCTCCGCTTTCTGGGCCAGCATTATGCAACGAATGTTGGCGGTGCATGGTTTGGAGATGGCTTCTCTATTTTCGTCGGAGCCGTTTTCGGTCTGTTGCTAATCAGTGCTGTCAACACAGCGATCGTCGCCTTGATTGGGGTGATCTACATGATGGCGCAGGATGGCGAGATGCCACCACAATTCGCGCGCCTCAATACGCACGGTGTACCGCGCATTCCACTCATTGTTGCAGTCGCAATTCCAATTCTTGTGCTGGCGATCATGAAACAATTCGAGGCATTGGCGGGCCTGTATGCCATTGGCGTGGTGGGCGCCATTTCGGTCAATCTCGGTGCCTGTACATTTAACAAAAAGCTCGATCTACGGGTGGCCGAGCGCCTGATTATGGGTGCGACGTTTTTCATTCTGGCGTTGGTTGAGTTGACCATTGCAAAGACGAAACCCGATGCACTCTTTTTCGCAGTTTGCGTTTTGGGCGTGGGCCTCGGATTTCGCACTTACTCGCACCAGATTGCCGGTTTAAAGACACTAACCGTCACGCGTAAGGTCGCCGAGATGGTGACCCCGGACCTGGACGCAACTATGCAGACGCGGTTGCAAGAAGGGCACAAGATCATGGTTGCTGCGCGCGGAATCACCCCAGTGCTTACCTTCGCACTGGATGAAGCGCAATTACGCAAGGCCACGTTGTACGTCTTGTACGTAAAGGAGATCGCAGTTTTTTATGCTCGTGGCCCAACCGTTGCCGGCCGCCCTAAATGGCAGGACGATCCCGAAGCCGCCGCCATCATGTCAACGATGCTGAAACTCGGCGCCGAACGAGGCATTTGTGTGCTGCCCGTCTACGCCGTAAGTGAGGATACCTCTTCGACAATTCTCGATCTGTCTGCCACGATGGGCGTGGATTATCTGATCATCGGCGCATCACAACGTACCGCTATGGCCAAATTACTCCGCGGCAGCGTGGCGACGAATGTAGCGGCGCAATTACCTGATTCCATCCATCTGTTGATTTTCGGTTAACGACAGCCAGCGAGGTGCTTGCACGGGTCTCACGCGAAAGCTGCTCATTTGTGGATCCCAAAGAACGCTTCCAGTGCGCGTGTGCCCAGCGCTTTCCAAATCTTGATCACTTCGTAGGTGATAACAGTGGTGAAAGTCACGGCCAGCCAGACGCACACAGCTTCAATTGGCAAACCGGACCACGCTCCGATCTGTAAGCCCATCAAAGCGTTGTTTCGATATTCCCACCAGCCATACGGTAAGGCGAGCGTCACTTCCCAAAGCAGGCTGATAAGGAGAAGCAGAAAAAATGTAAAACTGAATGCGCGCCAGTTGATGAACTGTTGGGCCGTGTAAAAAAAGCCGGCTGACGGAATGAGCGAAAAACAGACCAGATAAAGAAAATACCACGGAAATCCGTCTGATGTGCCGAACACGAATTTGCGGTACACGATTGCTGCTGCGATCAGCACAATGCCGAGGATGACAGAACCAAAATGAAAACGAACAATGCGAGGTACATCTTTGGCAGCCTTTCGGTAGTCAGGCACGTTGTAAGCAGCCATCCAATATTCGTCGCACCAGATGTAACTGAGTAACACCAGCATGAAGCCCGTCAGATAGAAGATGAATTCTTCAATGGGAATCGACCCACCCAGTGCAGGAATCTCGCAGCCAATGGTGGCCGCTTTGTTTCGAAAAACGAAGAACGCGTTACCGAAGAGGAGGTCCAGCGCGAATCCCAGCGGAGTCAGGACACCAATCGTGCGCCAGAATGCTTTTCGTGGAAACTTGAGATCAGGCCGACAGGCAAACCACCATCCCAGAGCTGCAATGGGTATGACGAACAATGCCAGGCTCCAGGTATACCCAAGCGGCGTTGGATTGTCAGAGGTCGCTTGCAAAATTGCCGGACGGACGACCGTTCGCAATGTAATTACAGCTGGAACAATGAGCGCGGCGGCGATGGCAAAAACGGCGTAGAAAGCCTTTGTGCGTTCTTGCATGACCGCGCCAGCCTAAACAGAACAGTTTTAAGTTTTAAGATTTAAGTTTTAACATTGGAACCGTCGTGACTGCGCCCAAAGTCCTCATCGCCGATGCAATTTCGGAGAGTGGAGTGGATGAGCTTTGTCGCGATGGCGCAATCAACGCCGTCATCAAGACCGGCTTAAGCGAAAGAGAGCTTGTCGAACTTATTCCCGACTTCAACGGCCTTATCGTGCGCAGCCAGACAAAAGTCACCGCCGATATTTTGAATGCCGGCGGGAAGTTGCGCGTGATTGGACGCGCTGGGGTGGGGGTGGACAATGTTGATGTTGAGACGGCTACGCGGCGCGGCATCGTCGTGTTAAATGCGCCTGGCGGAAACACGGTTTCCACGGCCGAACACGCGTTTTCATTGTTGCTTTCGGCGGCGCGCAAGATTCCGCAGGCTGACGCTAATGTTCGCAGCAAAAATTGGGACAAGAAAAATTTCGAAGGTGTTGAGCTCTACAACAAAACGCTGGGCATCATTGGAATGGGGCGGATCGGCGGCGAACTCAGCCGACGCGCGATCGCTTTCGGAATGCGCGTGGTTGCATACGACCCATATCTTTCCGCCTCGCGCGCTCGCAGTCTGCAAGTCGAACTGCTGGACGAACTGGATGATTTACTTAGCACCTCGGACTTCATCTCGCTTCACACGCCGCTTACCGCAGAAACGCGGCACATCCTGGATGGAGCAGGACTCCAGAAAACGAAACGCGGCGTCCGCGTCATCAATTGTGCGCGCGGCGGCCTGATCGACGAACACGCCCTGGTCAAGGCTTTGCAAGATGGACATGTGGCTTGCGCCGCGCTCGACGTTTTCGAAGTCGAACCACTTCCAGCTGATTCTGAATTGCGCGCAGCGCCCAATCTGGTCCTTACTCCGCATCTCGGCGCGTCCACCGCAGAAGCACAGGAGAGCGTTGGAATTGAGATTGCGAACTCGATTCGTGCGGCGCTGTTGGAAGGCACCATTCGCAATGCGGTGAACATGCCAAGTCTCGATGCGAAAACTCTCGCAGTCGTTGGCCCGCACCTGCGCTTTGGCGAGAAATTGGGCCGATTCCTCTCTCAGCTTGCACCCAAGCGCACTGAAACGCTCAATATCAATTACAGTGGCAAGGTCAACGAAGTCGACACGACGGCAATCACGCGTTCAATCCTGAAAGGCTTCCTTCAAATTGCTGGCGGCAGCGAAATCAATGAAGTCAATGCCCCCGGGTTTGCAGAGACCCTCGGCTTGAAAGTGAGCGAATCGCGTCTGAGCGCGCTCGGAGACTACACTGACATGCTCGAATTATCTGCTGCGGGGGAAGGAAGAACCGTTTCGGTTGGCGGCGCTTTCTTCGGGGCTACTCCCAGAATTGTAAGTATCAACAGCCGTCCAGTAGAAGCGCGGCCCCACGGTGTGGTGCTGGTACTGGAAAATACCGATCGCCTTGGAATGGTGGGACGAATTGGTACCTTGCTTGGCAATCACGGCGTCAACATTGCAACGATGTCGCTCAGTCGAAACCAGGCAGGCGGCACCGCGCTCACCGTCCTAAATCTGGACGCTGCGCCCAACCAGGAGTTGTTGGCTAAACTTTGTACGAGCGAAGACATCCACTCCGCCCAAGTGATTGAGTTATAACAAGGAGCTTGTCGCGGCGGCACGAATCCGATAAAACCCGGTTCATTATGGACTTTAGCGCTCATTCAATTCTTTGGACTCTGGTGATCGGGCTCGTCGTCGGCGCCATCGCGAAATTGTTGATGCCAGGGAAAGATCCGGGTGGCTGCATCATCACAATTTTGCTCGGCATCGCAGGCGCGTTTGTTGGGACCTGGATCGGCCGCGTTTTTGCCGGAGAAAACTATGTCGCCGGCTGGATCATGTCAGTTGTCGGCGCCATGATCTTGTTGCTGCTGTATCGATTCTTCTTCAGACGCGGCGCGTAGTTCTAGATCCAGGAACGGCAGCTCTTGCGGTGCTCGTTCTGGCGGGCACCAGCTTGCTCATCAGCACGAGGCGCAGCGAGTGCTCCCACATCGAATGCAGCTATCGTGACAGGCCTTGCCGGCTCGCCGGGGTTTCAACAAACTGTGTTTGCTCGACCGCGTGAATGCGAGATTGTCGTTGCTTCATGGCTGCGCCCAGAAAAATGCGGATCCTTATTGCATTCGCGGCCCTCTATATAGTTTGGGGTTCGACTTATCTGGGCATCCGATTCGCGATTGAAAGCATACCGCCATTTCTGATGGCGGGATCGCGCTTCCTGCTCGCAGGAGTGATCATGTTCGCGATCGCCTGGTCGCAAGGCGCTTACAAAGCAAGCTGGGCAAACTGGCGCGTATCGCTGATCGTTGGGGCCTGTCTTCTGCTCGCAGGCAATGGCGGTGTCACGATCGCGGAGCAGTATATCGACTCGGGCCTGGCGGCGTTGATTGTCGCGATTGTTCCAATTTACATCGTTATTCTCGGTTGGGCGACGGGAACAGCGCCCAAACCCGCACCCATTATCTGGCTTGGCCTCATCGGCGGTTTTGCCGGGGTTGGCTTTTTGCTTGGGCCGGCTCTGCGCTTTTCTTCAGGCGACGGGCGACATCCAGCGATCGGAATGTCCATTCTTCTCGTTTCGTCTTTCATCTGGTGGGCAGGATCGCTGTATTCGCGTAGCGCCAAGCATGCACCTTCCCCGTTTTTGACGGCGGCCCAACAAATGCTTTGCGGCGGACTGCTGCTTTTACTTGCCGGCCTTGTGACTGGCGAGCTTCGGAATTTTCATCCGCGCTCAATCACGATGGTGTCGCTCGGTTCATTCGTATATCTGATAGTCATTGGAGCTGTGGTTGGGTATACCGCATACATTTGGCTGCTTCGTCATTGTGACCCGGCGAAAGTCGCTACTTACGCGTATGTGAATCCCATTGTCGCCGTTTTGTTAGGTGCCGGTTTTGCTGGGGAAAAATTGAGTATTCGAGTTTTAATTGCTGCCGCCCTGATTATCGGGTCAGTCGCGATTGTGATTACAATGCAACAACTGAGAGCGAGAGCAGAGCCCGCAATTGGCTCAGCGATCGAACCGGCAGATTAATAGGAACATGAATAGCGAAACTCCGCCTCGCGATTCGAAAAATCGGCGTCAGACCCGGGAAATTGTTAAGCGCAACTGGCAGGCCGAAGTGGAGACTGCGCAGACCTATCGCGACCTCGCCGAGCGAGAGAGCGATGACAAGCGCAGAGGCGTCCTTCTACGCATGGCCGAAGCAGAAGAACGACATGCGCAGCGCTGGGAGAAAAAGCTGCGGGACTTGGGCGAAGAACCGCCTGCCGTCAATGACACGATGGGTCGGCGGCTAAACCGATGGTGGAACAAAATCGCAGGAGCCGAAGTCGCCATTCGGCGAATGGAAGCAACAGAAGAACGTCAGGAAGCGGAATTTCATGCTCAAGCAGAGCGGGCCTTTGCTGGCGAGCAGGATGTGCAGGAGTTTCTCCGCAAAAGCGCCCTCGAGGAAAAAGCGCACGCGCGCGCTCTTAATGCTATGGCTCCGCCAGTCAGCCCACGCACAGCGCTGGACAAAATTCTGAAGCGCGAACGCTGGCACGGGAGAGGCGGCAGCTGGGTCGCCGATGCAATTTATGGCGCGAACGATGGATTGGGCGCAGTCTTTGGAATTGTTTCTGGGGTAGCGGGCGCGACAAACAATCAACAACATTACATTCTAATTTCAGGTCTTGCTGGCATGCTTGCGTCGACTCTGTCGATGGGCGCGGGTGCCTACCTGGCCGCAAAGAGTGAAGCAGAAGTCTACGAAGCCGAGATTTCGCGTGAGCGGGCGGAAGTCGAAGAGAATCCGGAGGAAGAAATCGAAGAAATGTCGCTCTTCTATCAACTACAAGGCTTCACGCCAGAAGAATCACAGCGAATGGCAGAGCGTCTCGCGCAACAACCCGAACAGTTTGTACAGGCGATGGCCCAGAGCGAGCTCGGTTTGTCCGAGCATCGATTTCCGAATCAATGGACTGCTGCAACTTCGGCCGCGATCTCCACCGCGATTGGAGCTTTTGTTCCCATTATTCCGTTCTTTTTCTCGGGCGGCGTAACAGCGGTTATTATTTCGTTCGGCATCAGTTTAGTCGCGCATTTTCTCGTCGGCGCTCTGAAATCACTCATCACCATTCGTTCCTGGTGGGCATCCGGTCTGGAAATGACCTGGATCGGTATCATCGTCGCCGTCGTGACCTACGGCCTGGGCCTTGTGTTTGGCTCGTTAGGCTAATTCGGACCGTTTGGCTTGGACCAATGCAAGGATTGTGAGGTCCGAGCCAACTGTGAAGCTGTCCCGAAAATGGAACAGTTACTTCCCAAACGCGGAACCGCTAAAGAGAGAACCGTCGAAGCCTGTACAAGCAGATTATTCTGAAGATGAGCGGTTTACGTTCCACTAAACTTTGTGGCACGCAGCTTGCGTAAGGCAAATGCATGAACAAGGAAACACCGATGAACGATGAATTCGAATCTACTTACGCTCTGTTAGTGCGCTCAGAAGAGAAAGGCCGTGGAGTTCTTGAAACAGTTCTCTATGTTGCTTTCATCCTCAGCGCTGTGTTGTTGATTTGGGAATTTGCGCACAGCTCTCTTAGGATACTGCCCGGTGGGCCTGAGCAAAACGCTGTTAGCCGAGCGGCAAAGACTGAGATGGTCTCGCGGAGCTGACACGAAAGTTTGCTTTGCCTTAAGTAGCGCAAGGAATGTGAAACAGGATATTCGATACGCTTTCCGAATGCTGCGAAAGCAGCCGGGTTTCACCGCGATCGCGATTTTAACGCTGGCGCTCGCCATCGGCGCGAACACGGCAATATTCAGCGTGGTCAATGCTGTTTTGCTGCGACCGCTGCCGTATCCGGAACCAGACCGTCTGGTCCTGATTCGCGAGCGTACAAAAATCTTCGATTCCGGTTCAGTCAGCCTGCCGAATTATCTCGACTGGCGCGCGAGCCAGCGCGGGTTCACTGATCTTGCTCTTTTCCGGCGCGAGGATGCGAATCTGTCCGTCACCGGCGATGTTGAAGCAGAACGCGTCGGTTCCGCGCGCGTGAGTTACAATTTTCTTTCCATTCTGGGGCTGTCGCCAGAACTGGGGCGGGATTTTCGCGAATCAGACGATGTGCCGAATTGCAAAAAGGTGGCACTCATCTCCGATGGATTATGGAAACGCCGCTTCGGCGGCTCGCGTGGCGTCCTCGGCCAAACCATCGTCCTCAACGGTCAGCAATGCGAGATCGTCGGCGTCCTTCCGGCGAGCGTTCAATTACCGAGAAAAGCGCAGGTCTATGTCACGCTGGGGGATTTGCGCGCGGACATGGATCGTGGAAATCATCCGGGGTTCTCTGCGCTCGGTCGTCTCAAGCCCAATGTCAGCCTCGCACAGGGCAGTGCCGATTTGAATAATATTGCAGCAGAGCTAGAGCGCCGCTATCCCGATTCTAACGCTGGACGTCGTGTTACTGCGGTGATCCTGCTCGAATCCGCAGTGAAGGATTACAAATATGGCGTTACTTTGCTGCTTGCCGCGGTCGGCTGCGTGCTTCTTATTGCATGCGCCAATGTGGCAAATTTGCAGCTCGCGCGCTCGCTTGGCCGTGAACACGAGCTAGCTGTGCGGGCCGCTCTTGGCGCAAGCCGGAGGCAACTCGCCAAGCAGGTGTTCATCGAGAGCGCAATCCTGGCGGTGCTCGGCGCGGTGTTGGGTGTTCTTCTCGCGCTTTGGGGGCTGGATGCGATCAAGATGATTGCGCCGGGTGGCTCGGCCAGCTTTGCTCCGTCGGATGCCAGCCGGTTTCAGGAAGCGAATCTCGATTTTAAAGTGCTGGCATTTACTGCTGTAATGGCGATTGGCACCGGCCTCCTCGTAGGTGTTTGGCCGGCATGGCGAGTTTCGCGCTCTGCCTCCCTCACGCTCTCACTCCATGAAGGCGCTCGCGGAACTAGCGATGGTGTGCAACGTCAGCGTGTGCGGTCGGGATTGGTCGTCGCGCAAGTCGCTCTGGCTCTGCTCCTCCTCGCCGGCGCGGGATTGACGCTGAAAAGTTTTCGAAACGCACAAAATGCACCGCTGGGATTCAATCCAGAAAACATTCTGGTGGCGGACGTTTTATTACCAAAGGCGCGCTATGACACGGATGAAAAGGTCACGCATTTTAATAATCAACTCGTCGAACGAATTCGCGCGCTTCCCGGCGTTGAAGCCGCTGCGCTCGGTTTGAACATTCCCTTTGATGACAACGAATGGGACAGTTCTTTCCATCTCACCGGCACGCCCCCTTATCCACCCGGCGAAAAACCGGCCGCCGAAATAAACATCGTTACACCCGATTATTTTCGTGTGATGGGAATGCCGCTGGTGCATGGGCGTGCCTTTACCGCGGATGATCGCGCGGATCGGCCGCGATCGGTGATCATCGATGAAACGCTTGCGCAAAAATATTTTGCCGGCAAAGATCCCGTCGGACAGCAAATCGACGACAATCAATCGAACGAAAAAAATCCCTCTCCACTGACAATTGTGGGCGTGGTTCCACGGACGCGCAACGAAGCGCCGGGCGAAGATAACGTCGAGCAATATCACTGGCCTCAAATGACCTTCGCCGCCGCTCAGGTGCCAAACCGCGGCAACATGCTGCTGCTACGCGTGAAATCTGGCGACCCGCTTGCGCTGGTCCCGGCAATCAAGCGCGAACTCCAGACGCTCGATCCTGATCAGGCCTTTGGCCACATCTCGACGATGCAAAGCAACATAACGAAAAGTCTCGGCTCCCGGCGGATGATGATGTCGCTTCTCACTGCATTCGGCGGCATCGCGCTGCTGTTAGCCAGCGTAGGCTTGTATGGAGTGATGGCCCTTACGGTGACTCAACGCACACGCGAAATGGGCATTCGCCTCGCGCTCGGTGCGCAACGCGCCGATGTCTTTCGTCTCGTTTTGTTGCAAGGAATGCTCCTCGTTCTTGCCGGGCTGACTATTGGATTACTTGGAGTCATCGGCGCAGGTCGTGGAATGCAAAGTGCGCTCTACGGAGTAGGCGGATTTGATGGGCCGGCCTTGAGCGTGGCTTTGTTCACATTGGCGGCGGTTGCTCTGATTGCCTGCTGGCTACCAGCGCTCCGTGCCACCCGGGTTGATCCAATTACCGCCATTCGCACAGAATAACGGTCACTTTACGTTCACGTGATTGACATACCGCCGGAAACGCGGTTCAGAAATAGCCGGTGACTCGAATCCTAATTGCCGATGACCAGCGCGACGTGCTGGAAGCACTTCGCATTTTGCTCAAGGGTGAAGGATATCAAACAGAAGCAGCAACATCGCTGGCCGGCATCTTCAACTCGCTGGAGAAAAAGGAGTACGCGTTATTGCTAATGGACCTGAACTACGCCCGCGATACGACGTCAGGTCAGGAAGGTTTGTCAGCCATTCCGAAAATCAGACAGATCGATAATACCCTGCCAATCGTGGTGATGACTGCCTGGGCGACCGTCGAACTGGCTGTAGAAGCAATGAAACGCGGCGCGCGCGATTTTGTGACCAAGCCTTGGGACAACCAAAGATTACTCGCGATTGTCAGAACGCAGATTGAGCTCGCTTCGGCGCTGCGTCGCGAACGAAAATTAGAAGCCGAAAACGAACTCCTGCGCGGCACCATGCCAAGTTTGATCGCGGAGTCTTCCGCGATGCGGCCGGTCATCGAAATGATTTCACGCGTCGCGCCCTCCGATGCGAATATTTTAATCACCGGCGAAAACGGCACTGGGAAAAGTCTGATCGCACGCGCCATCCATGCTCTTTCGCCGCGGGCATCCCACGCGATGATCACCGTAAACATGGGCGGGCTATCCGAGACCCTTTTCGAGAGCGAACTGTTTGGCCATGTCAAAGGCGCGTTTACCGACGCGAAGACGGATCGAGCAGGTCGATTCGAGCTGGCAGATGAGAGCACCCTTTTCATGGACGAGATCGCGAACATCCCGCTTGCTCAGCAGGCAAAGCTGTTGCGAGTGATCGAAACAGGAGATTTTGAACGAGTCGGTTCCTCAAAAACATTGCACGCGAATGTGCGCATCATTTCTGCCACGAACTCGAATCTCGAGAGCGAAGTGGCAGCCGGTCGTTTCAGGCAGGACCTTTTGTTTCGGCTGAATACGATTCAGATTAAGTTACCGCCCTTACGCGACCGGCGGGATGATATCATGCCACTGGCCAACAGCTTTGTCCGTCAGCACGCAGAACACTATCGAAAACAGATTGCCGGTTTCGATGAGCCAGCGCGCGATCTGTTGCTGCAGCACCGTTTTCCGGGAAACGTTCGAGAGCTCGATCACATAGTCGAACGTGCAGTGCTTATGGCGCAAGATGCACAAATCGCTGTGACCGACCTCGGCCTAACGAATGGCGGTGGTGAGCCGCGCAGCCTCGAAGAAATGAGTCTTGAAGAAGTCGAAGCATTCCTCATAAAAAAAGCACTCGCCCGAAACGACGGCAATGCGCGCAGGGCAGCAGAAGCACTCGGATTGAGCAGAAGCGCATTTTATCGGCGCCTGCAGCAATATGGCCTATGAACTGTAGAGGCAGCCGTGTCGGCTGCGTTGGCCCAGATTCTGCGGGCGGCATCCGCATGACGCGTACCGCTACAGTACGAAAGTGACACGCAAACCCAAAGATCCGCATCGTTATTCGTACGAACGCAGGATTACCTGGCTCACAATTGCTGCGGCCCTGCCTGCTGTTGTTGTTGCCCTTGTTCTTCTTTGGTTTGGCCATCACACCGCGAAGGTCCAGTGGACGCTAACAATTCTCATCATTGGTTGCTTCCTTGTTTTCATTTCCAGCGCGCGCGAACACATCATTCGGCCGTTGCAAACCATGTCTAACTTGCTGGCAGCACTACGCGAAGGCGACTACTCGATTCGCGCCAGGGGAGCGCGCGGTGGCAACGCACTGGGCGAAGTCCTTCTCGAGATTAATTCGCTGGGCGAAACGTTGCGCCTGCAACGCCTCGGCGCCTTCGAGGCGACTGCACTCTTGCGCACCATCATGAGTGAAATCGACGTGGCGGTTTTCACTTTCGATCCCACGCGGCGTTTACGCCTCGTTAACCGCGCCGGCGAAAATTTGCTGGGCCAGCCCATGGACAAGTTGCTGGGCAGAACGGCGCATGAACTTGCGCTGGATAGATGCCTTGCGGCCAACGAGGACGAGCCGATTACATTGTATTTCGCCGGGGGATCGGGCCGTTGGGGTGTGCGGCGGAGCACGTTTCGCGAAGAAGGCCTCCCCCACGAGCTGCTTGTTTTAACTGATTTGAGTCGCACGCTGCGCGAAGAAGAACGTCGCGCCTGGCAACGAATCGTGCGGGTGCTCGGTCATGAAATGAACAACTCACTGGCTCCGATCAAATCCCTGGCGGCAAGTTTGGAATCGCTTTTGCGCCGCGATCCTCTGCCAGCAGATTGGAAAGATGACGCAAGTGCCGGATTGAATTCCATCGCCTCGCGCGCGGATTCTCTCAGCCGCTTTCTACAAGCCTATACGCGCCTTACCAAGCTTCCGCCGCCTCAGAAACAAGATGTTGATCTGGGTGCGCTGATTCAGCGCGTCGTGGACTTGGAACCGAGACTGAATGTAAAAGCCGTCCCGGGCCCGAAAGCAATCATTTGTGCCGACGGAGCGCAGATTGAACAAGTGCTGATCAATCTTGTGCATAACGCTGTCGATGCGGCGCTGGAAACACACGGCGAAGTTTTGATCGGCTGGCGTGACAAGGAAGATGCAGTCGAAATCTTCGTCCAAGACGAAGGCCCGGGAATAATGAACCCCGGCAATCTCTTCGTGCCGTTTTTCACCACCAAGCCCGAAGGCTCTGGAATCGGTCTTCCGTTAAGTCGTCAAATTGCCGAAGCGCATGGTGGATCGTTGGCGCTGACGAATCGTCGGGGCGGAAAAGGCGCTGAGGCTTTGCTCCGACTGCCGCTCTAATCGCGTTTCTTTAAGACAATCCCAAGATTGGGACGAATTTGTCCCAGAACGGGACTGCTGACGGATCACGGAAGTTCATTCATGTAACGATAAGTGCCTCTGGCGCTGCGTTTTGTAATATTCTCGGTTTAGTTGGCACAGACATTGCAACAACGTGTTGCCGAACAAACTGAAAGGAAATATGAAGCCGATCTCACTAATTGTTGGCAAGGACAACAAACTCCCATTGATCGACTGCAATTATCGTCCAATGACGCTGGATGGGTTTCGGGGCCGATCCCTCACAACCCGGACGCCGCATTTTTGGAATATCAGCGGTCAGTATTTTCAAAACGAAGCGCGTCACGATTTTGTCGTAGAAGCAGTTTGCTTCGCGATCGTCGTCATCGCCGCAGCCCTGCCGTTGCTGAGCGCGGCCAATGCAGTGGCCGACCTTTGCCGCGCCTTTGCTCAGCTTTGATTCAACCATGCTTCCTCAACGAAAATCAAAAGAAGAAACGATTGTGCGTCCGGTCGGATTTACGTCGAATCTTTCCTCTATGGACGTACCTCGCGTAGGTGTAGCGGCGAAAAAGCGCAAGCGCCGCACCATCATAATTGCTGTCTCTGCGCTCGGATTGATTTTGGCAACAATAGCCATCTCGCGTTTGAAGCCAGCAGTGCCCAGCATCGATCGCTCGACTGTCTGGATCGATACCGTTAAACGCGGCCCAATGACCCGGCAGGTGCGCGGCCTTGGGACGCTCGTGCCGGAGGACATTCGCTGGATCCCTGCAAACACCGAGGGCAGCGTGGAAAAAATAAATATTTGGCCAGGGACACCTGTGGAGCCGGACTCAGTGATTTTGGAATTGAGCAGCCCTGAGTTGGAGCAAGCCGCTCATGACGCGGAATCAAAAGCAAGCGCAGCGGAAGCGGACCTAACGAGTGTTCGCGCGACGTTGCAACGCGAATTACTCGAACAGGAATCGAAAACAACCGCCGCGCACTCGGCGTACGAGCAGGCCAAGATGGAGCGCCAAACCAACGATCAGCTGGCGAAGAACGGTTTGATCGCTGTGCTCGACTACAAGAAATCGCAGATTAAGGAAGAGGAATGCCAGAAGAGCGATGAGATCGAGCAAAAGCGCCTCACATTTGCTCGCGATTCGATCGAGCCACAACTTGCTTCGAAACAAGCGGCTGTGGATCAAGCCAAACAGCTCGCAAAGTTAAAAACAGATCAGGTAGAAGCGTTGCACTTGCGCGCTGGAATGTCGGGTGTCCTGCAACAATTGCCTGTGCAAATCGGACAGCGCGTGAAGATAGGGGACAATCTCGCCCGCGTGGCGGATCCCACGAAATTAAAAGCGCAGGTCAAGATCGCTGAGACACAGGCGAAAGATATTCAGATTAATCAGAAAGCGGTGATTGATACGCGCAACGGCACCGTCAATGGCCACGTCACACGAGTAGATCCGGGAGTTGAGCAGGGGACCGTTACCGTCGATGTGGCGTTTGATGAGCCACTGCCCAAAGGCGCGCGTCCGGATCTCAGTGTGGACGGAACAATCGAACTCGAGCGCCTCGACAATGTCGTTTATGTCGGTCGGCCCGCGTTCGGGCAGGAAAACAACACTGTCGGAATGTTTAAGCTTGTCAATGGCAACGGGGACGCTGTGCGCACTCCGGTCAAGCTCGGAAAAAGCTCGGTCAACACGATCGAGATTTTAAGCGGTCTGCAGCCGGGGGATCAGGTAATTCTTTCCGATACCAGCGCATACGACGGTCACGAGCGCATTCGACTCAACTAATCAGTAATCAGAAATCAGTAACCTAACCATGAACAACGGATCAGATCCTCTTATACGACTAAACAGCGTGACGAAGGTGTTCCTCACTGACGAGGTGGAAACGCATGCATTGTCCGGTATCCACCTGGACATCCGGCCGGGTGAATATGTTTCCATTGCTGGACCGTCCGGATGCGGCAAGACAACACTATTGTCGATTCTCGGCCTGCTCGATACTCCTTCTGACGGCAGCTACTCGCTAAAGGGACATGAAGTTGCCAATCTTTCCTTCGCTGACCGCGCCCGAATTCGCAACCGAGAAATCGGCTTCATTTTCCAAAGCTTCAATCTGATAGGGGATCTCAGTGTCTTTGAGAATGTTGAGTTACCACTGACTTACCGCGGAATGGGCGCCACTGAGCGCAAGTCGTTTGTCACCGAAGCCCTTGAGCGCGTTGGGATGGCGCATCGCGCAAAGCATTTGCCAAGTCAGCTCTCCGGCGGCCAACAGCAACGTGTGGCTGTCGCTCGCGCCCTTGCTGGAAGGCCAGCCATTCTGCTGGCAGACGAACCGACGGGGAATCTTGATTCGCGCAATGGCGAAGCAGTAATGCACCTGCTTAAGGAACTGCACGGAGGCGGCGCCACGATTTGCATGGTCACTCATGACGAGCGCTTCGCTCAACATGCGGATCGCACAGTACACCTGTTTGACGGCCGCGTGGTCGAGGACCGCATCGCAGCTTAGGCGAAAACGTGACAAAGAAATAAAATTCTTATGAATGATCTCCGGTTCGCGATGCGCCAAATTCGCAAATCGCCCGGGTTCACTTCGCTGGCCGTCATCACGCTCGCCATCGGCATCGGGATGAACACCGCCATTTTCAGTTTGATTCAGGATCTTTTCCTACGGGGTCTGCCTTTCTCCGAACCCGAACGTGTCGTGCGCATTTATGGCGAAGCGAAAGAGCGCGATTTAAAACAAATGCCGTTCTCGGTGCCGAAGTTCTGGCACTATCGCGACGGACAAAGCGTTTTCTCAGGCATCGCCGCGGATTGGGGCAACGGCTTCATCATGACAGGATCCGGCGAGCCGATCCAACTACTCGGCGGCAATGTGACTGCCAATTATTTCGAACTGCTTGGCATCCATCCGATTCTCGGTCGCAATTTTCTCCCTGAGGAGGAGACCAAAGGCGACGTTGTGATGGTCACGGAAAGTTTCTGGCGTAAGTATTTCAACTCCGATCCGGCAATTCTCGGACGCAGTATTACGCTGAACGGCGTACCTAACGCAATCATCGGGGTTCTCCCGAACCTGCCGATTTCCTGGTTCGGGCGCGATTCGGAGATTTTTGCGAACAAGCCGTTCGAGCTACCCGGGCTTACGAAAGATCGCTTGATGCGCGGAGTCAGTTTCATGCGCGTAACGGCGCGGTTGAAACCTGGCATTTCGATTTCACAAGCGCAGGCGGCGTTGCAGACATTATTTCAAAGTTATAAAGAACAACATCCGGAAACGGCTGATAACACCTGGTCGCCGTACCTTGTCTCAGCGGCGGAAGATGTCACCGGAGATTTGCGTCCGGCTTTCCTGACCCTGCTTGCGGCAGTGAGCGCCGTGCTGCTTATCGCGTGCAGCAACGTCGCAAATCTGTTGCTGGTACGCTTTACGGGGCGTAAGCGGGAGATTGCCTTGCGCATGGCGCTTGGGGCGGAGCGGCGCGGAATCGTGCGCCTGTTTGTTTTCGAAAGCACACTGGTGAGCGTGATCGCAGGCTTTATAGGATTGTTTCTGGCGGTTTGGACGGTCTCTGTCGTTCCGAAATTAGCCGGTCAAAACGTTCCATTGGAAAGCGAAGTAAAACTGCAATGGCCAGTACTGATCTTCACGCTGGGGTTGTCGCTGGTCACCGGGTTCCTAATGGGCCTTTATCCGGCGTGGCAAAGTTCGCGCGCTGATCTGGTTGGTGGCCTTAAGGAGGGCGGACGCGGGGCAAGTGGCAGTCGAGGTCAGCATCGTTTCCGCCGCGGTTTGGTCGCCGCACAAGTGGGATTATCGGTGGTGCTGCTGGCCGGAGCCGCCATGCTGATTTCCAGTTTTGTTCGACTAAGCCGACAGGAAGCTGGATTTCGATCAGAACGAGTTTGGGCCGGAGGAATCGGTCTTCCGCCGGCGCAATATCCAGATCCCGGAACACGCGCACGCTTCGCGGAACGCTTGCAAGCGGAATTGCAGACTGCTCCGGGCGTGGAGGCTGCCGCAATCACAGACGCGGTCCCGCTCTCTGGGAACCGTTCGTCATCGCCGTATGCGCGTCTCGATGGAAATCCTGTGCCAGTGAATCAGCGACCGCTTGGCCTGACGCGGAGCGTTTCTCCTGGATATTTTCGCACGCTCGGAATTCCACTCCTTTCGGGCCGCGACTTCACGGAACAAGATAAGATGGACTCGCCGTTGGTGGCGGTTCTGAGCAACTCCACGTCGAAAAAACTTTTTCCGAACGAGAATCCAATCGGCCATCAGATTCTTTTCGGCACCGACAACGGCAATGGGCTTCCAGCGGAAGTAATCGGTGTGGTAGGCGACGTCCGCTCCCAAGAGCTGTCCAAATCGAACGATGTTGAATTTTATCGGCCATGGTCGCAACGCAGCGGGCCGTTTCTCAACGTTCTCGTGCGTAGCGCAACCAAACCAGAAGCGACCGTCGGGATTGTCCGCTCAGCGCTGAACAAGATCGATAATGGATTGCCGATTCTGCAACCGAATACTCTTGACGCCATTGTGTCGCAATCGCTGGGCCAGCAGAGACTGACAATGACTTTACTCGGTGTTTTCGCCGGTATCGCCTTGTTGCTGGCAGTGGTTGGAATTTACGGGGCCGTCGCTTATACCGTCGAACAACGAACGGGAGAAATTGGAGTGCGGATGGCGTTGGGCGCACAGACAACTGACGTGTTGCGGTTAGTTGTGCGCCAGGGAATGCATCCCGTCATCGTCGGGTTGATCATTGGGCTGGCGGGGACATTTGCCGTCGGTCGTTTGATCGCTACCCAGCTCTATCAAATTTCTCCACACGATCCATTTTTGCTCGGTGCGGCGACAATCGGATTAGCCGTTTCAGCGTTGCTGGCATGCGTGATCCCGGCGCGCCGCGCCACACTGGTCGATCCAATTCAAGCGTTGCGCACCGAGTGATATGAACGATCTAAGGTTCGCTTTGCGTCAGCTCCGCAAATCGCCTGGATTTACTCTCGTGGCGATTCTTACGCTGGCGCTTGGTATCGGCGCGAACACCGCAATTTTCAGTGTTGTTAACGCGGTGTTGTTAAAACCACTGCCGTTTCCGTCACCGGATCGGCTCGTTGCGATCGGCAGCATAAATCTGAAGGATCCGGACAGATCCCACCAATTCAACTCGCTCTCTTATCCGGATTTCTTCGATTTCCGAAATCAAAACCGGACCTTCGATCGCATGTCGGTTTATCGCGGAGGCAGCTACACACTGGTCAACGAACAAGGGGCGCAAAATATCCAACGCTTAACGGTCAGCGCCGAATTCTTCGACGTGCTCGGAGTGAAGCCGGCGATCGGCAGGGCGTTTGTGCGCGAGGACGAACAGGGTGGAGGTGGACCGGGAGGATTTAAAGTTATTCTCACTCACAATTTGTGGATGCGGCTCTTTAACGGCGATAAGGCCGCAATCGGTCGCACACTGCGCATTCAGGGGCATTCCTACACTGTAATCGGCATCATGCCGCGCGAGTTTCAATTTCCTTTCGAAACACCGGCCACCGAAATGTACGTCTCGTTTGCCGAGGACGCGGCAAACGCGGACGGAACGAAGCCAGTTACAGAACAGCGCGGCAATCACATGCTTCTGGCATTGGGCCGGCTTAAGTCCGGTGTGACGGTGGCGCAGGCGCAGGCGGACCTGCAAACGATTGCGGCTGCGTTGGAAAAGAGATATCCGGACTCGAACACGCGTTTTGGTGTCGCTGTGGCTCCGCTTCGCGATGAATTGGTTGGGGACGTGCGCACCGCCCTTTATGTGCTCTTTGGTGCGGTCGTTTGCGTACTCCTTATCGCGAATGCGAATGTCGCAAATCTGATGCTCGCTCGCGCTTCCGTGCGCGGGAAAGAGATCGCTTTACGGGCAGCGCTTGGTGCGAGCCGAAAGCGAATCATCCGTCAATTGCTCACGGAAAGCTTGTTGCTTGCCGGGATCGGCGGCTTGGTCGGTCTCTTAATCGCAAAGTGGGGAACGGATGCACTGATCGTGACCGTACCGCAAAATATTCCGCGCATCAGTGCGATCCAACTTGATGGTGCTGTTCTCGCCTTCACTTTGCTCATCTCGATGGCCACCGGTGTTGTTTTCGGATTGGTACCGGCGTGGCATGCGTCACATGTCGACCTGAACAAAACCCTCAAAACAGGTGCGCGAATCGGCACCGGAGGCGAACACAAGCATCGTTTGCGTAATGGACTCGTGATGGGAGAGATCGCACTCGCACTCATCCTCCTGGTTTGCGCCGGTTTATTGATTCAAACATTCGCCCAGCTTTCTCGGGTCAAGACCGGTGTGCGTAGCGAAAATCTTTTCACGGCGCGGATCAGCCTGCCGGACGCAGCCTATCCCAGACCGGCGAATGTGAACGCATTTTTCGATCAGTTACTTGCGAAAGTCCGAGCCATTCCGGGAGTCAATCACGCGAGCATCATTCTGCCTCTACCACTGACCGGCAGCCATACGACGACTGATTTCGACGTCGAAGAGCATCCGCTGCCAGAGGGACAACGCAACGACGCTCCCATTCGTATCGCCGGGGCAGATTACTTTGAGACCATGGGTATCCCCCTCTTGCAGGGCAGAGTCTTCAACGAAACGGACAAGTTTGATTCGCTTCCGGTCGTCATAGTAAATGAGCGCTTCGCCCAAAAATTCTTTCCCGGACAAAATGTGGTCGGCAAACGGATCAAGCCGGGGTGGAGCATCGGCGATGACAAGCCCAAGATGCGCGAGATCATCGGCGTCGTTGGAAACGTCAAACATCTTTCGCTCCAAAACGATTTTACGCCGGAAATGTACGTGCCGGCCAGTCAGGTCCCCATCAATGTAGTCTGGATCGTAGCGCGCACGAGGCTTTCCGATCCTGCAGCTCTTACCAACGCTGTTCGTGATCAGCTAACTCTGGTCGACCGCGACATTCCCCTCACTCAGGTTCGCGTTTTTGACGAGTACATGTCGCGGACGCTGGCCAAACCTCGCTTCAACGCCTTGCTGTTGTCGATCTTTGCGGGAACTGCGCTGCTTCTCACCGCGATTGGGATTTACGGCGTGCTTGCATACTCCGTTTCGCAACGCACGAGCGAAATTGGAATCCGGATTGCACTCGGCGCCGCGCAGTCGAACATCTTCCGGTTAGTTGTCGGCCAGGCGATGCTCATGGTCGCGATCAGCATCGTGATTGGGCTACTCGGCGCATTTATGGCGACTCGTTTGCTGAGCAGCCTGCTTTACGGCGTTACTGCGTGGGATCCGATCACCTTCGCTTCAATTGCGACGCTGATCGCCGGTGTTGCGTTTCTCGCTTGTTGGCTTCC
>JBKPMH010000049.1:0-6861 GCA_046732035.1 Verrucomicrobiota bacterium
ATCCATCCCCTATAGGTGGCACTACCAGGTCCCCGATCAGGGCATCTGCATCAGCGATGGTGTGTTGGATGCAGCTCGGATCCGCGCCGTTAGCGACGTTTAGCTTGGCGGTAATCAAGTGATGCGCCAGAGAAACCAACCCATTGCCGCGCACCGGTTCGTGCATGATCGCAAGCAATTGCTCCTGAGTGTAAGTCACATTTCCAAGCTGCAATTCAGTGACCGGCCACGCGTCGGGATGATTTTTCCAATAGCCAAATCCAAACACACATCCACCCGGTGTAGCACTAGGTGTGGGTGTTACTGTCGGGCTGGCTGAAGGCGTGGGAGTCACGCTTGGCGTCACCGAGGGCGTCGCCGAAGCAGTTGCAGTCGGGCTCGGCGTTGCCGACGGCGTTACACTAGCCGTGGCGCTTGGCGTAGCCGTGGCGGATGGCGTCGCCGTAGCTGATGGAGTAGGCGTGGGCGAGCCAGACGGGCAACTTCCGTTAACGTTCATCACGATGTGCATGTCAGGAAAGCCCAGATCACCTGTAGGTGTCGGATCCGACACGCCGCAGTCCACGGCACTCAGATAGCTCGGACCAGTTTCTGGATCAGCATTTGAACCTATGAAGAACAGATTACCCACTGCTGTTCCGTCCGGTGTGGTTACTTCCATAACCAACTCGAGAGTCCCAGCCGGCACGGTCGCGATCAGCGCGGTTTCGAATATGCTGTCGGATTGGTCTGGAATGTTGATTTCTCCCGTAGTGCCGATCAGGTTCGACTGCCAGTCGCCACCGGGAAATGGCGCACCGTTATTCGCATACAGATTCACTGTCAATAGCTGAACGGTACCCCCTCCACTGGTGGCCGATTCAATCCCGAATGAAACCGAGGTAACGTCGTATTCCTGTCCGCCGGTAAAAGTGTTCATATCAAAGGCGCGCCAGTAATGGTTCTCAGTGGTGCCAACGCCGTTGTTGCAAGCCACCGAGTTGCCATCGACAATCGTCTGGCTGGTTGATTGGGTAATCGTGGCCGGACATACAACTCCTACGGGGCCTCGCAGAAACCGCCATATCGGATGTTTGTTGATTACGGCAGGCGCCGCGCCATAAACATTTGTGATTTGCGGCTGCTGGGCTGTTGCGCTTCTACTACTGACACTCCGCTGTCCGCGCGCGAATGGAATCACGCAGATCGCCAGAAACGACGTTATAAGGAGAAGAAGCGCGGCTCTCCCCAGGCGCCCGCTCATAGATTTTATTTGTTTTTTCATTTTTAATAGTTGGAGGCTGGTGTTTCGGATTTCACGTTGTGGCCGCTTTTTTACCTGGAGGCGCCGCACAATGTCAAGACTTATTCACGTTTTCCGCTTATTAACTCTTTATCCTATCCTGCGGTAGGTCTTACACCTAGGTAGATGAGCAATTAATGCTTGCCAAGTCCTGGTCCCGAGGGCAGGTCTTCGAATCGCAAAGTGCCTGCCCTTAATGGCGCGTTCGACGATACCATCGGCTGAACGCACTGACTCGCCCGGGTTGGCCCAAGCTTCTACTTCCCTCTTACAATGGCTTGCCGGTCTCCTGATCGAGCACGCCTATAGCACGGTCATAAGTTGCCTCGGCGTCTCCATGTGAGTTGCCGACCGCAGTCAGCCCTGTTCTTCCTAACTCACCCAAGGCGCTCATCATGTGAAAAACCACACCCGTCTGCCTGGTCTGATCAAAGTGCAGATCGTGTCTAACTACAATGTCGAAAAGGTCATCCGGAGTCAGCGTTCGATACGACGGCGACTGCACGTGATCGCTGGCGACAAAAAACTTCTGCTGCCCATTTGGCGCGGTGAAAATACCTGTCTCAGGGTTGTAGCATCCGTCAGTGAGAAATTGCAAAGTTAAAAAGGGATGCGTGGTGCCGCCCTTGCGGAGATTAATCTCGATTGCATACGGATTCCACTTTCCATTCGAACGCACGACCACGAAATCAAGCGCGAATCGGCCAATGACTCCTTCTTTTGCGAGTCGTCTGCCAATCTTGGCGGCTTCGCGGGTAATGAGTGCGGCATAGCCGCGATCGGCTGGGAACACGCAGCCGAGATAACTTTGCCCCGATGGGCCGCCCAGAAGCTGGTCATGCGTAGATAACAATTCTACCACGCCCAGCGGAGTCACCCGAAGCTGGACACTTGGGCTCCTGATTTCTTCTCCCATGATCCGTTCTTCGACTACTCCTTTGCGTTCCTGGAGCTTCTGCATGTAGCTGTCGTAAGTAACACGAGGTAACTCGAATTGCATGGCGCGAAGGCGCTCCTCGAGCATAATTTTCTCCTTCGAATCGCCAGGGGCCGGCAACCCAGTCAAATCGACAAGCGCGTTACCTTCACCCGAGACGCCTTCGTTAAGCTTCACCAAAACTTGTTTCATCGACGGCTTTTTTGCTCGCATCTGCTGAATAGCCCCTATCAATTCTTCCTTACTGCCGAGGTTCTCGATCCCAAGAGGATGCGGCACTTTTTCTTCCGTGAAGATCTCCCGGCACCCACTCTTTGTGCCCAGCGGAAAAAATTTCGGGTCCGCGCCGTACATAGGAATGCCGAGGCGCAATGCCAGTTCCTGCTCGCGATTGGTCGTATTAAAGGGAACAAGGTGCGCGCGATCAGGATCCATGATCAATGAACGGATGCGCTCAATCAGCCTTGGGCGTTCAAGTAGCTTGTCGCTGAGCGGACGCACGGACAGATCCAGAGGGGAGATGAGGAAAAGGCGCTGACGCGCATGACTCGGAATGACACCTGGCAGAAGACCAAGATAATAGTCGATGATACTTGGTAGAATGGTTTGTGAAGTCACATAGATCAGCCGGGCCCGAGGCTGACGAAGCAGCAATAACAAGAATAGAAAGCGTTCCTCGTAGGCCTGCATCACCGCGCCCTGGCTGATGGCGTCGATGGACATGGACGGGACGACCACGATCGTTTGCGGGTCCTGATTGAAGCGCTCGATCGATTTCCACAACGGCACAAGCTTTTTCTGAAGTTGGTCGAATTCGGCCTGTAAGCTCGAAGTGGATGAACTCATTATCAGAATTCAAATACGTATCACATTTTGTGATGCACGCGCAATACGGACCCGCGGTGGCGACGGTGGAACGGGGTTGTCCTGAAGCGTGGGGATGTCCCGGCATCGCCTTCAGAGAAGCCGAACCACCTGCGCAAAACGGCTACCGTGGATCATCGCCTTCTTCCAAAAGAATAGCCGCGATGCGTCCTGCCACCGCCAATGGCGCGTCGCGCGCTGGCAGCTGATTCCGGTTCAAAAAGCGCGGTGTAGAGATACGGAAAGTTGTCCAGTTTTAGGCGCGGAATTTTCTGGCCGATAAAATGTTCGATCGCCTGTAACGCTGGCAGTTCCTGACCGTTCATCAGCGTGAAAGCGTCGCCGACATTTTGTGCACGTCCGGTGCGCCCGATTCGATGCACGTAATCTTCCGGATGCTCCGGGACATCATAATTGATCACGTGACTTACTCCCGCGATGTCGAGACCGCGCGACGCAATATCGGTCGCCACCATGAGCTCGTATTTGCCGCTCTTGAAACCTTCCAGTGCTTCGACCCTTTCACGCTGGGTCCGATTGGAATGCAAAACCGCAACGGCGTGCTGCGCATGTTTTAGAGAATGCGCTACTCGATCGGCGTTCTGTTTTGTTCGGCAAAAAATCAGCACGCTGTCGAAATTGGTCCGTTCCAACAGTGCCATGAGCAGGTCGAATTTTTGCTCCGCAGCCACCGGGTACACAGCGTGCGTGACTGTTGCTGCCGGTGACCGGCGCGCACCGATTTCCACCAATGCCGGATCGCGTAACACCCAGGCAGCCAGACGCTCGATCTCCGGCGGCAGCGTGGCTGAGAACAGAAGTGTCTGCCGCTTTGTTGGGATTTTCTCAACGATCCGACGCACATCGGGCAGGAACCCCATGTCCAACATCCGGTCCACTTCGTCGAGCACGAGAATTTTTACCGATTGCAAACTGGTTGCGCGTTGTTCCAGAAGATCCAGCAAGCGTCCTGGAGTGGCCACAAGAATGTCCACGCCGCGCTTGAGTTCCTCGCGTTGTTTCCCGTAACCGACGCCGCCATGCACCAGCGCCACTCGAAGGTCCGTGAAACGGCCATAATCGCGGAAGGCGGTTTCCACTTGCGCGGCCAGCTCGCGAGTCGGCTCCAGCACCAGGCATCGGAAGGCGCCGTGTTTGCTCAGCAACGTCAGAATAGGAAGCGCAAACGCCGCAGTCTTACCTGTGCCTGTTTGCGCAGTGCCAATTAAATCTTTACCAGCGAGGACAATTGGAAATGCACGGAGCTGAATTGGGGTTGGCTCCACGAAACCCATCGCCTGCGTCCCGCGCACTACTTCAGGCGAAAGTCCAAAACGATTGAATGACATGGCGACCTTAATCTTAAGAGAGTTACAACACTTACAAAGCTAAAGTTTACAAGGGCGTTGTTGTATTTGCGCATCAATCGCAATCGCTGGAAACGGATCGTCTATGTAGTCGTTCGTCAGTCCATCATAGACGTAAAAGTTCAATAAAATCCGAAACTCTTATGGATGTTTTCACATCTCTTGAACTTCGCTCCTCCATTTCGGTGGAACCAAGTACAAATGGGAACACCAGGGCCCCGAAGCTACCATGTGTTTCGTCTGAAAGTGCTGCTGTGATGGACCGCAACTATTTTGCGGTCGGCGACTCCAGCATATGCAACGATCATTTCAGTTACTAACACGCATGACAACGGCGTCGGTTCATTTCGTCCGGCGCTGCCCATCGCAAACGACGGCCAAACGATTGGTCAACGCCAAGTCATGCGTTGTTGCCTGGTGGTCCGGACATTAATGCGGGGAGGCTAATTTTAGCCACCATCCTTTTCCGACCAACGGGGCCTTGGTTGTGATCGCATGAGGGCGTGTCGATATCGGTTCATTTGAGGTGCAGGAATCTACGCCTGGACAAACTCAAGGCCCATTCCTCAAAGAGCGCGCCCCATCGCGCTGCCTCGCCCTACTCCGAGGTGACAATCGGATACGAACCCGTCATCTGTTCGCCGTCATGTCCGGAATGTCGACTGATTCGCGGTCTTCCAGCGACAAATTTTGGCCTCGGCTCGGGCGAATATAGCTCGGCAAAGCAGGAGTTCATTGCTGACTAACGAAAAAGCGTTGACACCGACCCGACATACAGCTACCACGAGCACCCCACATCACCCACTTGCAATGCAGAAAAAATCCGCATCCTCACGTTTCCGCGGTAGGCTTGGCAAAGGCGGATCGGGCTTACTTAATTCGCGCGTCTTATTTGGTCTCCTTCTATGCGCGGCGACAGCTTGTTTCATCCTTGTTCCAATAACATCGGGGCTGGGATCTCTGCGTCCTCGGTCCGCTGCGAACGCTTCGCATCCCGCCAGCGGAGGACTGTCGTTCGAAGAACGCGTGTCGTATGAACGAGCGATCGCAGATGTGTACTGGCGTCACCGAATTTGGGCAAAGGAAAATTCTAATCCCAAGCCTCCACTGGATGCCGTGATGTCTCAGGCACAGATTGAAAAGAAAGTGACAGATTACCTGCGTAAGTCACAAGCGCTGGAAGATTACTGGCAACGCCCGATCACTGCCGAGCAATTGCAATCTGAGATGGATCGGATGGCCCAGCACACCAGACAGCCAGAAGTGTTGCAGGAATTGTTTGATGCGCTCGGAAACGATCCCTTTGTCATCGCGGAGTGCCTGGCCCGTCCTGCGCTTGCGGATCGTTTGTTAACAAGCTGGTACGCCCACGACCAACGAATTCACGGCGACCTAAAGCAGCGGGCGGAAGCCGAGCTGCAGGCGCACCCCGATATCGCACAGATGAAACAGCTTAGTGGCAAGTACAGTGAAGTAGAATATGTTAAAGACGGCGCTCAAGGAAAAATCAGGCACAACACGGCACATCGCGTGACGCTCAATAGTCGCGATTGGGATGGAACCGTGCAAAGGCTCGCGGCGACATTTAATAAGGCTGGGGGCCTTGCTTTAACTGTTAGGGACGGATCGCCGAGCCGTTCGCCCGTATCAGCGCGCTCGGCGGTCGCGCCCTATCAAGCTATTCCGCTAGGGAAGCCAGCCTCGTTACAGGAAAACGAAAGCCGCTACTACGCGACAGCAGTAATCGAAAAGAGCAATGAGCACTTAAAGCTCGGTACAGTTTCATGGCCTAAGGAGCCTCTGCAGTCCTGGCTAACAAAAGCAAAACCTCAATTTTCCACTGCAACAGCAGCGGCCAATGGCAGCTATACACTTCCTACCATATTGGGTGGCGGATGCACCGATAACACGTGGACAACCACCGCTGCTCCGCCAGAGGCCCGACAGTTTCACACAGCAGTCTGGACTGGCGCCGAAATGATTATCTGGGGAGGGCAAAGCAACGGCGGATTGCTGGATACGGGAGGCCGGTACGATCCCGCCACAGACACCTGGACATTTACAAACAGCTCTGGCGCACCCACTCCGCGGTCAGGCCACACCGCCATCTGGAGTGGAAGCCATATGATTGTCTGGGGCGGTCAGGAGCAAAACAGTCCTTTCCCGGTTAACACAGGCGGCAAATACGATCCAGCCACCGATAGCTGGACATCTACCAACACTGCGAATGCGCCTGAGGGACGAAGTGGACACACCGCAGCGTGGACCGGCACAGAAATGATCGTGTGGGGTGGTAACAATCTCTTTAACGACTTAAACAGCGGCGGACGATACGATCCTGGCTCGGATACTTGGACTGCGACCAGCACAACTAATGCACCTGATCCGCGACAATCTCACACAGCAGTCAT
>JBKPMH010000050.1:0-60231 GCA_046732035.1 Verrucomicrobiota bacterium
AAAATTCATAGTGAGACGGCGCACGGCGCAATCAATTTGGAATGGCACGCGCGCAGCAACACGCTGATCTGCCGTGTCGTGACAAAGCTTGGCAACAAGCCGAACTCAATCATCGGCGCATTTGTGGATTATTTGCTCGCACGGCATCAAAGCCGCATCCTGTCGATTCATATAATGCGGCGTTGATTTGAATCATTCCGGAGCCTACGGGGCTCGAACCCGCAACCTCCGCCGTGACAGGGCGGCGCTCTAACCAATTGAGCTAAGGCTCCAGTAAAGCGAAACTGTAACGGCGCCCCTCTGCAGTCGCAACTGTTCCGACCATGGGGCAGAAGTTTTTTCAGGATCTGCTGATTGGTGATGTGTTTGCCCGAACTTTCGTGCGCGACAGAGACGTCCAGCATGGATCAGTTTCTGCAAATAGTGAGAGACCATCGGGCTTCAACTCGCAACTCTCCGCGGTGGCCCAGCGACCCTAAGCATTGAGTAAAGGCTCCCCCCTGAATGAAACCGTAGAGCCGCTTTTTCCAGTCGCGTGAATGCGACATCGACCTAAAAACATTATCGATGAAAACCTACACTGCATCCGGGGTTTATATCCTTGGATGGATAGTATTTGGGCAGCTTCCGGCCCTGTGATGGTTGAACATTTCATGTGCGAGCAGCGTCGAACTTGCGAAAACTTCGAGCGAAGATTGCGGATGCTGCTAATGAACGCTATAGTGAAATACGGTTCGGCGGATTGACCCAAACCATAAATGAGTGACGAGCGCAGCGAGGGACTTCAGGGCGAGGTTGGGGACTCGGGTCCGGACAGTCTCCTGGATTCATTTGATCAAATCATTGCGTCATTGCCTCCCGGCGATCCGATTCGACGTGATCTGCTGGAATTGCGCCCCGAAATTTCCGACCAACAGGAGACGATGGTCGAAGCGCGCCGAATGATCGAGAAACTTGAGGAAGTGGTCAAAAAGGTCACTTCGCCTGCGAACCGCATTGGCACGTTTCTCGGAGCCACTTCGAAAGAAACGGCCCACATCGTTGTAGGGGGCGCCGACTATTATTGCAACGTCGATCCACGCATCCCTCTCACGAAACTAAAAAAGGGAACCCGCGTCCTGGTAAACGAGGCATTCGTTATCGTTGGCGATCTGGGATTTGAAACCGCCGGTCCGGTCACAAAAATCACCGAAGTCCTGGGCAAAGACCGGCTGCGCGTCGGTTCGGAGCACGGCTTACAATCGATGGTGTTACAGCGCTCCGCTGATCTCGCGGACTCCACCCTGAAATCAGGCGATGAAGTCCGTGTTGACTCAAACTACCGCATGGCCTTGGAGACGCTTTCCAGCACTGAATCTCACGAACATTACCTGGATGATGTACCGGAGTTGCCATGGGAAAGAGTCGGCGGGCAGGAAACAGCGCTGCAGGCGATCAAGGACGCCATCGAACTTCCACTGTTGCACGCGGACCTTTTTCAAAAATTTCAACATGCTACACCCAAGGGATTTCTGCTTTACGGTCCACCCGGTTGCGGAAAGACGCTGATCGGTAAGGCCACCGCTTACAATTTGACCAAGCAGCTTCGTGAGAAAACCGGCGCGGACATGCAGGAATATTTCATGCACGTCAAAGGTCCTGAGATTCTCAATATGTGGGTGGGCGAATCGGAACGAATGGTTCGGGAAATTTTTGCCACGGCTCGCGAGAAGCGCGGTGAGGGGTTCATGCCGTTTCTTTTCATCGACGAGGCCGAATCGATTCTGGGCACGCGCCGGGCATCGCGTCACTCGAACATTCTTTCGACGCTGGTCCCGATGTTTTGCTCGGAGATGGACGGCATCGATTCACTCAACGACGTGGTTATTATCCTGGCTTCCAATCGCGCCGACCTGATCGACCCGGCAATTTTGCGCCCAGGCCGAATCGATCGAAAAATAAAGGTTAGCCGGCCAGATAAAGAAGGCGCGCGTGAAATCTACCGGATCTATCTGACGGACGAGCTTCCTTATGATGGTGTACTCGGCAAGGAAGCCGATGGGCTGGGGGCATCCATTGAACATTTAATCGAGCGCTTTGTGGATTGGCAGTTTACCCGCCGCGACGAGAACAAATTTTTGGAAGTGACGTTGCGCAGCGGACGCAAGGAAACACTTTACCGCAGCGATCTTATCAGTGGAGCGATCATTGCCTCAATCGTGGAGCGGGCAAAAGCGATGGCGATTAAACGAGCCATCGCCACCGAACAGGAACAAGGAATTCGGGAAACGGACCTGCAGTTGGCCTTCAATGCGGAGTACATGGAGAACGATATTTTCCCAACAACCGACATTACCGAGGATTGGCTAAAGCTGATTGATTATGATCCCGAAAACGTCGTAAAGATTTCGCCCGTTAGACCGGTCTCCGATGCGCGAGCACGGGCAATCTCTGGTGTGATCTGATCCGCGAAGGGAAAATGGCCACTGCGTCACATCGGTTTGGATTAACCTCTGTCCGTATATTCACCGAGTGATATTGGGGAAAGCACGATGTGATGAAACGCATCTTTGGATTGGAGACGGAATACGGCATCACGCTCGGCGGCGCGGAGACTGTTGATGTCGTAGCCGAGTCGATCGAATTGGTCCGGCGTTACACTGAGAACGGTGCGCTGATGAAGTGGGATTACGACTTGGAAGACCCGCACCTGGATGCCCGGGGTTTTCGTGCTCGGGAATTGCTTCAGGATACCGATGAGTCGGCCTATTACGAGATCGATAAACGGCGCCCACTTAGCTTCGAGGAAATCAAAAGTGACCTGGTGCTTTCAAATGGCGCACGTTTTTACAACGATCACGCGCATCCGGAATATTCTACGCCGGAGTGTACAACTCTTCAGCAGATCGTGGCACAAGACAAAGCAGGGGAACGCATTCTGGCCGAATGCGCGCGACGCAGAAACCAGAAGTTGCCCTCCGGATTTGAGGTTCGGCTTTACAAAAACAACACAGACTTTGCCGGGCATAGTTACGGTTGTCATGACAATTATCTGATGAGACGCGACGTGCCATGGGATCAAATCGTCGCTGGAATGCTGCCCTTTCTCATTACTCGCCAAATCTTTGCAGGGGCTGGCAAGATGGGCATCGAGGCTGAAAGTGCGCAAAGCGAGTCCGGCGTTTTTCAGATTTCGCAGCGTGCCGATTTCTTCAGTGTGGTTGTGAGCATCGATACAATGAATCGGCGACCCCTGATCAATACACGCGATGAGCCTCACGTGGACGCAAGCCGTTATCGCCGGTTTCACGTTATTCTGGGCGACTCAAATATGAGCGAATGGGCAACCGCAATGAAGATCGGGACGACAGCGCTAATGCTGGACCTGATTGAGCGCGGAGAAGCGCCCGAGCTTGAGATCGCACAACCGGTTGATGCAAATAAATCAATCAGCCGCGATCAGACTTACGATTGGATCATCGAACTGAAGGACGGCCGCAAGATCTCTGCGATCGACGTGCAACGGATCTATTTACGTGCTGCGAGCAAACTCGACGATCGCGAGAGCGAAGATTACAGATGGATACTGCACGAGTGGGAGAACGTGCTCAATGATCTTGAACGAGACGTGATGTCGACGCGGGATCGAATCGACTGGTCGGCAAAGAAGTTCTTGCTGGATGCGTTACAGGTGGACGAAAAACTGTCCTGGACTGATCCCTGGCTGCAATCCATCGATCTTGAATATCACAATCTCGATCTCGATCACGGGCTATACTATGAGCTCCTGCGCAAAGGTTTGATGCGCCGTATCACGAACGAGGAGGAAATTAAGGCAGCCATCTTTAATCCTCCAGAAACAACGCGGGCGTTTTTTCGGGGCCGCGCCGTGGCGCGTTTCAATGATGAGATTTCGTCCATTCAGTGGGATGAAATCGTCTTCACAAACCAGGCTAATTCATTTCGCGTTGCGCTGCCGGAAGCGGCAATGAATGCGCGCCTGGACGCGCTGAATCTCGCCGCACGCAACGGCAAGGATTTTTCGGAGTTCCTGAACGCCATCGTGCAGATAAACTAGCTCGCGCAGAAACCTGGATCTGCGCCGGGACTCCCTCTGCCATGGCGCGGCAGTCGAAGATCGATGCGGCTGACGCGAACCGCGACAAACAATTCAGTGGATCGGCGGTGCGTTCTGCGCGATCACGAAAGTCGAGGCAGGCTGCGGACTGTACGTCTCTGGGTAATAAACCTCGCAACCGAAGCGAATGTCTAACACGGCGGCGTTACTAGGCGTATTGGGGACAGTCCAATCAAAATACCTCATGTCCGGACCGACCGGTGAAATGCAGGTCGAGAACGTTCTGCCTCCATCTAGCGACAGCCAGATCTCCATCTCGCATCGATGCAAGTTTCTCATGTCAGGGAACGCGGCCGTCCATTCGACCCTCACGTGCTGTCCGGGATAAAGAACTTGTCCAAGGCGCGGTGAAACCAGCTTTGCAGAATAGCCTTGTTTTTGGCTGCTCTGAGCACTTAGTTCCGCAGGAACGAAAGCAAATGCCATCAGCAACATTGTTACAATCAATCCAGGGATTTTCATTTGGGGTACCTCCGTTCAATGAGGATGCACACCGGACGAAGGTCGGTGTCAACGATTTTTTCAAATTTTTTGCTCGCGTGTAGGATGGCGTACTACACACTAAATCCTACAACAAGCTTACTCCCACTCAATCGTGCTCGGCGGTTTGCTTGAGATGTCGTAACAAACTCTGTTGACGCCTTTCACTTCGTTACTGATTCGGCTCGAGATACGCGCCAGCAATTCGTAGGGAAGTCGCACCCAGTCAGCAGTCATGCCGTCCTGACTTTCGACAATACGAAGCACGATCGTGTTTTCGTAGGTGCGTTGATCGCCCATTACACCGACCGATTGCACTGGAAGTAAAACGGCAAATGACTGCCACACTTTGTAATACCACTCAGCTGCTTCCATCTCGCTCTGCACGATTGTGTCCGCTTCGCGAAGAATCGACAAACGTTCGAGCGTGACTTCTCCAAGAATGCGAACCGCGAGACCAGGACCCGGAAAAGGCTGGCGGTATACAATTTCTTTCGGCAAACCGAGCTGCATTCCTGCCTGACGAACTTCGTCTTTAAACAATTGGCGCAGCGGTTCGACCAATTCGAAATGCATTTTCTCAGGTAGTCCTCCAACATTGTGATGACTTTTGATCACTTGCGCGGGATTGCCCTGGATCGAAACGCTTTCAATGACATCCGGATAAAGCGTACCTTGCGCTAAAAACTTGTAACCACCGTGTCCGCCACCGGACCGACTCGCCGTGGCGAGCTTTCGCTCACCGTTTTCTCGGTCTTGCTCCAGCAGTTCTTCGGTCGCGTGTTGAAAGACTTTGATAAATTCATTGCCGATCAGTTTTCGTTTTTTTTCGGGATCGGTTACTCCCATAAGTAGCTCCAGAAAACGATCACTGGCATCCACGTATTTTAAGCGCACGTGAAAATTCTCACCAAAAACGCGCTGCACGACTTCTTCCTCACGCGCGCGGAGCAGCCCATTATTGACAAAAATGCAGGTCAACTGGTCGCCGATCGCCTTGTGCAGGAGCGCAGCGGTGACAGAAGAATCAACCCCGCCGCTCAAACCGAGCACGACCTTTTGATCGCCAACTTGTTTTCTGACACGGGCGCAGGCCTCGTCAATGAATGATCCCATGGTCCAGTCCATCGCGCAGTGGCAGATGTGAAACAGGAAATTTTGAAGAATCTCTCTGCCGCGCGGCGTGTGTGCGACTTCGGGATGGAATTGCAATCCATATAGCTTGCGTTGTGGATCCTCCACCGCGGCGAAACTGCAACCTTCAGTGATTCCGGCGATGCGAAAGCCTTGCGGCAACGCTGTCACCTCGTCACCGTGACTGTTCCAAACGTCGAGCTGCTCGCCCAATCCCCCCAGGAGTTCCGAGCCGTTCTTAACATGCAGCACCCCCGCGCCATACTCGCGTCGGCCGGTAAAAACGACACGCCCCCCGAGATGATGCGCGATCAGCATCAGTCCGTAACAAATTCCCAGCACAGGTACGCCTAACGAAAAGATGTTCGGATCGATTTGTGGGGCGCCTTTATCGTAGACACTCGCGGGTCCGCCCGAAAGGATCAGCCCATTCGGGTTCAAAGCGGCAATTTCAGCGGCAGGCGTGTCAAAACCGACAATCTCTGAATACACCTGGCACTCACGGATTCGCCGCGCTATGACCTGCGTGTACTGCGACCCGAAATCGAGAATGAGAATCTTTGAGTGCGTTGATTTATCGGCCATCTTGAACGCGCTACGGATGAGTTTGGGGGACACCATGCTCTGCGGCAGGGTCGCCAGGAGGCCGCTCCAATGGGCCAAGAGTTCCCTGGCCGGTCACGCCGCGTTCAAACTGCCCCTGAACTTCTTGCGTGCTACGTTGCTCAAGAGGGTCGGCGCAGCCATTCAGAGCCAGGCATGCGATCGCGAGCAAGATCGACATGCGTTTCATCTGCGTATTTTATGAATGCTGTGCGCTATTGCAATTGTGGATTGCTGGATGACCCCAAGTACTCGTTAGAGCAGTCGATCCGTTTCATGTGTTAATACTTTAATCTTTAACTCGGCCCGGCCATGATCGATTCGGAGCTTTTGCTACAGGGTTATCGCCTCGGTGTTTTCCCCATGGCCATGGAGGACGACTCGATTCAATGGTTTTCGCCAGATCCACGAGCAATTTTGCCGTTGGAAGATTTTCATGTGCCACACGCGCTGCGGCGCGTTATGCGAAAAAGCGTGTTCGAAACGACCATGAATAACGCATTTTCGAAAGTCATCGAACAATGTGCGAAACGGGCAGACACGTGGATCAATCCTGAAATCATTGAAAGCTACACGCGGCTGCATGAGCTCGGCTGCGCGCATTCCGTAGAAGCTTGGAAAGAAGGCACACTGGCCGGGGGACTTTACGGCGTAGCCGTCGGCGGCGCTTTCTTTGGCGAATCAATGTTCCACCGGGTCACGGATGCATCGAAGATCGCGTTGGTCGCGCTGGTAAAACATTTACGGACCCAAAAATTCGCGTTGCTTGACACGCAATGGCTCACTCCGCATCTGCAACAATTTGGCGGCATCGAAATTTCACGCGACCATTACCTCCGGCTACTGCGTAGAGCAGTGGAATTGCCGCGCCGGTTTTGACTTGTGCATTGAGCGTTGGGCGATTTCTGCTTTAGTAAGCAGCCCGCTCATCAGCGAGGGGTCCGAGAAACATTTGCAAAGGGCTGGGTAGCTCAGTTGGCAGAGCAGTGGACTGAAAATCCACGTGTCGCCGGTTCGATTCCGGCCCCAGCCACGCCTTGTCTGAGGAACTATGCAGAGCCATTCAATCAAGTACGACTGGAAAGATGCAGGGGAGGAATGGTCGGAGCCCTGGGGCAGTTCCGCCGCGCAATGGTCCGGCACCATTTTCCCGCGTATTCAAAATTGCCTGCCAACCGGTACGATCTTGGAGATTGCGCCCGGATTTGGACGGTGGACGCATTATCTGAAGGATTACTGCCAGGAACTATGGGCCATTGACGCCTCCGACGAATGTATCCAGGCGTGTCGTCGGCGTTTCGCGGCGGATTCGCATGTGCGCTGTGAGCTGAATGATGGTCGCTCGTTATCGATGGTTCCTGATGCTTCGGTGAATTTCGTTTTCAGTTTTGATTCGTTCGTGCATTTGCGGCGCGAACTTGTCGAGGCGTACCTGCGCGAGATGCGAAGGACATTAAAGCTCGGCGGCAAAGGATTCATTCATCATTCCAATCTCAACGCGTATGCCGACTCATTACCGCAGCGCTTCCCGCAACCGATACGTAAATTTCTTCGCAAGGTAAAGATCCTGGACTGGGAACATCACCGCAATCCAACGATGAGCGCTAAGATTTTTCGCTCCTTGTGCTCGCAAGCTGGGTTGCACTGCGTCAGTCAGGAATTGATCAACTGGCGCGGCAGACGCCTAATCGATTGTTTGTCATTTTTTGTGCGAACCGATTCAATCCCGCAGAATGCTACGAAAATAGTTCGAAATCCTCATTTCATGCGCGAAGCGGCGCAAGTTCGGCGGCAGTCGCGACCGCAACGCTAAGGGAATGATGCGGGTTGTGCCTCCGTGTGCGTACACCGGGATCATCAAGCCCGGCGAATCGCAGAACAAGGTCGTTGACGTGATCGACTTTCTCTGATTCAACATCGCGGCATGGCTGAAGGCCAAATAGCCCCACCGCCCTTGCCAAAATCGCAGCCATCGTTTGGCAAGCGCTACAGCACAATGATCAAGCTGCTCGGAGTGGGGGCGCTCGTTTTAGTACTTCTCATTCCGCTTGCCATGATCACCGGCGTGCTGAGGGAACGGTTGCAACGACGGAACGAAGCGGTCGCCGACATCACATCATCGTGGGGCGGCGAACAAAATGTGATCGGGCCGGTGCTTGGGATCCCTTATCAATACAAGTTCAAGGCGGTCAAAGATGTGGCCGCGCCGGATGGGAAAATGGAGCGACGTGAAGTTGAGGAGAACGGAACGGCGATCGCATATTTTCTGCCCGAAATACTTCACATCACCGGCGATGTGGATACCCAGATGTTGCATCGTGGCATCTACGATGCCGCAGTTTTTCGCGCTCAGGTGAAGTTGGCAGGCAAATTTGCGCCGCCCGATTTTGGGCCGCTAAAAATCGATCTAAAAGACGTGCAGTGGAAAGATGCATTTGTCACCATCGCGGTCAACGATCTACGAGGAACACGCGAAGCACTGATGCTCGACTGGGGCGGCAGCAAACACGCTTTGCTACCGGGTTCGCAAGTTCCCGGATACACGACCGGTGCGACGGCCTCGCTGGGTGGCGACCAACCGATTGCAACCGAAACGCAATTTTCCATTCCACTGGATTTCAATGGCAGCGAAGGAATGTACTTCGCACCTTTCGGTGTTCAGAACGAGGCGACCCTGAAATCGAATTGGCCTGATCCCGCTTTTCGCGGCGCGTTTTTGCCTGCGGACCGGTCGGTGCGTCCTGCGGGGTTCGATGCAAAATGGAAAGTGTCATATTACGGCCGGGATTATCCACAATCCTGGACGAGTCGGGCCGGCAATGAACGTTTCACTGTTCTTTCAGTCACGAACTCGCGATTCGGTGTGCAGCTCCTGTCGATTTTGGACGCGTATCGCTACGTCGAACGCTCAATTAAATATGGTGTGCTGTTCCTTGTGCTCGTTTTTACAACGTTTTTTCTCTTTGAAGTCACCGCGCGGCAGAAAATTCATCCATTCCAATATCTGATGGTCGGCGCGGCGCTTTGCCTGTTTTATCTGCTGCTCCTCTCGATCTCGGAATTTATTGGCTTCAGTTGGGCTTATCTGATCGCGGCGATTGCATCAACAGCGTTGATTACATGGTATTGCCGGTTTTTCCTCGGAGGCGGTGCGCGCACCCTGATGATTGGGGCGGGTCTGGCAGGTGTTTACACGTTTCTCTACATCACTTTGCGTCAACAGGATTACGCCTTGCTGATGGGTGCAATCGCACTCTTCATCGTACTGGCGCTCGTGATGTATGTGACGCGCAAGGTCGATTGGTATGCGCGGGACGCAGGGTGAACGTCGCGGTCAGACCGCGGCTGGAATTCACTTGCCCTGGGCTTGGCGCAGCTGAGCTTTCGCCGCGTCCACGTCGCGTGCTGATTGCTGACAGAGCAGGATCGCGCGGAGCTTGTCTCCCTGATAATAGCGCGCGATGAATTTTTTCTTCGCGTGGGTGCCCTGAAGGTCGACACGCGTCGGTAAGACGCTGAAGTCACCAACGAAATCCATGCGCAAATCGAACGTTTCCGTCCAAAAATAGGGGACCTGCTCGTACCGAATGCGTTTCTTGCCGGTCATATTGGCCCCTGCCACCAAGCCCTGACTCCTCGCGTTGTCCCAGTGTGTCTGGCGTCGTACGCCGCCCATTATCCGATCGGGATAAAATGCCAGGTCGCCTACAGCGTAAATTCCCTTTTCTTCTGTCTCGAGATATTCAGTAACCGGCGACCCGTGCGGTCCCGACAGAGGGGTGTTGCGTACAAGATCGAGATTTGGTTCCGCTCCGCACGCAACGACCGCGAGACCGACTGGGAACCGATTGCCGCTCTTCGTCTGGATGTTGCGCAAAACTGTTTTGCCCTCGAAGCCATTGAGGCTTTCACCCATGGACAACGTCACCCCGTGTTTTTCGTAGTAGTCGGTGAGCCAGGCGCCAGTTTCGGAATCGACGTATCGGTCTAACAAATAGGAGTCCCGATGCATGAGACCCACTTTCAGCTTCATCATTCGCAGACTGGCTGCAGCCTCGCAGGCGAGTAATCCGCCGCCGACGACCATGATACCTTTCTCGAGGTTCGCCATTTCTTTCAGGGCGAACGTGTCGCGGATCGTTCGCAGGTAAATCACGTTACCGAGATTTGTTCCGGCAACCATTGGACGCACCGGGCGACTGCCCATAGCCAGGCAGGCTTTGTTGAACTCGATACTTTCCCCATTTGCAAGCACAGCCAGGCGCCGATCGATATTGAATTGTGTCACAACGGTACCAAATCGCGTCTCGATCTTGTGCTTTTCGTACCAAGGCTCATTGGGCTCGAATAATTTCTTGGGCTGTGGATCTTTTTCCCGCAAAAAATCCTTCGAAAGAATCCAGCGCTTGTAAGGCGGAAAAGCTTCGCCGCCGACCAGCGTCACGCTCCCGCGCTTGTCGTGACGACGGACTCCTTCGCAGGCGCTGGCCCCGCCGATGCCGCCGCCGATGATGAGATAGTCTCGCTGAATCATACGAAAACAGGGAAGATAATTTCGGCTACGGTGCGCCGACAAGTTAAATCGTTAGGGCTGCGCGTTTTTGCGGATGTCGATATTGTTATTGCGCTATCGAACCCTGTTTCGACAGACTGTTCGTGCCATGAACGAATCTGTCACTCAAATCAAGGATACCACCGGAAATCCGGCGCCGCTAGGTCTATTGGGTTTTGGTATGACGACTGTTTTGTTAAACCTGCACAACGCTGGTTTCTACGAGTTAAACAGCATGATTTTGGCAATGGGAATCTGCTATGGCGGTGCTGCCCAGATTGTTGCAGGTATTATGGAATGGAGAAAAGGTAACACATTCGCCACCACCGCGTTCCTTTCCTATGGCCTGTTTTGGTTCTCGCTCGTAACACTGATTATTTTGGCAAAGCTGGGATGGGTTGCGCCATCAGACGATACAGCTATGGCCGCTTACCTCGCCATGTGGGGCTTATTCACGGCGGTCATGTTTATCGGCACGTTGCGATTGCACGTCGCAGGGCAGGTCGTTTTCGGTTCGTTGACAATTCTTTTCTTTCTTCTCGCAATTGGCTACTTCACGAATGCCAGCCCCGGGTTCAAACACTTCACGGGATATGAGGGAATCTTTTGTGGCTTCTCCGCGATTTACGCCGCCCTGGCACAGGTGCTGAACGAAATTTTCGGCAGAACCGTTTTGCCGCTCGGCACTGTGATGAAATGATCGGACTCCGAGGTCTTTCGAGCGGTATAATTATTTCTCCTTCAACAAACTCGCAGCGAGTTTGAGGGCCGACTCGCTCTTCCCACCGAGCATCCGCGCGATCTCTTCCTGGCGGCCCTTCCCGGTCACTTCGCGCAGATTGGAAAACGTCCGGCCGCCCGAAACTTCTTTTGTTACCACAAAATGCGAAGATGCAGTCGCGGCGACTTGCGGCAGGTGCGTGATACAGATCAGCTGATGATCGCGTCCCAAGGCTTGCATTTTCACTCCAACCGCATGCGCGATTTCTCCTCCGACATTGGTATCAATCTCGTCGAACACGAGCAGGGGAATCTCATCGTGCGCAGCCAAGGCCGATTTGATCGCCAGCATCAAGCGAGAGATTTCCCCGCTAGACGCGATGGCTCGAAGCGCTTTGAGCGGTTCGCCTGGATTCGCCGAAAAAAGCAATTCCACGGCGTCGAATCCGCTGGAACGGGCATCCCCCTGTGCGCTCAGTTTCGCTTCAAATTCCGATTGGCGAAATCCGAGATCCCGCAGGTTACGCCGAATATTTTCGGAAAGTCTCGGAGCCGCTTTCAGTCTGAGTTTCCGGAGCGCCTCGCCGGCACGGTTCATTTGCGCACGAATGCTCTCGATCTCTTTTGCGAGTCGCTCCAGTTCAGCGTCGCGTCCCTCGATTTTCTGCATCCGTTCCGCCGCGCGCTCACCGAACGCGATGACCTCGGCGATTGAACCGCCATATTTTCGCTTCAGAGTTTCAAACAGTGAAACCCGCTGCTCCAGCGTTGCGAGTTGTTGCGGGTCCAGATCAAGTTTCTCTGCATACGTGGAAAGAGCGCGCGCGATCTCCGAAAGCTCGACCACACTGGCAGCATGCGCGGATGAAAATTGAGCAATCGAATTATCGATCTTCTCCAAGTCCCGGAGCAGACGCTGCGTTTCAGCCAGCTGAGAGAGGATGGAATCGTCTGCCTCCGAAAGTCTGCTGGCAATGGTGCTGGCCAGTTCGATCAGCCGCTTACTGCTGCTTGCAAGCTTGTATCGCTTTTCGATTTCTTCTTCTTCGCCGGCGACGAGATTCGCCGACGTGATCTCCGAAATCTGGTGATGAAGAAGTTCCAGCTCTTGTTCGCGCGCCGTTTCCGCTGTGTCGAGAGCGGTGTGATTTGCGAGCAATGTCTGGAGTTGGCGGTAATTTTTTTGATATTCAGCTAGCTGTTCTTCACTCCTGGCGAACGAATCAAGCAAACTCAATTGCGTCTCAGGCGACAGCAAAGACTGGTGATCGTGCGGCCCGTGGAGATCGACAAGTTCGTCGCCGAGATTTTTCAGGATCGACAGTGTGGTTGGTGAACCATTGATAAACTGGCGTGTGCCGCCGGTCGCCGAGAAACTGCGTTTAATGATGAGGTCCTCCTCACTTGGTTCGATTCCAGCCTCGATTAGCTTCGGATTTAACCTTTCCAGATCCTTTCCGGTAAAAACTGCTTCTACGGTGCAGAGATCAGCTCCGGTCCGAATGACCGATTTATCAGCCCGCTCACCCAGTACAAGTTGCAGGGCACCGATGATGATCGACTTGCCCGTGCCGGTTTCACCGGTTACGGCGATAAAACCGGGCTCCAACTGCCATTCGAGCTCTTCTACAAGAGCAAGATTCTTAATTCGCAATAGACTCAGAACGGCAGGCATCGAGAAAAGTTAGTGTTGACGTTTGGGGAGTTCGAACTGCTGAAGATTTCAAACCTTCAACAATCAACTTTCAACTCTTGAAATCTGCTGGAATGACACAGCATATGGGTACAGCAGGCACGTCGACTTAGCTGAGACGCGATCCCTTGCCCAAAACCTCCGGTAGCCGAGCCTTATCTGATAATTCCGCGCTCGCTTCGTTCGATGAACTTGATGATTTCGGTGATTTCTTCCGCTTGAGGTAACTCTTTCTGCATGGCTTCGATTGCCTGACGCGTATTGTATTTTGAGCGATAAATGAGGCGAAACGCTTCCTTGATCAGTTTGATCGTTTCAGGTGGATAGTTTTTGCGCTCCAAGCCGATCAGATTTACTCCGCGAATTTCAGCCGGGTTACCATCAGCGATCATGAATGGCGGAACATCTTGGACAATTTTTGAACAGCCGCCCGTGATTGCGAATCGGCCAATCCGGCAAAATTGATGCACGGCTGTGAGGCCACCCATGACTGCATAGTCTCCGACCTGGACGTGGCCGCCCAACGTGCCGTTGTTCGAGAAAATGACATGATCTCCCACAATGCAGTCATGCCCGATGTGGCTGTACGCGAGAAAATTTCCGCGATTCCCGATCCGCGTTTTACCTTCGCCTGTCGTGCTGCGGTGCGCCGTGACGAACTCTCGAAACGTGTTTTCGTCGCCAATTTCCAAATAAGTCGGTTCGCCGCGATATTTTAAATCCTGTGTTTGTTGGCCGATGGAACAATACGCGTAGAATCTGTTCCTCTCGCCGGCTTTCATTGGCCCGCAAAGCGTAACATGATGTTGGAGCCAGCAGTCTCGGCCGAGCACAACATCAGGTCCGATGATGGAATACGGTCCCACGATTGTTCCTCCGCCGAGGTTGGAGGCTGGATCAACGATCGCCGTAGGATGGATCTGCACGTCGCTCATCGTGCCAACTCCTCACCTCAATCCTCTCCCCTTCGCCAAGGGGAGAGGCGGAAAAGGTTCCGCTGCTTTAAAAAAGTTCGCGCACGTCGTGTAGTCGGGCCGCCTCGCCCTTGGGAAGGGAGAAGGGGAGGGTGAGGATTTGCTCCGCTCATTTATCGAGAAACGTGAACATGAGTTCGGCTTCCGAAACGATCGCGTCATTCACAACGCAATGGCATTTCGCTTTTGCCAGTCTTTCCCCTCGCGACTTTGTCAGTTCGGCATGGACAAAGATCGTGTCCCCGGGCAACACCGGTTTCCGAAATTTTACAGCGTCTGCGCTCATAAAATATCCAATACGGCTCGTAGTCTTCGCCAGCTTGAACAGCAGGATACTGGCTACCTGGGCCATGGCTTCGATTTGCAGAACGCCCGGCATCACCGGATGACCGGGAAAATGTCCTTGGAAGAATGGCTCGTTAATCGTGACCGTCTTGACGCCGACGCATTTGGTTTCCGTTTCGAAACTGATAATGCGGTCCACCATTAAAAAGGGGAACCGATGCGGCAGAATTTCCATTATTTGATCAGGATCGAGGCCGCCGTCGCCGCTTGGAATTGTGCGCGGCGCAGCCAACGCGCTTCTGCGTGTCTGTTCTCGCACAATCGATCGAGCCAGGTCCGCGTTAGTAGCGTGACCAGGTTTCACGGCGACAACGTGTCCCCGGATGCGGCGGCCAATCAGCGCGAGATCGCCGATAATGTCGAGGATTTTGTGCCGCACGAATTCGTCGGTAAAACGCAACGGTTCCTTACTGAGGACTGCATCTCCGCGCACCACAATTGCGTTTTCGAGGCTGCCGCCCTTGATCAGGTTTTTGTCCATGAGCGGCTTAACATCTTCGTAATAGACGAAGGTTCGCGCTGGCGCGATCTCGCGTTCGAAGTAGGCCGGCGTCACTTCCGTTGATAAAAATTGGGTGAACCGGTTATTAGGTCCGGCCTGGGTACATGAGATGCGAAATTTGTTGTCCGGCAGCAAAACGATCAGGGCGCCCGTTTTCGTTTCAACGTGCATTGGCTCGCGCACGTCGAAAAATTTTCGTGGCTCGTCCTGCGCGGTAACGCCGGCTTTCTTGATAAGATCGACATAGGGCTGCGCGCTTCCGTCGCCGATCGGTGGCTCGTTTGCGTCCATTTCCACGATGGCGTTGTCAACACCCATTGCTGACAGCGCGGACAGAATATGCTCCACTGTGTGCACGCGTACCGAGCCTTCGCCGATTGTTGTAGCGCGCTCGACTGTTTTGAGGTTCTGGATGTTTGCATCGATCGTCGGCTCATCCTGCAAATCTTTTCGTTTGAATTTGATTCCATGATCGACCGGCGCGGGCTGCAATTTCAGCGTGACTTTGTCACCCGTGTGCAGTGCGGTGCCGCTAAGGCTGGCGGTCCTGGCAACTGTGTGTTGAAACTCGAGAGCGGGCATCGGCGTTTAACTAGCAGAGATTCTGTCTAATGGCCAGAATCGTAGCGGTGCTAACAGACGGCCAAAACAGCTCATTTCAATTCAAATTCGCCACAGTCGAAGGCCATCATTTGATCCACATTCGAAATGCGAAATTCCTGAGAAGCCGTACCGTCGGTCTGCCAAATTTCGAGCGATTTATCTCCATCTTTCATAATCCACGCGCGAATCAAATTTGATGATTCATTCACGGTGAACAACGGCAGATTGTCCTTTGTTTTCAGATAACTCCCGCGGCTGTCCACACCCGCGGCCAGCTCGACAGTCGCCGGTTTGTCGTTGGCTAGCGGATTTGGCGCGAGCTTAACTCGGACTGTTGTATTCGAATTGTTTTCAACAGGCGACGCTGCGGTTTGACTCAAGGGTTCCACTTCAATCGGACCAACCAAATACCCACGCGCGTGATACCTGGCGGCGGGTAAATCCTCGCCACGATCATTTTTTCCGTCCCATTGCGTTACCAGTGCGTCGGCGCCCATCTTGAACTCGTTTAGATCTGATTGCCGATGTAAAACGCGCACCAGCTTGCCCGTCGAATCATAGATTCCGAGGCTGATCCTGCCTTCCAGCGGCGGCGGAACGAAACTAATGCGGACGCTCCTCGCGGGTGATGTGGAAGGCATCTGCGCTGGCGTAGGGGGCGGCGTGACAGATTCGGCTGGTGAGATTGAGAACGCCGGGAATTCCTCAGGCGTCGGCGACGCAGTTGGCGTTGGCGATTCCTGGCCGAAAACAGCAGAGGCGAAGAACGCCATCAGACTCGCGATCTTAACTTTTGCTGTCATGTCGAGCGGCGCTGGGGCATCTCTAAGTTGATGAATAGAATACTAGAACAGGCAGAGATTGCTCGACTTCAACGGGAATGACAAGTGGCCGGGATGTAGTAACGCCAATTGACGTTTGGAAAGAGATTATCGCGCAACTCGCACTCGCGCAGAAATTTTCTATCCACATTATTAGTGACCATCTGATCGTGTAAACGATTGAATCGGGAAAGATGATCGATCGTGCGATTGGTCGCGTACTCGCGAGCTGTCCCGCTGTTTATCAGGAATGCCCAATCGCTAGATTGAGCCAGTAACAGTTCACGGGCAAGTTGTCTGAGCGCACGATCGGTCAGCTGGTCGCAGTTTTCCGCATGTTTAAGTGCAACTTCACTCATCTGCTGTGCCGCTACCTGCAGTTGTGGATAAATCCACGCGTTGCTGCGGTTCAGCCATACTTCAAAGTAGCCGTTCTCGCCCCACGTGGACGCTGCGGGCTCGATAACTTGCTGCGTTGGATTTGTGGACAGGTATTCGCTCGGTGTCGAGAGATGAAAGTCTGGTTCTTTTGCGGCTTCGCGAATGATGAATTCAACAAAACGCGGGCCTTCGAACCACCAGTGTCCGAATAATTCGGCATCGAAGGGAGCTACGAGGATCGGATCAAATCCTGCGGTGCTGACTTCAACGATCTGGCGCCGGCGCTCCTCGAGAAAATGAACGGCTTGCCTTTCGGCGATTTTTTCGGCGACACCGGGATCGTAGAATTCCTTCTCATCATCGACTCCGGTGATGCGATGATATTTTATGCCGGAAAATTTTCTCGTGCGATGACCAGCCGGGCCCAGGTGTTCCAACGGAAGGTCAAATCCGGCGTCGCGGTAGAATTCACGATATGCGGTGTGCCCAGGATAACCGCCCTGTGCACTCCAAACCACCCTGCTTGTGTCACTGTCGCGCGCGAAAGCTGCGGGGCCGGCCGGTGTATAGCAAGGCGTGTAGATCGAGCGGCGCGGTCGCGGTGTTCCGAACAGTAAGCCGTGCGCGTCGAGAACGAACCAGCGAACATTCGCCTCTTTCAAAATGGATTCGAGTCCCGGTTCGTAAGCACATTCGGGTAACCAAAAACCGGTAGGATCGATACCGAAAACATCTCTATAGATGTCGCGGCCTATCAAAATCTGAGCCCGAGCTGCTTCGGGCGATCCACCTGCCTTAGAATGAAGCAGAGGAAGTAAGCCATGCGTAGCTGCCGAACCGATGATCTCCAGCTGTCCGCCGTCCCTCAGTTCGCTAAAAGCGTCGAGCAAATCCGATCTATATTCTTCGACAAAGAAGTGCCGGGTGTCGCGAAAGATTTTGAAATAAAAATCCGCGAGTGCGCGAAGCTGCGGATGATTGCGGTTCCGTTTTCGTTCGCGTGCAGCGAGATCGATTACCAGATCGAGATGCCGCACGTAGCGTTCGCAAAGCAGCTTGTCCTGAAGCATCGCGCAGAGCGTTGGGGTGATCGACATCGTCACCTTGAACACAACACGTTCATCGACCAGCCGTTGCATCATGCGCAGCAATGGGATGTAACTCTCCGTCAACGCTTCGAAGAACCAGTCTTCCTCGAGGAAATGCTCATGTTCCGGGTGACGAACAAATGGAAGGTGCGCGTGTAGAATGAGTGCCAGTTGCCCCATTGCAGATTTCAGATTTCAAATTGCAGATTATCGACAAGCATGCCGAAATTTGAAATCGGCACTTTGCAATCTGCAATTACAAGGTTCGGCAAAAATCCTGGAAACGATCCAAGCCTTTTTTGATCACATCGATACTGGTGGCGTAACTGAGCCGCACCGTTCGATCGTCCCCGAATGCAGCTCCGGGAACCACAGCAACGTTCGCTTTGCTTAGCAGGCGATCAGCGAAATTCTGCGAGGTCAGACCAAGCTGACTGATATTCACAAGCACGTAAAATGCGCCCTCTGGTTTGACTGCGGTAACATTGGAAATCTTCGAAATGCGATCGAACATGTAATTGCGACGCATATCGAACTCTTCGCGCATGTCGATTACGGGCTGTTGATCACCCTTTAAAGCAGCGAGCGCGCCATACTGCGAGAAGGAAGAAGGATTGGAGGCTGTATGGCTTTGGATCGAATCGACTGCTTTCGCTACAGCCTCTGGCGCCGCAAGATAACCCAGACGCCAACCGGTCATCGCATACGATTTACTGAAGCCATTGATTGTAATCGTCAGGTCGTATGCTGCCTGTGAGAGCGACGCGATGCTCACGTGTTTCGCATCGTCATAAACGAGCTTCTCATAAATTTCGTCCGACAGGATGTAAATATCTTCTTCAGCTGCGACATCAACGATCGCCTGTAATTCCTCGGGTGTATAAACCGCGCCGGTTGGGTTGCCGGGGCTATTCATAATCAACATCTTTGTGCGCGGTGTCATCGCGTTCTCGAAATCTTCGGCACGCATTTTCCAGCCGTTACGCTCGCTTGTTGGAACAATGACCGGTTCGGCCCCTACCAACCTGACCATCTCCGGGTAGCTGACCCAGTATGGCGCTGGAATGACCACTTCGTCACCTGGCTGACACGTGGCGAGGATCGCGTTGTAGCACGCGTGCTTTGCACCGTTGCTGACAATGACCTGCGATGCGCGATAACTCAGATTGTTGTCAGCAGCCAATTTTTCAGCGATCGCCAGACGCAGTTCCGGGATGCCGGCGCTGGGTGTGTATTTGGTAAAACCAGCCTCCAACGCCTCGATTGCTGCCCTTTTTATGTGTTCGGGTGTATCAAAGTCCGGTTCGCCAGCGCCGAAGCCGCAGACGTCTATGCCTTCGGCCTTCATGGCCTTGGCCTTGCTATCAATCGAAAGAGTGAGCGAAGGGCTCAGTTGAGCCGCACGTTCGGAGATTTCCATAGGAGTAGGGCAGGTTATTGGATGATTCAAATGAAACGCAAACTATGAGCGCCGATAAAAGTTTTCAATCAGAGGTTTGAAATTATTCTCGTCGATTCGAACGATTCCCATTTCGCGCTTTGCGTTCTCGGGAGAATCGGAGGCGTGGGCGGCGTTGATCATGATCGTCTGACCGAATTCTTTTCGGATGGATCCTGGTGGTGCCTTGGCCGGGTCGGTTGGGCCGAGCACTTCGCGAATCTTGCGAACGGCATCGACGCCCTGGTAAACAATCGCGATCGATTTCTCCGTGCCGGGCGCGTCACGCTCTTCGGCCGGACATTCGCTCGGTTGTCGTCCGGCCATGAATTCGACGATGCTCTCCCAGTTTTCGCGGCCGCTCTTTGGGCCGAGCTTCTTCTCAAGCACCGCCAGCACCGGCCCATAGAACTCTTCCGCTTGCGCAACGCTCATCTGATGAACTTTGAATCCGATGATCGAGAGTCCCGAGCGGGAAAACACTTCGATCACGCCACCCGGCCGCAGATTTGGGAACCTGAAATTGTCGGGCTTGATCAAAACCAGAGTCTTTTCGACTTGCGCATTGCTGGGAAACTGGACCACTCGGTCCAAAATTCCGCCGTCAGAATCCGAAAATTCCGCCCAAAGCTTCAAATCCCGCTCGACCGCGTTTGGATCGAAAGCCGCGAGTACACCCGGCTCGAAGTAGGTCACTTTACCGGCATCATCGGTGATGTAATCGCCGTAGGTATCGCGAATCGTCTCGCCACTGGTGCGCTCGTGCACAATATGTCCAACAGTGTGATGAATCCGGTCCACCGCGTCCGTGCCGCGAAAAATGAGGAACAACACGCGCGCATGCTCTCCATTTTTTGTGCCCGTGAAATTCTTCAGGACGTAATCGCGAATTAATTCTTGTGTCGCGCGATGACTCGGATCGGTCTCGGTTACAATCGTCTCGGCATACCGTTTGGCCAACTCCTGACTCGGCGCGAACATGCGTCCGCCGACGAGATCGAGTCCAGTGCGGGAAATCAGGCGGCCTACAATGCCGCCGGTGCGCGATTTACGCATCGAATACGGCGTAACGGCAACGTAGGCAAGTTGTTCTTTCTGCATAATGTCAATGTCTGCCGCGGCTCGTGATTAAACCGCGTGAAATGCAGAGAACCCGACGCCGCAAAGGCTGGAAGAACCTAGCTGGCGCCGTTCGCAGCGCAAATTTTTGTTTCTTATGCGGATCATCACGTCTTATCCAGGAGTCCTGCAGGAACCCAATACTGCAATCCATTTGCCGCGGCGCTTCACGCTTGCGATCTCCATGCCGTTCCGTTGGAGAACCCCAAGCAGTTGATCTTCCTGTCTGCGCAGCACGCCCGAGAGAATCAGCCAATTAGCGCGTCGTAGTTTGGGTACAACTTCAATCAACAATTCGCTGTATAGGTTCGCAGCGATAACGTCCCACCTAACTCGTGGTTTCCACCTGCGTACATCCGCCAATTGGAAGTTGGCGTTGTCGATTTGGTTGAGCCGAGCATTCGCTTTCGCAACCGAGATTGCTTTCGGATCGATATCGATGCCAATCACGCGTCCAGCGCCAAGGCGTTTTGCCGACAGAGCAAGAATTCCGCTTCCGGTTCCAACATCTGCAAGCGACCAGCCCTTTTTCCATTTGCGACTCACGTGCTCGAGCAGGCGAAGCGACATTGCCGTCGTTGCGTGTTCTCCTGTTCCGAAAGCGGCAGACGCCGGTATGACTAGTTGGGCGTATGTTGGAGAACACCGCGTTGGACAACGAGCTACGGGAGGTGTCCCTTGCTCTGTTCGGGATGCAAGGGTGGGGGAGATCGATAAGCGGCTGCCGATCTTGATCGGCTTCGATCTTTGTAGACTCACGAATCGTTTAAGCCAATTGCGCGGCCATTTCACGACGCGCCCACCGAATTGTTCGAAAAGCTCTTGGGTAAGCTTGCGCGAAGCGCAGGTAACTTCGAGTCGCACCCGTTTCCGCCCGGGGCTTGAAATAACCGCGAGTTTACCGTTGGCGTGCGATTGCAAACTATCTTCATGTACAGTAAGCCAACGCAGGTCAGCTAGTTTGCTCCAGTGATGCATCCTTTAGGTAGCACACGCCTCTTGCCTGTTTGGCGCAAGCGCTCAACACTTCTCTTTGCGTCGCCCTTCGAGCGAAGGCTGGAGCGGGTGACGAGGGTCGAACTCGCGACTTTCTCGTTGGCAACGAGACGCTCTACCACTGAGCTACACCCGCGCTTTGAAAGGGAGACAAATAATGTCCAGTCGTCCGCGGGACGCAACCTTTTATTGTCGTCGGAAGAATGAAATAGTTGAATCCAAGCAGGCTACGAAATGCATCCTACGGTCAAATCAGTCACTATGAATAAAGCCATCATTATTTACGTTTGTTCCCTCATCCTGACGACAGGCGGATTTGCTCAGACACCGAGCGTATCGCCATTCGCAAGCACACCTGCGGCAACTCCTGCTATTTCAGCAACTTCGAGCCCTGCGAGTAAGATCGAGCAGTCGATCAGAAAAAGGCACAAGAAGCATTTTGGTGTAACAATCGGCGATAAGGACTTGGACGACCTCGATCGTCTCGGTAGCAAAAACTCCGGAGATATTCCAGAGTTCGTGATTCCGATTGTTGCCATCACGCTGTTGACCGTTTTTGGCGCGCCGGTCCTGATTGTCGGCCTGATCATGTATTTCAGCTTCTCCAGATCACGCGCTCTCCAGAAGACGGTTCGAATGATGGTCGAAAAAGGACAGCCTGTGCCTGAAGCTCTGTTAAATCCGCCGCCCGCTCAACGGCAGCGTTCCGATATCCGCCGAGGTGTCGTTCTGACAATGATTGGCATTGGTTTGATGGCATTTTTTGGCGCCGTGAACGATTGGGAAGGTGGCTCGTGGACACTGGGGCTCATTCCATTCCTGATTGGAGTAGGCTATTTGCTTGTATGGAAGCTGGATACAAAGAGGGACAATCCGCCGCCTTTGCCGTAATCTGCGGCCGTGGAGCTGAGTGATGCGGACCTTGTCGCACGAGTTCTTATCAATGAAGACCAGCACGCTTTCGGTGAGCTGGTTCGACGCCATCAATCCGCCGTGCGCGGTCTGCTTCGTCAACTTACTCGAACGGACGTTGCGCTGGCAGACGATTTGGCCCAGCAAACATTCGTCCGAGCGTACAAGAACATCCGAAGTTTTCGCGGTGAGGCGCGTTTTTCCACGTGGCTTTACCGAATCGCGTACAATTGTTTCCGGGAAGACGCGCGCCGACGGAAGGAACTTGTGGGAATCGATGAAGAACAACTGCAAACACAACACGATCCGCAGGCAGCTAATCCTGCCTTGAGACACGATCTTATGCACGCATTGAGTTTGCTTCCTTTAAATGAGCGGTCCGCGGTATTACTCTGTTGCCAGAACGGCCTTTCGCACGATGAAGCTGCTCGCGTGCTCGACATTCCTCTTGGCACGGTGAAAACAAATGTTCTTCGCGGACGCGAGAAATTGAAACGAATGCTTGCCGACTGGGGTCCAAACTAACTAGATATGGAACAGGTGGACCAGGAAGATTGGCTCGATCGGCAGTTGCGCGAAGCGGTGCCGTACATCGACGACGACGGATTTACTGCTCGAGTGTTGCAGGAGTTGCCGCCGCCCCGACGCGCGACTGATTTGCTGCGTGGCGCCATTCTTCTGGGAATGACGTTCCTTGCGAGTGTACTCGCCTATGTTGTTTCAGGTGGCGGCCGTTTTGTTAGTGTGACTATTGAGCGTCTCGCATCTCTGCCTGCGTTATGGGTATTTGCGCTTGCGCTGGCCAGCGGTCTTGTGATCTCAGCCCTCGGCGCAACCGCCGCGCTGTCCAGAGACCGCAGCTTGGCTCCCAACTTTTTCAGAAGCTGAACGGACGGCGCTCGTTACGCGTCGCAAAGTTTGCGTGCCTGCTGCACATCCAACTCGATCTGCCGGGCTAATGCCTCGACACTTTCAAATTTTTGTTCCGGCCTGAGATACCGGACAAAACGGACTTCGACATCCTTGCCATAAATATCGCGGTCGAAGTCGAGCAGGTAGATTTCAAGCACGCGCTCGGTCTTGTCGCTGCTTACTGTTGGCCGATAGCCGAGATTTACAACACCAGGAAAAACGATCCCATCTAGAGTGGCCTGCGCGAAATAAACTCCGTTTGGAGGAAATTGCTCGCTGTGAGCGCTTAAATTCGCTGTCGGAAAGCCGATCTTTTTCCCGAGGTTTTCACCGCGCACAACCGTACCAAGGATCGTGTATTCACGACCAAGCATCTCTGCAGCTTTCGCGAGGTCACCCGCTTCGACAGCTTGACGGATCGCCGTGCTGCTCACAGGTTCGCCATTTGGCAGCGTAACCTCGGGAATTCCAACCACCTCAAAGTCGAATTGCGCGCCCAGTTTCCTGAGCAGGGCAAGATTTCCGCGCCGGCCTTTTCCAAACGACCATTCGTGTCCAACACAGATTTCACGCAGCGGTTTTGACTGAGTCACCAATTGATGGACGAAATCTTCCGGCGACGTTGCGGCGAATGCTTTGTCGAACTTGAGGATAAGCAGATGCCGCACGCCGAGATCGCGGATCAAGCTGATCTTGTGTTGCGTAGCGGTAAGCAAATGCGGTGCCTCACTTGGTCTAAGCACTTTCATTGGATGCGGATCAAACGTGACGACTACGGGAATGCCGCTTTCCATTTTGGCGTGCTCAGCGGAGGTCGAAATGACGGCTTGGTGGCCGCGATGCACACCATCGAAGACTCCGATCGCCAGGAAAATGGGGCCGCTTAATTTCGACAAGTCAGAGATGGATCGAAGGATTTCCATCGGCCAAATTCTTCAAGCTCCCCGCATGCGTGACACGTCCGGGAGACTCAGAAGGCTTTTCAAAATATCCTCACGCTGCAGATCGTTAATTTGAGCTACCGTGATAGCATTTGCTACGTCGAAGCGACCGGATTTTGTTCGCCGCAACGACTTTAGGTGCGCGCCACAACCCAAAGTCTCACCAATGTCGTGAGCATAAGTACGAACGTAAAACCCCTTGCTGCATAAAACGCTAAAAGCGATCTCGGGCAGCTGAATTCGATCGATTGAGTAACGGTAGACATGGACCAGGCGCGGCTCGCGCTCTACCACTTTTCCCTGGCGCGCCAGTTTGTACAGCGGCACGCCGCCGTGTTTTTTTGCCGAAACCATCGGCGGCATTTGATAGAAATCGCCTCGAAATTTTTCGAACGCGGCACGAATTTGAATTTCCTCCAGCGCTGGCACTGGCCGCTGGTGGATTACTTCGCCCTGTCGATCCTGCGTGTCAGTGGTTAGTCCAAGGACAAATGAGCCGGCGTATTCCTTGTCTTCGCTCATGAGTAAATCCTGAACCTTTGTGCCACGTCCCACCGTGATCAAAAGCAAACCGGTTGCGATCGGATCAAGCGTGCCACAATGGCCAACTTTCCTGACCTGAAGCTTTCGCCGGATGAGCGCCACCACGTCGTGCGAAGTCATCCCTTCAGCCTTGTCAACGAGCAAGACGCCGTCAGGACCCAGAGGAGTGGACATGGTGCAATAATTAAGGCTAACGAAGCTACAACGTTTGGAGCGTTTGGAACGCTATGTCTTTTTATCCGCTGCTGTTCCTAGCGACTCAATCTTGGCGCAAATCTCGGCTAAGACTTTTTCCTCTACTTCCGGCAGTGTTCCCCTGACGCGCGCACCGGAAGCAAGTGCGTGACCGCCTCCGCCGAATTTTTGGCAAATGGCACAGACATCTACAATCTCTGTTTTGGAACGCATGCTTACACGCACTTTACCATCGGACAATTCCTCAAAGAAAACGGCAACGATAACACCATGAACCGCCCGCAGATGATCGATCAACCCCTCATTATCTTCAGGAAGAACGCCCAGCTCTGCCGCATTTTTCAGCGTGAGACTAAAACTTGCAACACGGCCCTGTTGCTGGAAACGCATCGTGCGCAGCAGTTCCCGCAAAAGTTCCAACCGCCGTCGCGGATAATTCTCGTACAGTAATTGGCTGAGGCGTCCCACATCGATACCCGTGCGAATCAGTTCAGCGGCAATCTCGAATGTGTGGGCGCTGGTCTTTGGATATTGAAACGACCCGGTGTCCGTAGAAATCGCGGCGTAAAGATTTTCGGCGATGTCCCGATTCAACGGCAGGTTTTCACTTTTAAGCAGGCGAAAAATGATTTCAGCCGTGGCCGGCGCAGAAGGATCCACGTAGACCACATCGCCATAGCCTGGATTACTCACATGGTGATCAATATTGATCCAGACTTTTGCCGATCGAATTGCTGGCAGAGCCGTGCCGAGCCGGTTTTGAATCGCCGTGTCGAGCGCGATCGCTACATCGAAATCTTCCGAAGCCGACGGCGGTTTCGTCAGCAACTCGGCCCGCGGAAGGAAAGAATACTTCTCCAGCATACCATGTTCATTCCATACGCGAACTTCCTTCCCGAGTGCTTCCAGAGATAGGGCCAATGCGAGCTGGCTGCCCAGGGCGTCCCCGTCGGGCCGAACGTGGCCCAGAACGGCAAATCGTCGATGTGCGCGCAGTATCCGGCCAATTTCCTGGAACTTGGAATCGCTCATTTTGCAGCCGCTTTGTTTGCGTGCCGGAGTCTTCCAGGCATGCTGGACAAGGAATCGATCGGCAAGGCGCGCAGCCCGCTAGGATAGAAGGCCTGCACGCCCGTGGCGACGCTCTTCACTTCTGGTCGCCTTGAGATGCTTCCATCTGCTTCATGATCTCTATGACCCGTACGCCGCGCTCGATGGAGTTATCAAGATGAAATACAAGGTGCGGCGTGTATTTCATCGTGACATGTCGCGCAAGCTCCGCTTGTAGCCCAGATCGGTGAGCAGAGAGCTTGCTGATTACACTTTCGCCGGATTCGGATCCCAAAACACTCACAAACACGTGGGCGTTTTTTAAATCGGCTGATACATCGACCTGATTAATGCTGACCAGAGAGCCTTCGAAATTTAATTCGCGTGCAATGATTCCGCTAAGCTCGCGCTTTACGACTTCGTTGATGCGTAGCATTCGATGTTTCATCGGCGAAAAGTTGAAACGTTAAAAAGTTAAAAGGTTACAACGCAGATCTTTTCAACTGTCTAACTTTTTGACTACTCAACGAATCACAATTTCTGTGTGAAGGCCTCAAGCTGATAGCACTCGATCACGTCGCCGACTTGATATTCACTGAAATCGCCGAGCTTTATTCCACATTCGAGGCCGGAACGGACCTCTTTCACGTCGTCCTGGAAACGCCGCAGCGTTGAAATCCCACCATCATATACTGGTTGCCGTTTACGAAGCACGCGAGCCCGAGCCGCTCGAGCAATTCGGCCATTGGTAACAAGGCAGCCAGCCACGATGCCTTTGCTGAGCTCGAAAACCTGCTTCACTTCGGCATGCCCGATGACCGTTTCGCGATGTTCAGGATCAAGTAAACCGGCCATCGCTTCTTTGATCTGATCGAGCAGCTCATAGATAATGCTGTAGAGTTTGACTTGAACTCCTTCGCTCTTTGCGGCGGAAACGGCCATGTTCTCCACCTTCACATTGAAACCAACGACTACCGCATTTGACGCGCTGGCCAGTAGAATGTCCGATTCCGAAATGGGACCGACGGCAGAGTGAATGAGTTCCAGATCGACTTTCTTGCTTTCGATCTGTTTCAATGCGCCCACTAGGGCTTCCAACGATCCTTGTGCGTCGCACTTCAAGACGATTCGCAGGACCTTGGTTCCTCCGGTGGCTTCGAGAAGACTTTCCAGAGTCGCTCGCTTTGGAACACTCAATTTGTCACTGCGTTTGGCCAATAGACGTTCTTCGCTCAATGTTTTTGCCGAGCGCTCCGAATCCATTACGAGAAGCTCGTCGCCCGCGTTCGGTAAGCCGGTAAAACCGAGCACCTTCACTGGCATTGAGGGTGCAGCTTGCTTGACGGGCTTACCTTGGTCGTCCAGCAGCGATTTTACCTTGCCGCTGTAATCGCCGCAGATAAATGGATCGCCAATTTTTAGGGTGCCCATCTGCACGATGACAGTGGCTGTTGGACCGCGTCCGGCTTCGACCTGTGCTTCGATCACTGTTCCGCGCGGCGTCGCGGTGGGAGACGCTTTGAGTTCCATGACCTCTGCCTGCAACGCAATCATCTCGAGCAGGTGGTCGATTCCAGTTCCTTTTGTGGCCGACACAGGGCAAACAATCGTTTCGCCTCCCCAGTCTTCCGGCGTCAGACCCTGTTCCTGGAGTTGCTTCTTTACCCTGTCGATGTTCGCCGAAGGAAGATCGATTTTGTTGATCGCGACCATGATCTTCACGTGCGTGGCTGCCTTTGCGTGATTAATCGCTTCGATCGTCTGCGGCATGAGCCCATCGTCAGCGGCAACTACGAGCACTACGATGTCAGTGACATTGGCCCCGCGTGCCCGCATCGCAGTGAAGGCGGCGTGCCCGGGCGTGTCGATAAACGTGAGCGTCGCCCCGTTGTGAGTGACGCTATACGCACCGATATGCTGCGTTATTCCGCCAGCCTCACCGGCAGCAACACGTGTTTTCCGGATGCCATCCATCAAGGTCGTCTTCCCATGATCGACGTGTCCCATAAACGTGATAATGGGCGCCCGCGGCTTGAGTTCTTCCTTCTTCTCAATGACTGGTGGCGGAGGCGCGACAACTACCTGCTCAACTTTGTGAACGCCTGCTCCCTTTTCGCGACGCTCCTTTTCCAGAACAAATCCATGGCTTTCAGCGATCTTCGACGCGATGTCCGGCTCGATCGTCTGGTTAATGTTCGCGAAGATGTTGTAATTCATTAACTCCGCGATCAGTTGATGCGGTTTTAAGCCCAGCTCGGTCGCCAGTTGCTTAACGATAATTGGCGGCTTGATGAGAATCACTTTCTGGGCAGAAGCTTCTTCCTCAGCAGAAGGCTGCGCGGATGCGTCGGGTGCGGCCTTTTCTTCGGCGACACTCCCAGTCGTTTCAATTGGGGCCGGTTCTGGAACGGCGCTCTTCTGCGGCGCTGGGGGTTTTGGAGGAGCAGGTGGCGTTTCCAGCGTCGCGCGGATGCGCGAAATGGGTGGTAAAACAGCTCGCTTTGGTTTTGGCTCCCCCTCTTCGGACTTTTTGTTCGGCTTTTTTCGGTCGATTAGCGAAACACTTTCTGTTTCGCGACCTGGATGCTGGGTAGTTTCCGGCTGGGATTTCGAAACGGAAGGCGTCTGTGGCTTACCCACCGACTCCAAGTCTTCCTTTATTTTCTGCTTTGGAAGTTTTGTCTTGGCTGCGATTGCCGGCTTGCGAGCAGTAGCAGTCCCCCGCGCGGCCGGTTTGCGCGTTGCAGTTTTGCTGCTCGTCTTCGTTGCCATCTTTGTTCGTTTAAAATTTTGCTCATGGCTCGAGCTTCCCTAAACCAGAGCCATTTATTGCACGAGTTCTTGCCGATGGACGGCCTCGTAAATCTCTCGGGCCTTCGTTTCATCGACCGCGAGAATATCCACTAAATCCTGCACATCCGCATCGCGCAATCCTTCCAGGTTTGTAAAACCAGATTTTACCAGGGTCAGCGCTTGCTCTTCAGTAACAGGCAATGCGCTCGCAAGGGTTTGTGCCGCTTGCGCTACCTTTTGTTCTACCACAGTGGTCGCTGATGTGTCCTTGCCAATGTTGATCTCCCAACCGGTCAAACGCGAAGTTAACCGCGCATTTTGTCCTTTCTTCCCGATCGCCAGAGACAGCTGATCTTCATCAACTGAAATCTGAACACTTTTCTTCTCTGTATCGAAAACGAGGTTCTTCACTTTTGCGGGTTTGAGCGCTTCCAAAACGTATTCCTTTGGGTCTGAGCTCCAGCGAATGATATCGACCTTCTCGTTGTTCAATTCGCGTACAATGTTTTTCACGCGCGACCCTCGCATCCCCACACACGCGCCCACAGGATCGACCTTTTCGTTTGCGCTCCACACTGCGATCTTGGTGCGATAGCCTGCTTCGCGCGCGATGCCGCGAATTTCCACTGTGCCGTCTGCGATCTCGCTGACTTCCAACTCGAACAGGCGGCGCACAAAATTGGGATGGCTGCGTGATACGATGATCTCAGGACCGCGAATTCCGTTTTCCACGGCTACGACATATGCACGAAGTCGATCACCCACGTTGTAGTCTTCTACCACCACCCGCTCGCGCTGCGGCATGACGGCCTCAAATTTTCCGAGATCGAGAATGACGTCCGAACGGTCGAAGCGCCGTACCGTGCCGCTAACGATTTCGCCGGCGCGATCTTTGAACTCCTCATAAATCATTTCTTTTTCAGCCTGGCGAATCCGCTGCATCATGGCTTGTTTGGCCGTCTGTGCGGCGATCCGGCCGAAGTTTTTCGGAGTTACTTCCACTTCGATGATATCGCCGACGTTTGCATCAGCCTTGATTTTCCGCGCTCGCGATAGTTCGATTTCGTCCTGGGGATTAGCGACTTCATCTACGACCACGAGATTGGCCAGAGCCCGGATTTCTCCAGTCTTGGGATTGATGTCGATTCGCAGCTCGCGTGAAGCGCTGACGCTCTTCTTCGAGGCTGAGAGCAGGGCATTCGAAACTGCCTCGAGGAGGATTTCACGCTTAATCCCGCGCTCCCGCTCCAGGTAATCGAGCATCGCAATAAATTCTGCGTTCATAAAACATGTAGCCCGCAGACTAAAAAGAGTGGGACGCCAGTTCCCACTCCGATCAGCGCGCGGACTCGACGCTTAGTTTACGTTCTCAACAGTTTCCCGTCAACTGACGTTCGGCTTGATTTGAGCTTCAACGTCCAATATCGAACGTGCAGCACCCATGAATTCCCGCTTCGCAGCCGTTCTTATCGTGCTTCTGGTGTGGGCGGTAATTTATTTACCGGCACTTGGTTCTATCGCAATCAAAGGAGAAGAAGGAAGACGAATTTTGCCGGCGATTAGAATGCTGGAGACCGGTAACTACATCGTCCCCGAAGTTGGAGGAAATCCATATTTCCGAAAGCCGCCTCTCGTGAACTGGATGGTGGCGGGGTCTTTTCGGATTTTTGGAGTACATAACGAGTGGACAGCACGCCTGCCATCGGCAGCTCTCGTGCTCGCGGTGGCCGTTGCATTTGTCACCGTAGCTCGTGCCAGTCTCGGCGCAGCAGGATCCATCCTCGCGGCTCTGATGTGGATGACAAATATTGGGATGATCGAAAAAGGCCGGTTGATTGAAATCGAAGCGCTATATGTCTCGCTTTGTGGCCTCGCGACCATTTTTTGGCTGAGCTTTTTTTTTCAACGGAGATCTCCATGGCTCATCTGGGTGCCAGCGTGCATTTTTTTAGGGCTTGGGCTCCTGGCAAAAGGACCAGTCCATCTCATATTTTTCTACGCCACCGCGGTTGCTGTCGTTTGGCAGTTAAAGGAGTGGCGGGTTCTTGTTCATCCTGCCCATTTTGTTGGTTTGGCGATCATGCTCGGGATCTTCGCGGCGTGGGCGATCCCTTTCCTAAACAGCACGACGACACACGTAGCGGCGGTGAAATGGTCAAATCAATTTACAGGCCGGCTCCATGGCATTGATTTCAAGTTCGTCAATTGGATTCAGAACATCCCGCGCAGCCTGATTTACTTTCTACCCTGGGTTCTCTTGTTCCCTTTCGTCCGGTTTTCAAAGTTTCACAGCCACGCTGACCAACAGCTGGCGCGCGGTCTCGCCTGGGGAATAGCAATACCATTTGTCGCTCTAAACCTCGTGCCTGGTGCGTTGCCTCGATACAGCATGCCGGAAATAGCACCAGCTTCGTGGTTGTTGGCGATGAGCTGTGCTGGGCATGCATTGCAATGGCCGTGGGACAAAGGAACGCCAGACCAGGGAACATGGAAAAAAATCGTCGCGCTGTTTGTCGGCATTGGACTTGTAATTGGAGGAATCGGGTACCCAGTCGCGGCGGTCGTTGTCAGTAATCGGCAACAAGTCAAAAAGGCTGCAGAGCAAATTAATGCTCTTGTTCCGGCGAACGAGACGCTTTATGCGGTGGATCCAGAGTATCAACCGGTGTTTTTTTATGTGAAGGCGCGGCTGGAATATGTGAGTTGCGTCCGGGAGCTACCCGGAAACGCGCATTATTTTCTCATCCAAAACGAGAAAGAAACGGAAGTGGCAAACACACCGCGACAGGCGCATCTCCGCGCTCGCGTGCGAGATTATCGCAAACGGGAGCTGCTTCTCTTTGAAGTTGGCCCTTAAATAAGATTGACACGCTGCGAGATCGGAATTGGTTAGCATGCTAACTAATTCATTTACGCCCATGTCCGACGATGAAACATTGGGGCCGCTGCTTCATGGGACTGCTCGTGCCTGGCGGCTAAAGTTGGATGAACGATTGAAGCCAATGGGCCTGAGTCAGGCAAAGTGGCGGACGCTGCTGCATCTCTCACTGGCGGGAGATGCTCTTACACAAGCCGAAATAGCGCAGCGGCTTGGGATTGAAGAGCCGTCATTGGTGACATTGTTGCACCGTCTGGAGAACGAGGGCTGGATCATCCGCAGAAGTTCACCGCACGACCGTCGCTGTAAAATGGTGCTTCTCGGCCGGCGTGCTCAACGGGTGATTTCCCAAATCAACGCAGCCGCCGAAAAACTTCGTCGCGAACTATTAGAAAACGTTTCGGCGACAGACTTGCGTACCTGCGTGCGCGTGCTCACCCAGATTTGCGAAAAGGCGGAAGGAAAAAATGGAAACGGTGAGCTGGCGAAATTTCAATCCACGGTAAGAAAATGAACATTGTGCAAGAGCAAGAGCATCGCGTCGCGCGCAAGGCGCCAACGCCAGCGAAAGTCGGACGAAGGAGGATGCACTCGATTCCGCGATGGGCTTACCTGCTTTTTGCTGTCCTCGCGGTTTTGGTTCTGTGGCGCACGTTTCAGCGCGGTGTCGGTGCGTTGAAACCGGCGCAGGCTCCGGTGCGTCCTGTGACCGTAGCCAAAGTCGTTACAAAAGATGTACCGCTTTATCTCGATGAAATCGGAACCTGCGCCGCTTACGAAACTGTGCTGGTGCAGGCGCAGGTAAGCGGGCAAATCATCACACGCGATTTTCAAGATGGAGCCGATGTGAAAAAGGGTGATCCTCTCTTCACCATTGATCCGCGCCCGTTTCAAGCGGTCCTAGACCAGGACAAAGCGCAAGCCGCGTTAGATCAGGTGAATCTGAAGCGGCAAGAAGACTTGCGCGCAAGAAAAGTGATATCGCAGCAGGACTACGACACTGCCGTGGCGAACGCGCAAAAGTCCCAGGCTGCCGTGGAGGCTGCCCAGGTAAACGTTGATTTTTGCTACATTAAATCCCCAATTAACGGACGGGTAGGTTTGCGTAACGTTGACGTTGGCAACCTGGTTGGACCCTCGACCCCGCCGCTTGTTACCATTCTGGGTTTGGACCCGATTTACACCGATTTCACTGTGGCTGAGAACGATCTTCCGTTGGTACGAAAGTATCTCGGCGGTCCGAACGTGAAAGTGCAAACCTACCTGCCGGATGGTTCGATCACGCCGCGTACGGGCGATCTTTACTTCATTGATAACGCAGTCCAGCCAGGCTCCGGAACGGTGAAGGCCCGCGGGGTCACGCCGAATCCTGACCGCGCGCTGTGGCCCTCCGAATTTGTGCGGGTCCGTTTCATCCTAGACACACTTAAAAACGCGACGCTTGTTCCGTCGCAAGCCGTCCAGGTTAGCCAGGGCGGGCCGTTTGTGTTTGTGCTGAAACCCGACAACACTGTCGATCTTCGTCCCGTGAAGCCGGGCCAACGGCAGGAAGGCGACCTCACTGTGATCGAGGGCGTAAAACCTAACGAGACTGTGGTTGTGACCGGGCAGCTTGCGCTTTCGCCAGGAGCGAAAGTGGCACCCCAGCCGTACGTTCCTCAAAACTCCGACAAAACTCAGGGCTCCGCAGTTTCAGAAAGCGCACTGTGATAATGAACGATGCGGAGGAACATGACGGCGCACGCGGAGTAAAGGACAGGAATCGTCGCAGATCGACATCGTTTGCCGGGAAATTACCCGAGCCGACTGCAACGTTAGTCCCGGTAGAAGGTTCGGGGCTCTCCGGACCTTTTATTCGTCGGCCGGTGATGACCGTGCTGCTGACATTGTCTGTGATCGTTGCTGGCCTGGCGACTTACGGGAAGCTTGCGGTCAATGATCTTCCGGCAGTCGATTACCCGGTCATTCAAGTCAGCTGCTCCTATCCTGGCGCGGATCCCACCACGATGGCCAACAACATTGCCACGCCGTTGGAAAAACAATTTCTGCAAATCCCGGGGCTCGACATCATCACCAGCAACAGCACGCAGGGCAATACCTCGTTCACTTTGCAGTTCGTTCTGAGCAAAAGCATCGTCGACGCCGCGACTGATGTGCAGGCCGCTATTCAGCGTGCCACGGGCAAGCTGCCACTCGATCTGCCGAGCCCTCCCACGTTCACCAAGACGAACCCGAACGATCAGTCCGTTTATTTGTTAGCCTTAATGTCAGACACACTGACGGATTGGGACCTGTATAAATACGCGTCCACCGTAGTGGCTCAGCGCATCAACATTCTGCCAGGGGTTTCGCAGGTGAATATTTACGGGGTGCAAGGTGCGATTCGGATCAAAGCCGACCCGTCGGCACTGGCTGCGCGGGGCCTGACCATGGATGATCTGGCCAGCGGGATTAAATCGGGAACTGTCTATTCCGGCGCAGGACAATTCGATGGCGCGCATCGTACCTTCGTGCTGCAACCCAATGGACAGATTGATCAGGCCGAGGGATATCGCGGGTTGATCGTTGCCCGCAATCCAAACGGCTCGCCGGTCTACCTCCGCGACGTGGCTGATGTGCGCCAAAGCGTACAGGATGAGCGTATATCGCGCTTTTTCTGGGTGCGCGGTTTTAAGCCGCCTGGTTCCGTGGTCGTGCTTGCGGTTTCACGGCAGGCAGGCGCAAACGCAGTGGAAGTTGCCAGGTCTGTGAAAGCGCTTTTTCCGGAGCTACGCGCGAGCTTGCCAGGGTCAATCCAGTTCACGCCAGTGTTCGACCGGTCGCAAACCATCGTCAATTCTGCTGACGAAGTGAAATGGACTCTGATCATCGCGTTCGTCTTGGTAGTAGGCGTCATCTACGTATTTCTCGGCCGCGCTACAGACACGTTGATCCCTGCTGTGGCGCTACCAATGTCATTGCTGCTCACAGTGGCCGTGATGTACATGCTCAATTTTTCCATCAACAATCTCACGTTGATGGCGCTTACGCTGGCCATCGGTTTCCTTGTCGATGACGCGATCGTGTTTTTAGAAAACGTGGTGCGACGCGCCGAGCACGGTGAGTCCATCCTTAAAGCGACATTCAACAGCGCCGGCGAAATTTCTTTCACAATCCTGTCGATGACCCTTTCGCTCGCGGCAGTTTTCATTCCGCTCGTGTTCATCCCCGGATTGCTCGGTCGCATTTTCCGCGAATTCTCCGTCACGATCATCGTGGCGATTCTAGCATCCGGCCTTGTGTCACTGACACTCACGCCTTTGATGTGCGCGCGCATTTTGGGCGAGCGCAAGGCCGGCCACAAACGCGCCTGGATGGAACGGCACACCACCAATTTCATCCAGCGTATAATTGCTTCTTACGGTCGCGCGCTGGACTGGTTTCTCGATCGTGCGTGGCTCACTGTGCCGATCGTGCTAGCCTGCATTCTTGGGCTGTGGTTCTTCTTCACCCATTTACCCTTTACGTTGTTGCCACCTGGCGACAGCGGCTTCATTCGCGGAGTATTTATCTCCAAGGAAGGCTCGTCACCTGCGCAGATGCGGGCGTATCAGGCGGAGGTCAATAAGAAAATCCAAGAAGATCCGGCCGTTGGTCAATTTTTCACACTCGCTGGCTTCTCTTCACGCACCCCATTGTCACAGGGCCTGTTATTCCTTTTTCTAAAGCCGCGTGGCGAGCGTCCGCCCGTGGATCAAATTATCTTACGACTGCAAAAATCGCTTGGTTCTATTCCCGGCATCACCGCTGTGTTAACGCCAAGCCCGGTACTACAAATTAGTGTTGGTGCCACGAGCCAGACCCAAGGGCAGTATGCCTATACTATTAGTGGTATCGTGCCGCAGGACGTTTACACCGTAGCCGACCAGCTGATGGAAAAGCTGCAACAGTTTAAAGGCTTCGCCAGTGTCCGCTCCGACTACTACCACGATACGCCAAATCTTAAGATCGACATCAACCGGGATCGCGCGGCGACCTACGGCGTGTCTACTTCTGCCATCCAAAGTCTGATGCGCAACGCTTACTCGCAAAATTACGTCTATCTAATCAAGGAACCTGACGACCAATACCAGGTAATTCTCGAAGTCAAAGACAAGGAACGGGCGCACCCTGACGACTTGGGCGATCTATATGTACGCAGCAGCACCAGCGGCAATTTCAGCGCAAGCGGCTCGGGTGGGGGAACGATTGCCACAACAACAGGCGACATGTCTAACCTCGTCCCGATGCGTGTGGTAACCTCGACGAAAGAGGTTATTGGTCCGCAGGCGGTGAACCACTTAAACCAGTTCACCAGTGTCACATTCAACTTCAACTTGTTGCCAGACGTTGCGATCGGCGATGCAACCAAGTTCATCGAGGACGCTTTCGCGCAAATCCATCCCAATTATCCGACTGTGCAGGGTATCTTTCAGGGAGAAACACTCGTGTTCCAGCAGCTGTTCCGATCTCTGCCTCTGCTGCTGCTGGCCGCGGTCTTTGTTATGTATGTGATTCTGGGAATTCTTTACGAAAGCTATGTGCATCCCTTCACGGTCCTATTCCCGGCGATCGTCCCCGCAGTAGTGGGCGGACTGGCCACACTGTATCTCTTTCACTCAGTGCTCTCACTTTACAGCGTCATCGGGCTTTTTCTGTTGTTAGGCATCGTGAAGAAGAACGGGATCATGGTTGTCGATTTCGCTTTGCAACGGATTGATGAAGGTTGGGACCTTCGCTCGGCTATTCACGAAGCCAGCATGGAACGCTTTCGTCCCATTATGATGACCACACTGGCCGCATTGATGGGCGCAATACCGATTGCGCTTGGGTTTGGACAGGACGCTGCATCACGCCGGCCGCTCGGTCTGGTAATCGTGGGGGGCCTGATTTTCTCCCAGTTGATTACGCTGTTTGTGACGCCAGTCATTTATCTCTGGCTGGAATGGTTCCAGGAACACGTGCTCGACAGAGTGCCATTTCTGCGCAGTGCGCACACCCATCACGAAGGCGAATCCGCGACGGAAGAATTGCGGCCTGAGCCGGCGGGCGTTCATTGATCAAGGTATAACGGCGTAACCCTTTTAAGTGCCTTAAGTTGGCGAAGTCTCATGCGCGCGATGGTTTTGGATAAGCCGCAGCAGTCGCTGCAACTTCGCGACGTGGAGAAACCAAGATCGTCCAAGCAGCAGTTGTTAGTGCGAATCGCTGCTTGCGCGGTGTGCAGGACCGACCTCCACGTAGTGGATGGCGAGTTACCGGATCTAAAACTGCCGCTTATTCCAGGGCATCAAATTGTTGGCTACGTGGAAGAGATTGGCGAAGAGGTAAAGTCGAAGTTCAAAGTGGGTGATCGGGTTGGTATTCCGTGGCTTGGCTGGACTGATGGCGACTGCGCGTATTGTCGATCGCACCGGGAAAACCTATGCGAACGAGCTCGCTTTACCGGCTATACCATTGACGGTGGCTATGCGGAATTCACTGTGGCTGATGCTCGATTCTGTTTTCATTTGCCTGAGCGATACAACGACATCGACGTGGCGCCGCTGCTTTGTGCGGGGCTGATTGGCTATCGTTCTTACCGTAAAACTGGAGATGCACACCGGCTCGGCATTTATGGTTTCGGTAATGCCGGGCATTTGATCGCACAGATCGCCTTGTTTGAAGGACGCGAGCTTTTCGTGTTTACCCGACCAGGCGACCAGGCAACACAACAAGCCGCAAAGCAACTGGGTGCGGCCTGGGCCGGCGGTTCCGACGAGTTGCCTCCGGAGAGACTTGATGCAGCGATTATCTTTGCCTCAGTCGGCCCACTTGTGCCGGCAGCGCTGCGCGCGCTTGCGAAGGGCGGGATTGTAGTCTGTGGCGGAATTCATATGAGTAAGATCCCTTCGTTTCCATATGAAGAGCTTTGGCAAGAACGCGTCATCACGTCTGTAGCAAACCTGACCCGTCGCGATGGGGCAGAATTTTTTGAACTAGCTCCGCGTGTTCCAGTGAAGACACACACCCAGACCTTTCCCTTACAAGATGCCAACACGGCGCTAGATCTATTTCGTTCAGGTAAGCTGGAGGAGACTGCTGTGTTGACGATCGGTGAATGACAAGGGACTTGGTCGTGTGCCAGCTTCGCCTGTGGCGCCGGACCAGCAAAAGCGAGAGCTGCATTGATCGTTATTTGGTAGAACGGTTGGCACAGCGCCATCACCACAATACCTCGCCTTTTGTGAGCCTTGTCCTCGCGCTAACTTTACGGATTGATCGCAGCTACTTGCGGTCCAGGCTCAGCCGTTTCAATCTGCGCGCTCACCTGTGTCAGTCCCGAGGCCAGACCGTCGACTCGGTTGGCTTGCTTGGTCAGCTTGGATTTGAAAGTCTTGTCTCCTGTTGAACTACGATCGCGTGTCGAGGAGAAAACCCCGGCGGTCTAACTCAGATCGAGCCGCAGTAACAGCTCCTATCGTGCTCCCACCTGCGCGCGACCGCCGATCGGTTTCGCAAAATCGCCTGAGAGACGTTTTTCATCATTCCGAACGCCACCAGCCGCATTGCCGAGAGCTTCTTCCTCTGGAGAGAGAAACGGTCTAAAGCGGCCTTTGTCGATTGCTTTCATGAACGCCTCGTGAGGGGAAACAATTCCTTTTCCAAGAAGAGCCCAGATTGCGTCGTCCATGAATTGCATCCCTTGTGCTTTGCCGGAGATAATCACGTCCTGCAGCTTTTGTGTTGCCCCTTCCCGGATGATTGCAGCTACAGCGGGATTCGCGATCAGAATTTCGTTTACTGCAATTCGACCAGGCCGATCGGCTCTTTTCAACAGCAGTTGAGCTACCACACCACGGAGAGAATTCGCAAGCATGGCGCGCGCCTGGGGTTGGCGATCCGCGGGAAAAACGTCCACCATTCGGTCGACCGTTTTGCGTGCATTGTTTGTGTGCAAGGTACCGAATACTAGAAGCCCAGTTTCGGCCGCAGTAAGAGCAAGCGAAACTGTCTCTAGGTCCCGCATTTCTCCCACCAGCACAATATCCGTGTCCTCACGTAACGCTGCCTTTAGCCCGGCTGCAAAGGAACTGGAGTTAGTCGGAACTTCACGTTGAGTGATGGTGCTCTTCTTGTTCTCGTGTACGAACTCAATGGGTTCCTCAATCGTTACGACGTGCTTGGCAAAGTTTTGATTAATGTAATCAATGAGCGCAGCTTGCGTGGTAGTTTTACCAGAGCCAGTAGGACCAGTTACCAGGACGAGCCCGCCACGTACGTTGGCAAAGTCTCTCACAACAAGCGGAATCCCCAGTTGCTCCAGGGTAGCGATCTTCGTAGGAATCAGCCGAAAAGTCGCCCCGTAACCATTGGACTGCTTGAAATAATTACTGCGGAAACGAGACGCTTCATCCATTTCATACGCAAAATCCAGATCTCCGGTTTGCTCGAAGGTTTCCCAGTTACGCGCTCCGGAAATTTCGCTCATCATCTGCACAGCTTCTTCGCGTGAAATCGCCTCGGCGCGAATGGGCATGATATCTCCGTGCACACGCATTTTCGGTGGCTGCCCTTCGGCGAAATGCAGATCGGAGCCACCGTGCTTGACGATTACGTTCAGAAATTGGTCAAGGTAAGCCATTCTAAGAACCGCTAATTACGTCGATAAATAGAAGAACGAACAGCCAGACTACTTGCCAGGCAGGTTGGTTATACGTTGTGTTATTGGACCTGACTGCGATGGTTTTGTGGTGGGGGCACATGAGTTCTACATTTTGAGTTGTTGTCGGACCATTTGTTTTTGGTCTGCTCGCGCATAAGCTTCTTGAGCGCTGATCAGGCCGCGCTGGTACAATTCAATTAACGTATCGTCCATCAAACGCATGCCTTGTTTCTTACCGGTCTGGATAATTCCCGGCAACATGTAGGTCTTGGCTTCGCGGATCACGTTCGCCACAGCAGGTGTATTCGTCAGGATTTCCAGAGCCAGTACGCGTCCGGTGCCGTCTGCTCGCGGGACCAACTGATGACTAATCACTCCCCGCAAGGATTCACTTACCATCACTCGGATTTGTTCCTGCTGATGAGATGGAAATACATCAAGCAACCGATCAAGCGTGCGCGAAGCATTACTCGTATGCAGCGTTGCCAAAACAAGGTGCCCGGTCTCTGCAGCAGTAATGGCAAGCGAAATTGTTTCCAGATCGCGCATTTCTCCAACCATAATCACATCGGGATCCTCTCGAAGTGAAGCGCGCAGGGCCGTGGCGAAAGACTCGCTATGCGTGAACATCTCTCGCTGGGTAACGTGGCAGTTTTTCGACGTTAAAATGTACTCAATCGGATCCTCCAAGGTGATGATGTGATCGCGCCGCTCAATGTTTATCTGTTGGACCATCGCGGCCAGTGTCGTCGATTTGCCGGTTCCGACTGAACCGGTGGCCAAAATCAGCCCATTCTGATAACGGGTAAGTAACTTGAGACGCTCGGGCAGGCCCAGCTCGTCCATGGTTCGGACGTGACTATTGATCACACGGAAAACGATCTCGATCCCCAGGCGGCTTCGAACGACGCTGGTGCGATAGCGAGCGAATTCGTTTTGGTAAGCAAAATCTGAATCGCCACGGGTATTGAGTTCATTCTTGTAGACATCTGGAACAAAAGCTTCAGCCAGAGCCGCGGTTTGCTGGGCAGTTAGCACCGGTGCGTCAGGCCAAATAGCCTCCAAGCGTCCATGCAACCGCCATCTCGGCTGCGCATTCACGGCCAGGTGAACGTCCGATGCCCCGGCCTTTTGGCCCACCTCGAGATAATCGTCCACATGTCGCATCGCCTGCGATTTCACGGGCATGTCCGGTGACTTAGCAATCATTGGCGCTCGAGGAAACAATTACAAACGCGGGGGAGCGCGTAAATCCTAAAACGATGGTAGCCCACGGCCCAGTCGGACCATGCGTCTAAGTCTTGCGGCGGGATCTTCCAGCAGAATCGGTAAGCCGATTCTTGACAAATTCGAGGATTACCGGTCGCGCCAGGCTGGCGACAAGTTTCAACGCTGCCAAGGCGACGCCGGTTTCGGCCAGCTTCTTCTGTGATTTGCGGCTGTTTTTTGCGTCCACATAGATTTTCTTTTTTCGCATCGGCGCCAAGGCAATCAACGCCCCGACCGCACCGGCGGCTGTGATCCAGGAAATTGTTTGTTTCCGGAATGATCTGCGGAATTTCGCGGGGAAATCCAATTCATGCTGCAGCCCGCGCAAATCGCGCCCCACGCGTTCGCGAGAACCTGCAATTTCCGCTCTCAATTGGTCGATTGATTTGTTGTCTGAAGATTTCTGAGCCATTCACGATCCTTCCTTAATTCAGCCAAAGTGACGCGGAAAAACGGCTTTGTGATCCGGGTACGCGCGATCAGGATCAGCACCAGCGCAACAATAAAATGCAGAGCGGCAGCTGCGAGCGCGATCCATGGCCATGAAATTCCAATTAGATGAGCTAAGCCGACGACCGCTCCAGTAATCAGGAAAACATAACCCAGCCCACAAAGGAGTAGCGCGAAAACCACGCAACCAACCAATATCAGTAACTGGACTGCTGCTGCTTTGGATTCCTCCGCGACTAGCGCAAAGCGGCTTTCGAAGAATTCCGCAAGTGCGTTTACGAGCGCGAACAGGTTTTGGAGCAAACCGGCATGCCCCGCAGGATTGCGGGACCGAGAGCTCTCGCTGATCATCTCCGAAAGCGTTCGGAGTTAACGCCGGAAAATCAGACCCAGAACAAACCCGATTCCGAGCGCGCTGAAAATCGCTTTTGTCGGATTCTCACGCACGTATTGCTCTGCATCTTCCTGAAATGTGCGTACGCGATCCCTCGCATCGCCCCATGCTTGTTCAGCTTTGCCGCGTGCTTCTCCCCACTTCTGTTCTGCTTTGTCGCGATATTGCTCAGCCATGGCGCCTGCCGCTGATTTCAGGTCTTCAGCTGCTCTGCGCGCATGTTGTTTGCTGCTCTCCAGCTTGTCGCGTGCGTCAGCTGCGGGGGGTGCCCCTTGTTGTGGTATATTCTCTTCTGCCATTGGTATTCTCCGGTTGATTATCGGTGGAAGTATCCGCGTGGTTAACAAATTCGGCAAACAAATCTACAACCAAAGTTGAGCAGCACGTCGGAGATCCCCCGAAGGCAATCGCACTTGGAACGGTTTGCGGTCTTAACCTGGTGAACCTAAAGCGCGTTATTGTTCGCGAAAAATGATACGCGCTTTTGTCAGATCGTAGGGTGAAAGCTCGACTGAAACCTTGTCGCCGGGGACGATCCGAATGAAATGCTTGCGCATCTTGCCCGAGATATGGGCGAGCACATTGCGGTGCCCGGGTAAATCGACCCGAAACATGGTTCCCGGTAGTACCTGAGTGACCGTGCCTTCTGTTACGATCTGCTCTTCCTTGGACACGCAGCGAATATACGCGTGAACACGGGACCCTCAACTTGGGTGGATGATGACAATTCTCGCCTAGCGCAACTGATCCCGGGAGATTGTCGGTAAGTACTCACGGAGTTCCTGGCGTTTCCACCAGGCGCCGGTTTGCCGGCGTTCCGCGGAAGTCGTAAAACGATATCGATAAAACATGGCCCGGATGTACTGGGGCGGTTTACCCGGGAAGGGATCATGTGCAAGCAGGCGGGTTACATCTCGTGATCCTTCCAGCAGCCTGGCGACAAGCCCGATCAGCCACGGATTTTGCTCTGGAGATTCCAACGCGGCAAACCACATCTGCCAATCAAGCCTGGGCTGGTGCGGAGCACACCAGCCAGGTGCGCGCTTTAACTCGCCCGGTTTCCATTTGAACTCATATGGCAGCCATTCAATACCGTCGGAGCTGCCTTCGATTACGATTTCGTCACGATCCTTGGTCATCACGCGAAACAGTCCGTAGCCGTTTACGATTCGAAACGCTTCGAGTCGTTCGTAAAAGTTTGCCACCCAAGCCGGTGGTCTGCTCTCGGGTTTAAATGCGCTGAAAATCAGCCATGCGTTGATCGGTAACGTCACAACAATCACTGCGAAAGCCGCATACGTACACAAATACCTTGATAAGATGCCACGGGCCCGGATTGGGCTGGCACCTGCAGGGGGAGGGATGGGTGCGGGGATGTTTCGCGGTGATATCCCGATTGCCGCGTCATCAATTAGCAGCAAGCACAACGCGATCGTGAGCAGATTGAAAAAGCAATAGTTGCCGGTAACCGCGATCACGACTTGAAGGAAAATTATTAATCCTGCCGCCAGCAGCCGGGGGCGTCGTGGCGCCCAAATAAGGAATGGCACGATGATCTCTACCGCGAGACAAAAGGCTACCGAGAAATGTTTGAACCATTCCGGGCTTTTGTCCGCCCACCACGCGAACGCAGTAGGCAACGGCTGCGACCAGTAATGATAATCAAGTGCCGTTAACAGGCTCCAATGAAATGAGTGATTTGCCCAACCCCAGGAATTGTCGCCGCTAGTCAGTTTCACCACGCCCGACATGAGCATTAGTTTGAAAAACAGGAACTTGAGTAAAAACAAGCCCACTCGTGAAACCGGAGCGGCTGCAGTCGGCGCCCTGAGACGCGGCCACCATATCAGGTCCGATGGGAATAGTCGCCATGGAGCAATAAAAATTGCCAAAAACCCGGCTTCCAGAAGCAGGACGTCCCATTGGAAGTTGAGGAACACCTGTCCGGCAATCGTCAGCGACAGGTAGAAAATGAAAAGCAAGACGAGCATAAGCGCAGGTGCAATTCCGAAAATTAGAAGCAACGAAAAGACGGTGCCGCCTCCACAAAGCAAATGGAGAAAAGCGTTGCTCGAATCGAACCAGCAAAGCGTTGGCAAAAGAAAGTAAGCGTCTTGCCCAAGTTGCTGGCGAACTGCTGGAAGAAACCGGCTAACCGGCGACACTCCGTTGCTCCCAACGAGTCCATCCACTTGCACCCAAAGCGACACGAATGCGATCAGATAAACGAGTCCAAGCATGCGCAGAAACCAGCGACGCGCCCAAAAATAAGTCGGCGGCCGTACGTCTTTGCCCCACAACAATCGGGTAACGATTGATCCAAGACTGCGATGGCGGGCGATGAATTTGTAAGCTGTCTCGGAAACACCGGCGAAACCAGGAACATGACTGTAGCTCCAAACCAGCCATTTTCTCGATGGTCGATATCGCAAAGAACGATATACCGCCTGGGCGGCAAAGAACGTTTCGCCATCCGGTTCGATAAATGCAACTGCTCGTTGGAATTTTTCGACTGGAATTTCCGGGAACCGCGATGCTGCCTCCTGATAGGTGGCATAATCCACCCTCCCAACCGTGATTTCACGCCAACGTTCGATCCACCGCTTGCAGAAATGACACTCACCATCCCAAATCATGAGAGGCTTAGTTGGCGGTTTTGAAACGCGTAGGTGCATCAGAGCGTGGTAATTTTGGTTAGTAGAACGTGAGAGGCTGGAACTGAGAAGTAAGAAAGTTTCCGTTTTTGCGATCACCTCCTGCGTTGACTTCTTACCAATCAAGTCTCACTAGACCTGAAAATCCGCCCAAACCGGCGCGTGATCGGACGGTTCCTTCCCCTTGCGCATTTCAACATCGATCCCCGACGCGGTGCAATGTTCCGCTAGCTTTTCATTAGCCAGAATGGCGTCGATACGCAGGCCGCGGTTCTTCTCGAAAGCGCGCATCTGATAATCCCACCAACTGAAGAGGTCGCGTTCTTTGTGATGAATTCGCAACGTGTCGCGCAAGCCCATTGCACACAACTGTTGAAACGCGGCACGTTCGCCGTCGGAACACATGATTGCGCCACGCCATAAATTTACGTCGTAAACGTCGGTGTCTTCCGGAGCGACATTGAAATCGCCGCACACCGCAACCTTGCCGGATGTTTCTTGTGCGATGCAATCTCGCAGTCGGCGATACCATTGTAGTTTGTATTCGTATGCCGGAGAACCGACCGCCTGACCGTTCGGCGCATAGATTGAAAAAACTCTGAGGGTATCGATGGTCGCTGCGATTACGCGCGCCTGCTCGTCCACGACTTCGTCGCACAGCGACGGACGCACATCGCGCAGCTCGGTTTTCGACAGGATGGCGACGCCGTTGTACGATTTTTCGCCATGATAAGCGGCGTGGTAACCGGCGGTTTGGAGACCCAACGCGGGAAATTGATCGTCTGCGCATTTCGTTTCCTGCAAACAGACAATATCCGGCCCTGTGGCCTCTAGCCATGCAAAAAGGCGGTCCTGGCGCTTCCGAAGCGAATTAATGTTCCAGGAAACTATTCTCATTTGGCTGTAGCGATGATCGACTTCCTCGTCTCGTCGCCACAATTTACCATTAGCGCTTGTGGAACGCCTCTAGAGTTCTAACTCGATGCCGGGGGTCGGCACAAAGATCTCCGATCTGGGAAGCTCCGCTGACAACGTTGAGCGCATCCACTCCACCGCTGATGGATCGCCGTGGACAAGAACAATTTTGGCGGGCGCCAAACGTTTGGCGTAGTCGATGAGTGCTTCACGCGTGGCGTGCGCACTGAACTGGAATTCTTCGATGTTGCAGCGGACGGGTTGGACCGGCTTGTCGGGGTCCAATGCAACTTCCGTATTTCTTCCTGCATTGCGTAGAAGACCGGCAGGCGATTCCGGATCGGCATAGCCGACAAAAAAAATAGAATGCTGCGGATTTTCGATTAGCCGCTGAGCAAGAACGTTGGAAAGCGTTTTCGGTGTCATCATCCCGCTGGAGAGCAGATAAAGCCGTCCAGGCCGCAAGGGCGCGTCGCGCACTGTTTCGTCGTTCAGTATGAACGGCGCGGCTTCCCTCATTAATTGCAGATGTGGTAATTGCCGGCGCGTTGTGTGTGCGCGCCGATCATAGATATCAGTCATCTTTGAGCTGAGGCCGCCAATGTAGATTGGAAATTCGGGCAAAACCCTTTCGCGCCTGAATTTGTAAAGCATTGCCAGGATCTCCTGGGTTTTTCCCAGCGCGAAGACCGGCATGAGCACACACGAGCGTCGCTCAAAAGCACCGCCGATCGCTTCGGCCAGACGTCGCTCTTCACCGGCGCGTGTCCAGCCCATGGGTTTTGGGTGATCGCCTCGCGTGCATTCCATGATCAGAACGTCAATCTTTTCATCAGGAAACCTTGCGGCTCCCATGATTGTCTGGTCGTCGAAATTGACGTCTCCGGTGTAAAAGACGGTTAGGCCTTCTGCTTGCAGGAGAATTCCGGTTGAGCCCAGTACATGGCCTGCGTCGAAGAACTCGAAAGTTAGTGCGTCTTTCTCGCGCTGGGCGGCACGCTCGCCGGAAATGGAGATAGGTTGACGTAATGGACACCAACGCCAGTGTTCCGATGCGCGATCCGTTTCTCGATGCGTGAAAAGCGGATATAACCCCGCGACTGCGCGACCGACTTCCTCGCGTTGCCGAGTCATTACATTGACCGAGTTATGCAAAAGCACGTTGCCGATATCGGCCGTGGCTTCCGTCATGAAAATGTGAGCGCTTGGAAAGCGTCGCATTAGCACAGGCAATGTGCCGATGTGATCCTGATGAGCGTGGGAGATCAGGATTGCTTCAATTTCCCGGCCGGCGAGTGCCTTGAGATTCGGCAGTGCATCCTCACCTGTTTCCTTGGGATGCATTCCGCAATCGAGCACGAGTTGATGGTGACCTATCTCGACATAGTATGAATTCGCACCAATCTCGGTCCGGCGCGTCAAATTAATGAATTTCAAGCCGCCCTCTTGCTGTTGTTCTTACTTTCGCAATTCAATGCGCCAGTACCATGCCGGGCCTCGTGGCCGCTCTTGCGCATCGAATTGAGATTTCATCTGGCCAGAATGAGCAAGAGCAGAACCAAGAGCAAGAGTAAGCGAAGAATCAGCCGCGCAAATCTCTGAACAGTCGGTTTCGTGACCAGTCTAAGTATGGGCTTGCATGAAACGAGAAAAGCAACCGCAACGCGGCGGAGACACTCACCTTGAGCAAGATATTTGCATTCATATCTTTACTGTCTCCTCGGCAATGGTCGGCGTTTGCCTGACTGTGATCGGATTGATTCGCGTTGTGATCACGCTCGGAACCGCGGACACGCTTGCAGATGATGTCCTGGCCGGCGACGCCCTACTATTTCTGATTTCCTGTTTGCTTTCTTACTGGGCGCTTCGCTCGCGAGGCCTGCGTAGAATGCACCGGCTTGAAAAAATCGCGGATGGAATATTCATCATCGCCATGATCGGTATGGTCGTGGTGTGCACGTTGATCACGTATACGGTTTCTGTTCCAGCGCGTTAGCCGGCCCCTTACACTGAGTTACTTCTTAGTGCGGCGTTGGACGTGGCGCCGGGGTCGGGCGTGACCTTGGAGTCGGAGTTGGTCTTGGCGGCGCGACGGAGCAGACTCTAAAGAAAATTGGGTCGTGGTTAGCGAAAGGCCGGCCAAAGGGCACGCCATTCGCTGTGAAAGCTCCGTAGAAACAATCACCTACTGCCTTCATTTGCATGTAGTCTCCGAGCACTCGCTGCCTGGGGTTACCATTGTCCATCGCTGACGACAGAAACGTCACCAGCGTTTGATCGCTGAAGGTCAGACCCTGATCGCTGCTCTGGGCGAGGTGAGCTGTGAAAATCGGGAAGTTATCTTGGGAGAACCCGTCGAAGGTATAGTAGAAAATCCCGACTGTTCCGTCAGTCGTTACAGCTGCCGATGGAATCGCGGCTTGTGTCTGACCTGTCACGAAATGTTCTGGTCCCACGATAACGCCACCGTTGCCGTCATCTTCGATTCGGCGGACGGCCAGCCGATTATTACCGGTATTGGCATCGCGATTTCCATAGATGTAATAGACGTCCCCATTGTTGGGATCCACGGCCGCGTGGTCGACTCCGCCAAGCAGAGCGTTCACTGTACCAAACTTCGGAGTCGGTTGCGTGCTGTCGCCATTGGCCACAATGATCCCGCCGGCCATTCCATTTAGGACCCAAGTGGCTCCGCCATCCGTGGAGCGGTTGAGCATATAGTTGATGTTTTTCGATCCCCCATTTCCTGGAGCGATGTTCCGCTGAAACAAGCTGTAGACGAAACCGTTTCGCGGATCGACTGCAAGCCGATGACCGGGGTTGATGCTACCTGTAGCTGTGCCCGATTGGTTATCTACCGTGAAATTCGGTGGATTAGCTCCGTAGGAGACAGATACTCGCTCATTACAAGCGTCACCCACGCAGTTGTTTCCGTTAGTAAAATCATCATAGCCGTCATACACGTTGTCTTGTATTGGGATCATCGGATCCGGATTTACGAGAAGCCACGGTTGGTCTACCCCTGCGGGCGGCGGCAGGTTATTGATATTTGTAGGCTGTGTGATGCCGCCAATAACAAGCCAGTTCCATGCCGCGGCACTTGCCGGGTTCGTAGTTATTCCACTAAAGATGTCGCTAATAAGAAAGGTGCCAAACATTTGGTTAGCCGTGCCATAGTCGATGGTCTGATCGCACGGACAGCCTGCCGCCGCTATGCCCGGTGGGACAGGAATGGTGAATTGTTTGGTCCAGATATTTCCGCCGTCGGTTGAATGCCAAAGCGGCGCATTTGTTCCCCAACTCCCTGAAAAAGCCGTGATAACGACTTCGTTGGGATTGGCCGGATTTACTGTTATGGAGGTTTCGCCATCGTTAAAGGTATCGGTGTTCGTCAGGTTGGGATCGGTGTTGTTCACAACGGTATCCACGATGAAAATGCCGGGAACGAGAGGGATTGGTCTTGCTCCCTTTGGGGCGTGATCCTCGGAAACCGCGGACCGCCAGTACGGTGTCGTATCCGGAGGAGCGTCTCGAGTCGAAGATGACTCGACTACTTGTCGTTGTGAGTTGTTCTGAGTTTTTCCGTTGGCTGTTGAGACTAAAGGCAAACTTCCCTTTAGTGACAAAACTAACGCGGCAATCAATACAACCGAAACTAGCTGCGTTAATCGCATCGTAAATTCAATCCCTTGTTACTTAGCATGGAGTAGTTGCTTGTGTGCGTTTGAGCATCGGTTCGAGGGCAGTGGAGGAGGCCCTCACAACGTTGTGAGAGTGGTCACAACCTCCTTGTGTGACAAGCAAAATTCGTTAACGCTCAGTCGCTGCCATTTGCGCGACTACAGCCACTCCTTAAAAATCCGCAGCCAGTTCCCGCGCAGAACTTTTTCAATCTGCTGGTCGGTGAAACCGCGCTCGATCAATTTTCGAGTGAGGTTTCGCGTATCAGAATGGTTCTTTAGGTTGGGAATGAAATGAGGAGTAGTAAGCTTTTCGGATAGCTCTTTTTTCGCCGACTCCGGCCATTGACTGTAAATAAACTCAAAAAAATCAAACCCAATTCCCACTCTGTCGATGCCAATCAAATTGGCGATATATTCAATGTGGTCGATGTAACGATCGAGAGTGGTTTCCTGTTCTTTTGGAGTTATCAGGACTGAATTAACGCCAATCACGCCTTGCCGTTCACCGATCATTTTGATCTGCTCATCGCTGATGTTGCGCTCGATGTCGTAGTAATGCCGGGCGTTTGTGTGTGAAACAATCGGCGGCTTTGTCGCCAAAGATAAAATCTCGTTGAACCCGGCTGGATTAATGTGAGCAAGGTCGATAATCACGCCGAGCTTCTCGCATTCTCGCACGAGATCACGCCCGAACTGGGTAAGACCCTCCTGTGATGAACCAGTCGAAGCGAAGATTCCACCGTGCCCCGCCTCATTGGTTCGCGCATGCGTGAGTCCCATTGAGCGGACTCCAAGCTCATAGAAGACGCGCAGAAGATTTAAGTCGGTTCCGAGTGGCTCTGCTCCTTCCATGGTAATCAGCAGTCCGATTTTTTCTTTTTTGAACGCGTTCTCGATATCACTGTAACTCTTGCAAATCGTGAACTCAGGGCAGGCCTGCGTTTCGGCATACAGGCGCGTCAGTTGACCAAGGGCAATCCGCAAGCCGTCGTTTGGAAGATAACGGTCCTCGATATAGATGGCGGCCCCAACTACGCCAATTTTGCCGGTTTTCAGTGCCGGTAAAAATTCGGTGGCGAGTACATTGTCGCGCTCGCGCTTTTCGTATAAGTCCATCGGCAAGTCGAAATGCAGATCGATAATTCCGCCGGCTTGCAGCTGCTCGATTCGCTGCTGAATAGATTTTTCAGTGATCACTTTGTGTCAGAAGAAACCTTGAATGGGTACATGTCATCAATAAAAGTAATCTAGTTCTAGCCGCGCGGTGGTAGACCGCCACCCGAAGTCAGCGTTTGCGATCAAACTTCACTCACTATCTGCAACGAGTCGCCCTGCAGCCTTGGTCGACTCAAGCTCGGTAGTTACTTTCTGGATTTGCGTCGTCTGCTGTTTCACAGTCTGCGTGAGGCTCGCAATCTCATCCTTCAACTCTCCAATCGCGCTTGCCTGCTCCTGTACCTTGCGATGTTCTTTGAGGAATTCATTGAGTAACATCGCATTGACAGCTTCGTAGCGCACGGTTTCTGGTTTGCCTTCGCTATCCGGTGTCACGAGGTCTGGATTTACTTTTGCTACTTCCTCTGCGATAAGGCCGAAGGATAGGGAATGCGCTGCATGGATTTCTTTTTTGTAGCGGAAGGTCACTGGACTGAGTTGGTGAATCGCCTCGCTGGCGCGCTCCATTGGCTTGATTTGTTCCTTGTAGCGACGCGAAGAAGATAACGTCCCAATCCTGTTGTCTGACGTCACATAAACCGCTCTCTCAGTCGCTACCGACTCGTACCCGTTGCGAATGCGCGTGATGTTGTTCTCGCCAGCGACTCCATTCACGCCTGCGCCGATACAGACATTTCCGCTGCCGGTGAGGCTGAAGCCGGCCGAATCACCGATAGCCGTATTGCTGTCCCCATCTATGTTGTCTCGTAGCGATTGAGAACCAACTGCTGTATTGAACTCGCCGGTTGTGTTACTGAAAAGGGCAGTCGTGCCGAGGGCGGTGTTATCGCCGGCTGTTGTGTTGCTCAAGAGTGCGTTGTAGCCGCTGGTCGTGTTGCTCGACCCACTCGTGTTGTTAAAAAGTGCACCAACGCCGCTCGCTGTGTTGCTGTTTCCGTCAATGTTGCCAAACAATGCGAACGTCCCATCAGCTGTGTTTTTAACGCCTGTGGTGTTTGATAAAAGCGCGCCCGCACTAATCGCTGTATTTTGTTGTCCGATGTTGGAAAGCAGAGTTCCGGCGCCGAGACCAGTGTTGAACTGGCCTTCTTGATTGCTAAGGAGAGATAAGAAACCGACCGCCGTGTTGTATGCACCATTAGATAGATTGAGGAGAGCGTTTTGCCCTTCCGCCGTGTTTCCGCCGGGATACCCACCGTCTGGTGCCGGGTTAACGGCCTTTGCATTCGGTGCAACGCACACGCAGGCCAGCAGTCTGGCAATGACAAATGCTGAAGGTTTTCTTTTTTGCTGAGTCTGATTGAATGTTTTGATAGATAAGCAAGTGTTGAAAAATTGCTGCCAGTTTGGCGAGTGAAAAAGATCGAGTCACATTCTGCGTCTGCCGCTAATCCCTCGTTTGCGCGGCTACGCGCGTCAGACGCCGTGGCGTTCTAGTCAATCGTTTCCCAGGACCGGCCTTGCCGCCCTGAAGCTATTTGCTCAGCTCAAGCATCCGTCGGATGGGTAGCTCGGCGCGCTTGCGCAATGGCTCTGGCAAAGTGATTTCCGGTTCCATGTTCAGTAGCGCGTGGTACGCCTTTTCGATCGTGTTCATCTTCATAAACCGGCATTCGCCACAAAAACAGTTATCTGTCGGACCGGGAATGAAGGTTTTGTGAGGGATTTCTTTACTGAGACGGTGCAACAGACCGGCTTCAGTGACGACAATGATTTCCTGCGCTGGCGATTCTCTGCAAAAAGTTACCATTTTTTCTGTGGAACAGACTTCATCAGCCAGCATGCGCACGGCGTAGGTGCACTCCGGGTGGGCCACAACCGGCGCATTTGGATATTGTTCTCGGATCTTACCAATACTGCGCGCTGTGAACTCGACGTGTACGTAACAGTTGCCCTGCCACAAATCCATTTTGCGTCCCGTCCGCTCCATGACCCACGCACCGAGATTTTGGTCCGGAACAAAAAGAATATTTCGATCACTCGGTGCGGCACGCACGATTTTGTCGGCGTTGCCACTGGTGCAAATAACGTCGGACAACGCCTTCACCCCCGCGCTGCAATTGATGTAGGCAATAACGTAGTAATCCTTGTCGGCATGCTTCTTTAAAAATTCTGCCAGCTGTTGCGGCGGACATGATTCGGAAAGCGAACAGCCCGCCTCGAGGTCAGGCAGAATTACACGTTTGGCTGGATTGATAATTTTAGCCGTTTCTGCCATAAAATGGACGCCGCAAAACAAAATTACGTCGGCATCCGTTTTCGCCGCCTGATAACTCAAGCCTAACGAATCGCCTACGAAATCGGCAACGTCCTGTAACTCGGGTACTTGGTAGTTATGCGAGAGAATAACAGCGTTTCGCTTGCGCTTGAGTTCCAGCAACTGTTCTGCCAGATCAACGCCAGTCTGACGTGGACGCCCAAAGTTTACGCCTGCGCTTACCATCGACTAATATCGCGGTTTCCAGAAGAATTACAAACCGAGGGCCAGCGGTACGGGGTGCGAATCTGGCGCCGTTTAGCCCTTAAGGCATCTGACAGATTTGCCTTACAAAAGCGCCTCACGCATCACGGCAATGGGTGGCTCGCGATCAAACCAAATCGAAAACGATTGGGCTCCCTGGTACAGCAACATCGACAAACCGTTTGCGCTGCGCGCTCCAGCTTGGTCGGCCGCCCGCAGAAGAGCAGTTTTGGAAGGCGCATACACGCAATCGAAAACCATGTGGTACGGAGCGATTAAGCGTCCCGGGATCGGGGCGTAATCGCTCAGCTTCATTCCCAGGGGAGTGGCATTCACAATTAGATCGACATCCGAAAGTTGCGTGCGGATTGCGGATTCCTCCCATGGTACTGCTTCGAGGCGCGCTGCAGGGCCAAGCACACGCGGGCCGGCAAAGAAGGCTCGCAGATTTTCCGTGAGCACCCTCGCTTTCTCCAAAGTCCGATTGACGAGGACCAGTCGCTCACAATTCTCGAGTGCGCATTGCCAGGCGATTGCGCGTCCCGTTCCGCCGCCGGCGCCGAGTATCAGGATTCGAAGATCACGAAGATCGACCGAGAACTCATTGCGGACGGCGCGCAGGAAACCTTCACCATCAGTATTTGATCCAATAAGTTTCTTATCGCGAAGGCGAATCGTGTTGACCGCTTCTATCCGACGCGCCGATTCATCGGCCTCATCGATCTGCATGTAACCGGCGAGTTTGTGCGGTACGGTCAGGTTGACACCTACGAAGTCAAGGTCTCGTAAAAAGCGCAGGGCCGACCTCAGTTCAGTCGGTCGTATATGAAAACGTGCGTACTGAGCATCGATCTCGCAGGCGTGCAGAGCCGCATTTTGCATTTCCGGTGAAAGCGAATGCGCGACTGGATCGCCAAAAATTCCAAGCCGGACCGAGGGATGAACGTTCCGGACGCTCTCAGGCCAGTTTTCAAGATCGCCGAGGGTGTAACGTTGGGTGGTCTGTGGGTTTTTCATGTCATCCGCAATGGAATGAAGCATCTGCCCGCAACGGCGGAACACTCCCGGCCGCGAGTGTCCCCGATCGTTTGTCGCCGGGATTCTCCATTTCGGCTAGAATGATACACATCAGATGAAGCTTAACGTGGAGATTTACTGCGGCAAAGTTGTCGAGCCCAACCCTTCGTCGATAGTTTGTCAGTTGTGATGACGACTGAAACTGAAAGGCCTTCGGATTTTATTCGCGATATCGTCGCGGACGACCTGCGTACGGGCAAATACAACCAAATCTGCACGCGCTTCCCGCCAGAACCCAACGGTTACCTGCATATCGGCCACGCGAAATCGATTTGCCTCAACTTTGGGATCGCTCGCGAGTTTGGCGGGGTTTGTAACATCCGCATGGACGATACGAATCCGATAAAGGAGGAAGCGGAATACGTCGAGTCAATCATGACCGACGTGCATTGGTTGATCGATGGCTGGGCGGACAAGCACCTGGGTGGCACACCGTTTTATGCATCGGATTATTTCGATCGCTTTTACGAATACGCCGTCGATCTGATACGCAAAGGCAAGGCGTATGTTTGCGATATGACTCCCGAAGAAACGGATACGTATCGCCGGCTCGGAAAGGCAAGTAGCTCTCGCGATCGCGCAATCGAAGACAATCTCGATCTCTTCGCGCGCATGAAATCAGGGGAGTTTCCCGATGGCGCGCGCACATTGCGAGCGAAAATCGACGTGAATGCCCCGAACGTGTGGCTGCGCGATCCAGTTCTTTATCGCATCCGGCACGCGTCGCATCACCGCACCGGCGATAAATGGTGTATCTATCCAATGTACGACTGGGCGCACACGCTTAGCGATTACATTGAGGGGATCACGCACTCCGTTTGCACGCTCGAATTCGAAGTGCATCGCCCTCTTTATGACTGGATCCTCGAAGCGCTCGAATTAGCTGAACCGCGTCCTCATCAATACGAATTTGCGCGGCTGAACCTGACTTATTCGGTCATGAGTAAACGCAAACTGATCCACTTGGTGAACGAAAAGCTTGTCAGCGGCTGGGACGATCCGCGGATGCTTACTATTTCTGGTTTACGTAGGCGCGGAGTCACCGCGAGCGCGTTGCGCTCTTTCGCGTACAATATCGGGATCACGAAATATCCAAGCATGACCGACATGGCTGTGCTCGAACACACGATGCGTGATGAATTTAACCGCACGGCCAATCGTCGGCTTGCGGTGCTGCGACCGATCAAGGTCGTATTGAAGAACTATCCCGAGGGAAAAGTCGAAGAGCTGGATGCGATCAACAATCCGGAAGATCCAAGCGCTGGCACGCGCAAGGTTCCGTTCAGCCGTGAGCTCTACATCGAGAGCGACGATTTCATGGAAACGCCGCCGGCGAAATACTTTCGGCTGCGCCCCGGCGGCGAAGTGCGCCTGAAATACGCTTACATCATCAAGTGCGATGAAGTCGTGAAAGATCCGGGTGGCAACGTGACTGAGCTTCGATGCACAGTGGATATGGATAGCAAATCCGGCGGACCGACCGCCGGTCGCAAAGTGAAAGGAACAATACACTGGGTCAGCGCCGCGCAGGCGATCGATGCAGAGGTTCGGTTGTATGATCGACTGTTTAGCGTGCCTGAACCTGATGCTGCCGGTGATTTTAAATCATTTATTAATGCAAATTCGCTGGAAGTTGTGACCGCAAAATGCGAGCCAACTCTCGCGAAAGCCGATCCGGAAGAGCGTTATCAATTTGAGCGACTCGGCTATTTTGCTCTTGATCCAGATTCCACCAATGAAAAACAGGTCTGGAACCGCACGACTACATTGAGAGACACTTGGGCGAAAGCGGCGAACCGATCCTGACGAGCTGGGCAGGCGGAGCGCCTGCCCTACGACGCGGATATGCTCCGACGCGGAAATGGCCGTTGTAGGGCGAGCGCATGGCTTGCCCTGTTAAAACATCGAAAGCGCGCGATCGATGCGCGTCACGACTTTTTCTTTTCCTAGAACTTCAAGCAAGTGATACAAACTCGGTCCCACATTGCTCCCGGTGGCGGCGAGTCGAGTTGGATGAACCATCGCTCCGACTTTTACGCCCAGAGTTGCAGCGGTGCTTTTCAATGTCGTTTCGATTTCGGCGGCATCGAATTTCTTCAGACTGCTTAGCGCATCGCGAACAGCCTTGAGCCCTAGCTTGTTTTTAGCCGTGAAGTGCTTGGAGACTCCTTCAGGGTTGTATTCTAGGGTGTCTCTGAAATAGAACCCGCAATACGCGGGCAACTCATCGAACGTATTGATCTTGCCTTTGCAGGTTTGCATCGCGTCGCGAACGTATTTCTCCGGAAAATCATCAAGGTTTACCCCGCTTGATTTCAGTGTCGCGACTGCGAGGTCGCAAAATTCGGAATCGCTTAATTCGCGTGCATATTCTCCGTTCAGCCAATGGAGTTTGTCGGGATCAAACGTCGCTGAGCTGCGCCCGATATTTTTAACATCGAAAATCCGGATGATTTCGTCGATGTCGATTTTCTCGCGGTTGTCCTTTGGCGACCAGCCCAATAGACACAAATAGTTACGCACGGCCGTCGGCAAATAGCCACGCCGGATGTAGTACTCCACTCGCGCGCCCTCGTCCCGTTTGCTCATTTTCGAGCCGTCGCGGTTTAGGATTAGTGGAATATGTGCGTATTGCGGCGGAGTGACTCCCAACGCCCGAATGATCTCGATATGTTTAGGCGTGTTGGAAAGATGATCTTCGCCTCGGATCACATGCGAGATTTTCATTTCGAGGTCGTCAATGACATTAACGAAATGAAAGATCCACGAGCCGTCTGGACGCCGGATCGTCATGTCTGGGTGTGTCTCAGGGTTAGTGAGATCGAAATCGATTTTGCCGTGAACGAGGTCGTCGACAGTAACGTGTTCGCGCGGTGATCGAAAGCGCAAGGCGCCCTGATCCTCGAAGATGTGACCGCCATCTTGAAGTTTCTGTAGATAGCGCTGGTAAAGCTCAGTTCGCTCACTTTGCAAATACGGTCCGAACTCGCCGCCCACATGTGGTCCCTCATCCCAATTCAGGCCGAGCCACTCCAGCCCTTCATAAATGGCTGCCATCGCTTCTTCGGTGTTTCGTTTAACATCGGTATTTTCGATTCGCAGAACAAATTTTCCGCCGTGATGCCGCGCAAACAGCCAGTTGAAAAGCGCTGTGCGCGCTCCGCCTATGTGCAGGTAGCCTGTGGGCGAGGGAGCAAAGCGGACGCGAATATCAGACATTGGAGTGATGGGATTCTGGAGTAGTGGAGTAATGCATTTGTTTCGCCACTTCGCTAGCCATTGCTCCAGCATTCGATTACTCGATAAAAATCTTTCCTGCACGACGGCGCGCGTGCTGATCGCGCGCGAGGTTAATTTTTGCCACTCGTGCAGCTGGGTCGAGCAATGAACGGACACGCTCAATCGCGTCGAAACCAACTTCAGCAACATTTTGCGCCCGCAACCATTTTAGAATTGCCCGCCGTTGAAGCGCCACCGGCAAGGCGCGGAGCTGCGCGACCGGAAATTGGGCTTTGGCCGAACAGGGGACCTGTTCGTCGATCCAAGCTTCTTCGTCGCCCGTAATCGTCGCAGCACGCCAAACGGCGGATCGAACGTTGCGACCGAGAATTTTTTCCAGGTAAGGAATGAGGCGATGACGGATTCGGTTGCGAAGAGGACTGAGGTTCTGGTTCGATGCATCCTCGCGAAAGGTAATCCCATATGAGTGGACATATTCGTCGACCTGCTTGCGCCAGAGACCGAGCAGTGGCCGGACAATCGTCAGGCCGACATCATCAATACAGCGAGTAGAAACCTCACGCATGGCTGCGAGACCTGTAGTGCCTGCACCACGAAAAAGATTCATCAGGAACGTTTCGACCAAATCGTCAGCGTGATGGGCGAGAAAAATGGTGTGGCAGCGCCGACGCTTTGCGACCTTCGCGAAAAATGCGTAGCGGCAGTCACGTGCTGCGCTTTCGATCGACAGCTTTTTCTTTTTGGCCAGCACGGTAACGTTTGCGGAGCCGAGTTCAAAATCCAGCTGATATTTTGTCGCAAGCTTTTCCACAAAACGTGCGTCGGCATCGCTCGATCGCCCACGCAATCGGTGGTTCAAATGACATAAGATAAGTCTTTTATATCCGCCGTTGGTCAGCCAGTGCGCCAACGCGACGGAATCGCGACCGGCCGAAACACCGATGAGATAGCGGCTGTCAGGTGGAAACGTCCGCAATAAATCTGTTTTTGTTTGAATCCAATCCATGCCGCTGCCGCATCCAACGTTCAAAGCAATCATGAAGGATCAACAACTTTAGACAAAAGCGAAAATGGCTGACGTCTTCAAAAGAAAGGATTCAAAGGCTTATGAACAATGACACCACTTACGCATTGCTGGTCCAGTCGGAGGAGAAGGGCCGAAGCATCATGGAAACGGCGGTTTACGCGCTGCTGGGTTTAAGCGTGATCTTGTCGATTATGCAGTTTGTTCAACAACCAAATCGGCTTCCTGCGACGCTGACCAGCCAAGTGTACGAGATGTCGGACATTTCGCACCGGGGCTAGTAAACGCGTGGTTTGGGTTGCGAATCTGTAGGCTTCTGACTGGCGCGGATTTCGGGTAATTGCGCAATTGGTCCAATGCGCTGGGTACGACGCGGAATCGATCTGTTCGAATCGGTTTGTAAACGGATTTGACAATGAATGAACGTTCATTCATCTTCCCGGCTTATGTCACAACCCCAGATCGACTCTTTCAATGGCGACCGGCGTTCCCAGATCCTTGAGGCCGCCCTGGTCTGCTTTGCCAGACGCGGATTTCATCAAACCAGCATGCATGATATCAGCAGCGAGGCAGGGATCAGCGTCGGACTCATTTATCGCTACTTCGAAAATAAAGAAGCAGTGATTTCCGCAATGGCCGATCGGCATAAAAAGGAGATCGGCGAAATGCTGGAGCGCGCACGTCAGGCCCCGACGCTGCGTGAATCGCTCGAGATTCTCTTCACCGCCCATTGCTGCGAAGACGCACCGCAATTGGTGTCGGCATTCGTGGTCGATCTTTACGCCGAAGCGTCCCGAAATCCGCAGGTGGCGGATTTGGTCCGGGATGTTTTGGAAACCGCTATGGACGGGGTGCGAGATTTGATCTCCCGGGCTCCGGAAGGACAAAATGCAGCTCACGGGCTGACGCCGAATGAATTGGCGGAACTAATTTTTGCTGTCGCACGCGGCATGCTGATGCTCGACGTATTGCGACCACACGGGATGACGGCGGCAGAGCGCCGCACCCGACAATTGGAAGTAACCCGTAGACTCTGGAGCTTATTGTTCAAACCGGAAGTGGAACCGATTTATGCATGATATAGCAAAAACTGTTTCAAGCGTTCCAGTACGCTCGAGTGCAAAACCCAGACGGCGATGGCGAAGTCTTGCTCTCGCGGTAGCTCTGCTCATCGCAATCGTGGGGTTTGTCTTTGGGATAAAAGCCCTGCAGATCGGCAAGATGATGAGCACGCCGATGGTAATGCCCCCGACCACCGTGTCGAGTGCGGTTGCAAAAGAAGAGGATTGGGCGCCTATGCTGTCCGCGATCGGATCCGTTTCGGCTGTTCAGGGTGCGGTGGTTTCCACCGAGCTGGGCGGAGTTGTCGCCGAAATCGACTTCCAAAATGGTGGCGTCGCGAAACAGGGCGATGTGCTGGTGAGGCTGGACAGCTCGGCCGAAGAAGCGCAACTGCGTACCGCGGAAGCCGATTTGGAATTGGCGAAAGCAAACCTCGAGCGAATACGCAATTTGGCGGCGCAAAAGGTCGTGTCGAAGCAGGAATTGGATGCTGCTCAGTCAACCTTTGGCCAAAAACAAGGCGCCGTGGACAATATGCGCGCCTTTATCGCGAAGAAACAGGTGCGTGCACCATTCGATGGGCTGCTCGGAATTAGACAAGTGAACGTTGGACAAATGATCAACTCCGGTCAGCAAGTGGTTCAACTGACTGCCCTCGACAAGGTGTTTGTCGATTTCGCGCTGCCTCAGCAGAACCTTCCCAAACTTGACACCGGATATGAGGCACGCGTGCACGCCGACGCATTGCCAGGGCACGAGTTCAAAGGAAAAGTAACCGCCATCAATTCCATGGTCGACGCGGTGACGCGTAATGTTGGCGTCCAGGCAACTTTGGAAAATCCGGATCATATGTTGCATCCAGGAATGTTCGTCAAAGTCGACGTCGCTTTGCCGCAGAAAAGTAAGACGCTTGTAATTCCGGGTAGCGCTGTTTCCTATGCTCCGTACGGCAATTCTGTTTTCGTAATTGAGAACAACAAAGATCCGAAGACCGGCAAAGAGTCGCAGTCGTTGCGACAGACTTTTGTGCGTGTTGGTGAAGCGCGCGGAGATTTTGTTTCCATCTCCGAGGGACTAAAACCGGGAGACGTGGTCGTCAGCACCGGGGTGTTCAAACTGCGTAATGGCATGTCAGTGGCAATCAATAACGATTTAGCCCCGAAGCCGCAGCTGAATCCCAAGCCACAGGATTCTTAGCCGCAAGTGCGAATGGTGTATGCCGAGATTCGAAAACAACGGAAATAAGCGCGATGGCACAGGAAGAGCGTGCCGTAATTAGGAAATGAAGTTTACCGATCTATTCATCAAGCGGCCAGTACTGGCGATAGTGGTTAGCTTCGTCATTCTCATTGCCGGGTTGCAGGCGATGAAGA